>NZ_JAWOTC010000075.1:0-6369 GCF_033338675.1 Vibrio sp. Vb1574
TGTTTTACCGTGGTCAACGTGGCCGATAGTACCAACGTTAACGTGCGGTTTCGTACGTTCAAATTTTTCTTTAGACATGAGTGGTCCCTCTAGGTACGGATTTAGGTGGCCCAAATTGACCACGCAACCAAAAAAAGATAATTGGTAAATCTAATATCAAAAGGAAATAAACTTGAGAGCTGGTGCTGATAGGCAGACTCGAACTGCCGACCTCATCCTTACCAAGGATGCGCTCTACCACCTGAGCTATATCAGCACTCAAATTAGAGTGGAGCGGGCAGCGGGAATCGAACCCGCATCATCAGCTTGGAAGGCTGAGGTAATAGCCATTATACGATGCCCGCAACACGTAACTCTGAGAGCTATTTCCTAAAGAATATGGTGGAGGGGGACGGATTCGAACCATCGAAGGCAGTGCCGGCAGATTTACAGTCTGCTCCCTTTGGCCACTCGGGAACCCCTCCAAATTTTCAAGCCATTCAGACTACTAAAGGAAAGAATGGTGCCGACTACCGGAATCGAACTGGTGACCTACTGATTACAAGTCAGTTGCTCTACCTACTGAGCTAAGTCGGCATAAGTGGTGCGCATTCTATTGAATGATTTTCTAGGTTGCAATAGTAATTTGAAAAAAAATCATAAATTTCGATTTTTTAGATTCGTTTGCTGCAAATTCGTACAAACTTAGCTTTTTTAAAGCAAACTTCGACCTTTGTCGTTTGCTTTGAAGTTCGCTTGATGTATGTTCTTGCTTCTATTAAACCAAGGATAAAAGAGACCCATGAGTCCATTTTTGTCATTTGACCGTGCAAATTGGGCCGAGTTAAGAAACTCTGTACCGATGACACTTTCTGAAGACGACTTGACTGCGCTTCAGGGCATTAATGAAAACCTAACCATGGAGGAAGCGGTAGAGATCTACCTTCCTTTGTCTCGTCTTTTGAATCTGTATGTCCAAGCTCGTCAAAGCCGCAATTCCGTATTACAACAATTCTTAAATACAGAGGAACATGCTCCCCCTTTCGTAATTGGTATCGCTGGCAGTGTTGCTGTAGGCAAAAGTACGACTGCTCGTATTCTAACGGCATTGCTTTCTCGTTGGGAGAATCATCCCAAAGTCTCCTTGGTTACAACAGATGGCTTCCTATATCCGAAAAAAGTACTAGAAGAACGCGGTATCATGCATCGTAAAGGCTTCCCTGAATCCTATGATATCAAGCGTTTAGTCGAGTTCATGTCTGACGTAAAGGCAGGAAAGCCCGATCTTGAAGTACCCATCTACTCTCACATCACGTATGACATTACTGATGAACTAAGAAAAGTGGATAGACCGGATGTTCTTATTATTGAAGGTTTAAACGTTCTGCAAAGTGGAATGGACTATCCACATGACCCGCATCGTGTCTTCGTCTCTGACTTTTTAGATTTTTCAATTTATGTCGACGCAGAAACAGAGACCATTGAACATTGGTATGTAGAACGCTTTTTAAAGTTTCGCCAAGGGGCCTTTACGAAACCTGGCTCTTATTTTAGCCACTACACACAACTCTCTGTCGATGACGCAAAGAAAAAAGCGAAGCAAATTTGGCATGATATTAATGGGCTCAATTTAGAATTGAATATTCTTCCAACTCGTGAGAGAGCCCACTTGATTCTACACAAAGGCGTTAACCACTTGGTTGATAAAGTCTCGTTGCGAAAGTAATCGAAGATTAGTCACTTTTACGCAACGAGATTTCACCACCAATATAAGTCTCTAGTCCTTGGGAGGTTTCAATTAATATTCCACCTTGATGATCGATGCCTCGAACGACGCCATATACCTCTCTAGGACCAATAAGCAGTTTGACCTGACGATTAAGGAAATTGTCTAACCGATTCCAACGTTCGATAAAGCCAGTAAGTCCTTTCATTTCATATTCGACAAGTGCGGAATTCCAATGCTTGATAAGTGTCATTGCTAGAACATTTCTATCGATCTTGAGACTCTGATTTACTTGGTTCAACGTGGTCCATGGCTGGTCAATCTCAGGCTGGTCGTCAGGCATTCCAATATTCAGGCCCATCCCAATCACTAGATGAGCAGCCCCACCGGCCTGACCCGACATTTCAACCAAGATTCCGGCCAGTTTTTTATCTTGATAATACAAGTCATTCGGCCACTTGAGTTTAACACCTTGCATGCCTACTTCTTCCAGAGCTTCCACTGCGGCAATCCCAATCACCAAGCTCAAGCCCATTGCCGCAGCCATTCCCGCATCCAGTCGCCAATACATAGAGAGATATAAGTTAGAGCCAAACGGTGAGACCCATTGTCTACCGCGGCGACCACGCCCTTGTGCTTGATATTCAGCAATACAAACACGGCCCTTTTCCGAATCCACGACTCTGTCGAGCAAATACTGGTTCGTTGAGTCAATCACAGGGACAAGTTCAACAAGTGACTCCGAGCTAGTGGTCAGGAGTGTCTCGTCTAACAACTGCAATGGTGAAGCTAATTGGTAACCACGCCCTTGCACTCGATAAATATCAATACCCCATTCACTAAGACCTTTAATGTGCTTAGCGATTGCCGCTCTGGAAACATTAAGATCGTCGCCCAACGCTTCTCCTGAATGAAACTCTCCATCACTTAATAACCTTAAAATATGAAGTTTCGTAGAGTGATCTTTTCTCATCTAGATGCCTCGATCTGAGTCAAATTCGTCTCCCCGGTACGATTGAGAAAGCGTACTTCATGCTCAAGTATGATTTGGTATTTATCCCATACCGTCTGCTTCACTAAAGAAGCAAGCGCGACAATGTCATCAGCACTACAATTATCCATGTTGGTCAAAACCAAAGCTTGCATAGGGTTGACCTGCGCACCGTGTACAGACTTCCCTTTTAATCCACACTGATCGATAAGCCAACCAGCAGCAATTTTCATTCCTCCAGAAGCTGGGTAGGCCACTACGTTAGGGGATTTTTTTGTGAGTCGATCATAGTGATCTTGCGTGATCACTGGGTTTTTAAAGAAACTACCTGCGTTACCTATCTTGGTTGGATCTGGCAGTTTTGCCTTTCGCACTTGGCATACTCGTTCGAAGATAGAAGCAGGGCTGAGTTGTTCTTCTGGGATACTTTGTAAAGGACCGTACTGGTTAATCGGCTGCCATTGCTTCGCCAACTTAAGCCCTAATGCGGTGATAAAGCACTTTCCGTGCAACGCATGTTTAAATATGGAATCCCTATAGGCAAACTCACAGTCTTGGGCGTGCATTCTTTTGTTTTCAAACGTAGTTAGATCAAGAACATCTACATAATCACAGATGTCTTTTAGCTCTAGGCCATACGCACCAATGTTCTGAATAGGAGCCGAGCCAGCACAACCTGGAATCAAAGCTAAGTTCTCGATCCCACCGATCCCCTGATTCACACACCAGGAAACCAATTCAGGCCAATCTTCACCACCGGCAATATGTAATAGGTAGTGCTCATCCGTTTCCGTGACTTCTTTACCCATGATTCGATTAACAATCACTAATCCCTCAAAATGTTCTGTAAAAAGAACATTACTTCCTTTACCTAAAAAAAGTTTCGGTAAATGGGTGAATCTTGGGTTTTGAAATAGCTCAATAACATCTTCAAGCGACTCAACGATAGCTAAATAGGAACACGATTGTTCAATTCCAAAAGTATGGTAAGCCTTTAGGCTCGCATTTGTTTTAATTTGCATAGTAGGTTTGCAACACCAGATAAGATTCTCTTAAACTGTCGACATTCTACATTAGTTATCTTTTAACCGCAGTGACAATACCAGACTCATTAATCATAGAAGTGTTAAATCCCATCAAGCTCCCCCTCATTAAGAAACTATACAAAGCGTATTACCCTGCGGGTCGAGCCAAAAAAGATGAATTGATCATTACAGCAAGCCATAAAGGTGAAATCATTGCGTTACTACGTTTAAAAAGTGTAGATAAAGTTCGTCTATTGACAGGAATGTTGGTCATTCCGAAAGTTAGGGGAACAGGGATTGGAAAAGAACTACTAACTCATTGTAAAAACAATGTTTTCACTGATGGCGATTATTGCTTCGCGTTTACACATCTCGAATCCTATTATTCCAAGCATGGATTCACAACAATTGATTGCTCTGAGCTACCACACCCGCTAAAAATGGCATTTCAACGTTATGTAGATAGCGGTAAAGATCTCATTCCAATGCAATTCATCTCTTCAACGACATCAAAACGCGTGCTTTTGTAGCCAGGTAAATCATATCTTTGATAAAATGGCAGGTTCGCAATATTGCACTAAACTAAGGTACTCATACCGATATGATAGTAAGTAGGAATCCATTCGAACAGTTGCCAAGTCTCGCTGTCAATCCGGAAGACTTTGATGTTCTGTATTCAGCAGAATCATTCAGAACCCGTCTTTTAGATGCTATCAGCAAAGCAACGTCGCGAATTTACCTAGTCGCTCTATATCTGGAAGATGATGAAGCTGGACGTGAAATTCTCACTGCGCTTTATGAAGCGAAACAGCGCAATCCTGGGTTGGACATCAATATCTGTGTCGACTGGCATCGAGCGCAGCGTGGCCTGATTGGTGCGGAGACATCTGAGGGTAATTCAGCGCTTTACAAAGCATATGCCAGCAAATACCAACACCCAATCCCTGTCTATGGCATACCAGTGCGTGGCAGAGAAGTTTTTGGGGTACTGCATTTAAAAGGCTTCATTGTCGATGATACTGTTATCTACAGTGGGGCGAGCTTAAATAACGTTTATCTCCATTATCATGAACGTTATCGATTTGATCGTTACCATGTGATTCGACATGAATCTTTAGCGAATTCAATGGTGCAATTCATTCAGGAAGAAATGATTGCTCACCCTGCCGTTAATGATCTTGCAGGAAAAGATAAGCCAGAAACCAAAGAAATTAAGTCGGCGATTCGCCAACTGAGGGCTTCTCTTGCTCAAGCCAATTATAAGTTTGAAGACCAAGCTGCAACAGAAGAAAGCGTAAAAGTCACTCCGTTAGTTGGGCTAGGCAAACGCCGTAATCTACTCAATCAACAGATTGTAAAGTTATTGGCAGCAGCCCAAGACGAAATTTTCATTTGTACGCCTTACTTTAACTTCCCTAAAGCACTTCATCGTGAAGTGAAACGAGCCATGAAGCGTGGTGTGAAAGTAACTATTGTTGTGGGTGATAAAACCGCCAACGACTTTTACATTGCACCTGAGGAAGACTTTAAAACCATTGGCGGACTTCCATATCTTTACGAAGTGAATTTACGTCGCTTTGCGAAAACCAATGAAGCGAATATCGCCGCACGTAAATTGTCAATTCACCTATGGAAGCATGACAATAACAGCTTCCACCTTAAGGGTATTTGGGTTGATAAACGCTATATGCTACTTACTGGGAATAACTTAAATCCACGTGCTTGGTCACTCGACCTAGAAAATGGACTACTCATACAAGACAATTATGCGAAGCTCACTGAGAAGTTTGAAGACGAAGTTTCGCGTATTCTTGAGCATACTCACCTTATCTGTACTTATAAGCAATTAGAGAAAGTAGAAGACTATCCTATAGGGGTACAGCGACTGGTCAGAAAAATTACCCGCCTAAAGGCAGATGGTGTTTTAAAGCGTATTCTTTAGACATCATTTCTCGCTCTAAAGTACGTCGAGATTTTTATACTAAGCCAACCGCTTTAGCAGTTGGCTTTTTCATATAATCCATTTGGAATACTTAACTATTTTCTAGTACCGCTAGTGAGCACATAACCACTTAGATCTAGAGCGACTCTCTTAATGGGTTTGAGCTTTGACGTTTGTGAGTTATTCCGCATAGCTTACAGCCTCGAGCTAAGCTCCCCCTCTCTGTTCTGGCGCTTCTTACCCCTTGGCGATATATTTTTTCTGAGACTCATCAAATGTTCAGCGTCGAAAATCATCACCTCGCTAATGAAGAGCTCCTTCAATCTTTCACCTTCCAATTCTTTTCAAGTCGTTTGATTTTTGAGCCAGGAGAGATTGGAGGTATATATGACGCTTTTCTGGATTATGCGCACAGTTCGTTTTTTCTTTCTCATCAAGATTCAAGCCGTTGAATGCCTTTGAATACCATAGATTACTTAGGTTTGTTTGTAGGTCATATTGTCTTTCCACAGCATCAACGGCCTATATTAATTAAAGCCTAGTGTGTAATCACGCAGAGTTCGCTTAGTAGGGATTATGGGGAGTAGTCTAGTTAGGTGTAAACACACTTCAGGGAAACGCCGCAGTAGAAACGAAAAAAGCCTCAGTCTTTCGACTGAGGCTTAATATAAGTGGCGGAGTGGACGGGACTCGAACCCGCGACCCC
>NZ_JAWOTC010000076.1:0-5810 GCF_033338675.1 Vibrio sp. Vb1574
GCTACGATGATTAACTGATGTAACCGATCAGATCGTAACTTCCTGATTTAGTTCCATCGAATTACGCAACAAAGCCTGCTGGCGTGTATGAAGTGGTAGAAGTCGAAGGCGAGCGAATATTCCAAATCAATGCCGCAAATTGTGTGCATTGCAAAACCTGTGACATCAAAGATCCATCGCAAAACATTACATGGAAAGCACCAGAAGGTGGCGGTGGACCGAGTTATCAGAATATGTAGTCCCTGGATTAACCAAAATAAAACGGCATCTGAATAGTTCAGATGCCGCTTAACATTAATGGTTATCTTGCCAAAGATAAATTATTAGTCCGTTGTAAACACGTGATGTTGGAACAACTGGTCAACAATTTCATGCGAGGTCGCTGATGCGCCCAGTTCTAGGCCAGACATGTCGAAGTGCTCCAGTGCGACCGATGTAGATTGGCCTGTCTCATTAGTAATCGTTAGGTTGAGGGTATCCTGTTCACCATCAAAACTAGCGCTGACGTGATCCAACAAGGCTTCCATGGCCGCCACATCATCATCTGCTGGTGAAACAATATCACTCAAGTCTAATTTATCTTCACCGAGATTAAAGTCTTTGATGACATCCATAGATGCTTCAGAACTTAAAGACTCATTGGTGAAAGTAAACGTATCGCTCCCTTCACCTCCCGTTAGGATATCATTCCCTAAACCTCCGATGAGAATGTCATTGCCAAGACCACCCACTAGGATGTCATCGCCTGCAGCGCCATTTAAGGTATCTGCACCGTCTTGTCCCAGCATGATATCAATAGTCTCACTACCATCAAGCAAGTTGACCAGGTCATTACCCATGACAGCATGACGCTCAGTAGAAGCGACGTCTGCACCTGATTCACTAAGTGTTAGAGTAAAGGCGTTGTCACTCACCCCGCCTCTTCCGTCTGACACTTTAAAGAGAAAGTTAAGATCAACTTGTTGGTTACCTTCTAAGGTAAAGCTATCACTTTGTGTAAAGCTGTAACTGCCGTTTGACTCGACCTCTAACAAGCCAAATGCCGTTTCAACATGTAAGCTCCCATCGACTTGACTCGTCGAAAAAACAAGGTCTTGGTCGACGGTGACATCATGCAAATCAGCACTTAAAAGAGTGAAATCCCCATCAGCCAAAGAGACTGTCATGATGTCGCCATCTGCATCTTGGCTTCCTGACAGCAACTCACCAGCAATTGGTTCAGGTGAAAAATGATTGAGGAATTGGCCTAACTGCTCGCCAGAATCGATAAATACAACTTGGTCGCTCAATTCTTCCAGTGCTTGGGCTGCACTTTCATTGTCTGACGTTGCAATACCAATACCATAAACTTTGGCATCATGCGTTTGCTTATAGTCTTCCCATCGTTCATTCAAATCTGGAGCTGCTGTTTCACCTTCTTTAGGGTTTGGTGCACCGTCAGAGATAAAGAATATGGTCTCTTTACTTTCGATTGGCTGTTCTTTCAAGTACAGATCCCAATCAAAATTGCCGTTTTCATCTAAGCCATCTTGCCAAGGGAATTGAGTTCCTATTTCATTGAAGGCCATGACGGCTTCTAGTGCCTTGCTGTAGTCTGTGTTCGTACCGTGATTAATATCACACCATTGACTCACGTAAGAGGCAACTTCGCTGAGATATTCAGGATCATTGGAATCACGTCCATTCAGCAAAGGCGGACGGCTCATTTCCTCTACTTGATCTAAAGTTAACCAGCTCTGTGTAGACGTATCTCCATCAAAGCGAACCAAACGAATGTAAGTATTGGATTGCCCACCCTCTTCAATCATGTTCTCAACCATTGAGTGAAGGGCTTCCGCAGCTTTGTAAGCTCTTGATTCTGTCTTGGGTGCAGTAGCCTCACTACCGACGGTATTTTGCCCATCAAATGTGCGAGTCATACTGTTTGATTCATCAAACACAACCGTCACTTTGTTAATCGGCAAGTCTTCCATTTCAGCAAAGCCATGTACTGGCGATGAAGTTGGGGCATGGTTTTCAGTTACATTTAGAGTGACCTGAGTTGTGTCTTTGTCCGTACCATCCGTCGCCGTGACTTCCAACTGATAACTATCCTGAACAGAGTGGTCTAGCTTAACTCCGTCTTTAAGCCAAATCTCACCGCTATTTGAATCTACGCGGAATAAATTGGCATCACCGCCACTTAGCTCGTATTTAATGGTATCTGCACCATCAGGGTCGAAAGCTTTAACCTTACCCACCAACAATCCAGCTTCCTGCTCTGCAACGTTAAAAGTTGCATTATCCGCAGTTGGCATACCGCTGACATCGGTTCCATGAGTCTGATCTGCATCAGTATTGCTAATAAACTCAGGAGCGCGATCTCGAATATCGATTGTCACTTCACCAGTCGCGGTATCGCCGTCTGCATCGAGAACGGTGATATTGAATTTTTCTTGTTGATGACCCTTAACATTCGTCGCTTTGTAGTCATAGCGACCATTTTCAAAGTTAAGAGTTAGCGTACCATGCTCTGTGTCGATCTCTGCTAACGAGTGTAGAGAGATAATTGCCCCATTACTGGCACTTACTGTGCCATCAGCTTTATTGTAATGATAGGTTTCACCATCAACTTCAATTTGATCCACCCATTGGCTATCGCCATTAATATCATCTAGAAGATTGCTCTGAAGCTGCCCTGATACTGTTTTGTTCAGAAGCCCCTCTATTTGTGAGTCATCAGTTACTACCAGTGCAGAGCCTTTATCGGTTGCAACTGGTTCTAGATATTTCATATCCGCACCAGCGCCAATACCAATTGACCAGATGTTCTCTAAAGATGCACCACTCGAATCGATACTGCGATCCATCGCATTTTCAAGAATGATGCTTTGCTCAGCGTCTGTCGGTTGATCCCAACCATTAGCTAAGTACTCGTAGCGCTGCTCACTTTCAAAATCGTCTGCTGTAGACCACTTCATTAAGCTCTCGCGCAACTCTGTATATGCCGGATCTGACGTATTTGTCCATGAATTGAAGTCGCTTGGCGCACCATCCGAAATAAAGTAAAGCTGATGATTGCTAGTGTCATCTGTTTCTTGGCTAAGGTCAGTTAAGGCAGCATTTACCTGGTCAATCGCTTGGCTATATGGCGTCCAGCCACCACGACCAATTGAATCCAAGTAAGCATCAATCTCATCCACAGATTCTAGCCATTCAGACGTTTGACCATCTGGATAACCTGAGTGCGTCGCAATCTTAAATCGAACGTCACCAAGATCATCATACTTTTCAAACATGGTCTTAATTGCACTGCGTGCTAGGTCCCAGCGAGTAACTTCAACGCCTTGCTCGTTTTTAACCATGTCATCCCACATCGAACCCGATGCATCTAACGCGATAACAACACTGTTGTTTTGTGGATCAACATCCATGATTTCATGGTGCTCTGAATTAACTGAAGGTAGAGAGTCAACAACACCAAGGTGCAAAGTTGCATTTTCAACTCGGCCACCCGCATCCACTTGAACGCTAACAGGGATATCTAATGTGTCAGCACCGAGTTCCGAGTGATCTACTGGCTCATATTGCTCGACGGTATAATGCCCAGTTTTACCATCAATGCTCGCTTCAATGACTTTGACCTTATCATCACCTGAGCCAACATATCCGGTTAAAGTACCGCGATCATCACTCACTTCAAACACCACTGGCTTGCCTTCACTGGTAACGGTCTCCAGATTCTGTTCAGAATCAAATCGGAACTCAGCATCTGATGCAGAACCAAGGTTGGCAACTAAATCACCTTCAGCATGTACGCCAGAACTCGCACCAACTGCAGACTCATCGAGCATGATATGCGAATCATCCAATGAAATAGGCTCACCTACTACATGCACTGTTACTTCAGCTTTATCAGTCAGACCATCCGCATCTTCAATGACGTATTCAAATGAGTATTCCTTTATTTCCCCAGTCTTAATCGTGCGCTGATCTTCTGGCAATGATTCAAGATATTTGGCTGCATCAAACACCAATTTGCCATCTATTAAGTTTAGATATTCTGTTTGTGGGTAGTTAATAATAGTCAGTTCGTCACCGTCTGGATCGCTATCATTCGCTAACACATCCAGCTCTAGAATACCGGCTCCTGTTGTTTGATAGTCCTCATCAAAGCTCGTCAAATCGGCAGAAACTTGTGTTACAAAGTACTCCGACCCCTTAGGATCAACCAAGCCATCTTTGTAACCCACGGCTGACATTTCAATGCTATCAAAATATCGACCATCCGCATCAATACTTACAACTTGCTTACGATTGCCAGTTCCTTCAAATACTCCCGAAGCGACAACCTCACCTTTGTAGTAAGCCTTCCAAACACCGCGCTCAACTCCAGGCTCCCAAGAGCTCCAAAGATTTTCAACTTGAACTTTAGCATGATCTGCGACTTGTCCATCAGCGAAAGTGAAACGCATAGCCTCACTGTGTGAAGTAGCATCATCGAATCCAATTTGACCGTCTTTTACCTGATCCGTACCACCATCTAAGGAAGAGCTAACCCCATACTTATGCGTACCACCGTCACCAGTGTAATCCGCCTTGTTAGCGTCACCGATTTTGTTACCTGTGTTGGTATCAACGATGTAGTAGTCCACACTAATATCTGCACTGTCGTCCCAGTTCGTGTGATCTAAAACCTTAGTCTCTTTCTCAATACCTTTGTCATCTTCAGCGATTGGAGCTTCGTTAATGTCATTTATCACGACATTGACGTTAGCCGTATCCTTTGCCCCAGACTGGTCTTCAGCTTCTACCAATAGTTGGTAGCTATCTGACGTTTCATGGTCAAAGACTACGCCACTTTTAACGCTGATCTCACCTGTGTGACTGTTTATTTCAAAAAGGTCAGTATGGTTGGTTAACTGATAAGTTACATTGCTACCTTTATCGACATCAAATGCCTCAACCTGCCCAATTACGCCAGCAACAGCATTCTCATTAATGCTAAATTGGTAACTATCGGTATCGGCTTTGCCATCTTCATCTAGGCCGTGGCTATCATTCGTTCCACTAATAAATTCAGGAGCATCGTTGTTACCTGTAATAGTCACAACCACGTCATGAGTCGTGCCATCTGCAGATGTTACTGTCATGGTACGAATAACCGGATCGCTATCGGCGTCTAACGATTGCACGTCTGGGTGGCTATTGTTCAGCTTATACGTCCAGTTACCTTGCTCATCGATCGAGAAGGTACCCCAATTGTCATCTTGAACGTCGGTTTGGGGCTGGAAGACCGCTTCACCTGCATCAGGGTCATCCACGTTTAAGTTGCCGCCAGTGGTCAGCGTTACGTCTTCTTGAACCGCGCCTTTATCATCACCCGGTTGGTCTGGTGTGATGATCGCTTTGTCGTCTAAGCCCGTGATCGTCACGACCACGTCATGAGTCGTGCCGTCCGCAGATGTTACTGTCATGGTGCGAATCACCGGATCGCTATCGGCGCCTAACGCTTGCACGTCTGGATGATTATTGTTCAGCTTATACGTCCAGTTACCTTGCTCATCGATAGAGAACGTACCCCAATTGTCATCTTGAACGTCGGTTTGCGGTTGGAATACCGCTTCACCTGCATCAGGGTCATCCACGTTTAGGTTGCCGCCAGTGGTCAGCGTTACGTCTTCTTGAACCGCGCCTTTATCATCACCCGGTTGGTCTGGTGTGATGATCGCTTTGTCGTCTGAGCCCGTGATCGTCACGACCACGTCATGAGTCGTGCCATCTGCAGACGTCACTGTCATGGTGCGAGTCACCGGATCGCTATCAGCGTC
>NZ_JAWOTC010000077.1:0-4727 GCF_033338675.1 Vibrio sp. Vb1574
ACTGCCACAATAATATTGCGGTTGATAGATTGATCAACACGGTGAAGATAACCGATGTAAGGCTCTTCTGAAAGTACCTTCCAACCTTGCTCTTCAAATAATGCCGCGACATCTTTCCATTTCAATGTGAATTCATTGAAAGACAACACCACTGAACCTTGCTTTTTCAATACCACTTTCCATGCAGGCAGAGCCTCTTTTAAAAGCTCTAGTGGACTACGGTTCAGTTTGCTGTCCTTGGCATTTTTGCTGCCGTGCTGCACGCCATAAGGCAAGTCAGACACCATCACATCAACTGAGTTCTTTTTCACGACTTGATCAGCGATACGAGTATCAGCCGAATACAGCTTCATAAACTGAAGATTGCCTTGGTTGTAATCTTCTTTATTTGCTGCAGCTTCAACCACGAAACCATCCGCCACTTTCTTGCCACCCGCAGTGCGCTTTTCTTTGCTCACTTTGTGCTTAAAGCGGCCATTCTTCATGAACTTAACAATAAAGGTCTGGATCTCTTGCACCCACTTGGCGTTGATCTCAACCCCTACCACGTTCAAACCGTGGATCAAGCCTTCAAATAAGGTTGTACCTTTACCACACATTGGATCCATTAAGGTCAGTTGTTCACTTCCCGTATTGGACGCACTAATGCCGATATTCACCATCAAACGGGTAAACTGCTCGTTTGTTTTCCCGGTGTAGCGCAAAATCTGACTCATACTTTCCGGGAAAGTGTTAAATACGGGCGATTGAACTGGTCGAAGTAAACCATCTTCGCGCACTTCAAATAGCGCATAGTAAATCGAAGAGGCTGCGATTCTTCGCGCCTGCTCATCGGTTAGCGCTTCCTGACAAGAAAACACCAACGCAGCAGGTAAGCCAACGTCTTTACTACCAATTTCTGTCACATCCACGCCTTGTGAAGCTAAAATTGCTTTTAGCTCAGAACAGGCAATGGTCATTGCGCTATCAAAGTAAATTCGGTTATGACCCGGATTCGCTAATATCGCGTAATGGTACATCCCATGAACTCCTCTGGTTACGCAATACGCTTATATTTGATATCCCAAACACCGTGACCAAGACGGTGACCACGAGCTTCAAACTTCGTTAGCGGGCGATCGTCTGGACGAGGAACGAAATCACCATCTTTAGCAATGTTTTCGAAACCTGGCGCTTGGTTCATCACTTCAATCATGTGCTCTGCGTAGTTTTCCCAGTCGGTCGCCATGTGGAAAATACCTTCATTAGGGATAAGCTTCTCACGCACCATTTCCGCAAAACCTAATTGAACAATACGACGCTTGTGGTGACGCTTCTTATGCCAAGGGTCTGGGAAGAACAATTGCAGTGTCGATAAGCTGCCATTTGGGATCATGTGTTCGAATACTTCTACCGCATCGTGACACATTACACGCAGGTTAGTAATTCCCGCTTCGCGAGCATCGGCAAGACAAGCACCAACGCCTGGGCTATGAACTTCGATACCGATGAAGTTTTTCTCTGGCGCGTTCTTTGCCATTTCAACCAATGAAGCACCCATACCAAAACCGATCTCAAGCACTACTGGGTTATCGTTGCCAAATACCTCTTTCCAATCGAGAAGTTCAGCTTTGAAGTCAATACCCATCGTAGGCCAGCATTCATTCATCGCGCTCTCTTGACCTTTAGTCAAACGCCCTTCACGGCGTACAAAGCTGCGGATTTTGCGGATCAGCTTTCCGTCTTCGTTGTATTCGTTAGTGGTTACTTCACTCATTGATTTTGCCTGCACATTGATTAATCAAAGCGGGGATTATCCAAAGAATTTACTTAGGTGCAAGTATTTGTTGAGCTCTTGGTCTATGGCAACCCAAAAGCAACGAAACACCTCTTTATATCCCTACTGTTTATCCGTTGTACTTCTTGCCCATTATGTGGTGCAATTTTGCACCTAACCAATAATAGAATACAGAGCAAGTCGTGACACCTTTCGCCAGTGCCATCCTAGAATGGTATGACGCATATGGAAGAAAAGATCTTCCGTGGCAACAAAATAAGACCGCATACAGTGTCTGGTTGTCTGAAATTATGCTTCAGCAAACTCAGGTCACTACGGTTATTCCGTATTACCAACGTTTCTTGGAGCGCTTTCCAACCGTAATCGATCTTGCCAATGCTGAGCAAGATGAAGTCCTACACCTTTGGACTGGCTTAGGGTATTACGCCCGAGCCCGTAACCTTCACAAAGCAGCACAAGAGGTCGCCTCTACATACAATGGTGAGTTTCCTCTTGATATAGAGAAAATGAACGCCCTACCGGGGATTGGTCGCTCTACCGCTGCCGCCATTTTATCGTCTGTGTATAAACAACCACACGCGATTCTTGATGGTAACGTGAAGCGCACCCTATCCCGCTGTTTCGCAGTTGCAGGATGGCCAGGACAAAAAAAGGTTGAAAACCAGCTGTGGGAAATTGCCGAAACGCATACCCCACAAACGGATGTAGATAAGTATAACCAGGCAATGATGGACATGGGCGCAATGGTCTGCACTCGCAGCAAACCCAAATGTAGCCTCTGCCCTGTTGCTGACCTGTGTGTGGCAAAACAACAAGGTAATGTGCTCGACTACCCGGGCAAAAAACCGAAGAAAGATAAACCAATCAAGCAAACTCGTTTCGTGATGCTTCACCACAACACCGAAAATGGTCATGAGGTGTGGTTGGAGCAAAGACCACAAACAGGCATTTGGGGTGGCTTATTCTGCTTCCCACAAACCGAACATGTGGATGCAGAAAGCGACATTGAATTGCTACTGGATCAACGCGGCATTCAAGCCAGCAATATCAAACAGAAGCAAACACTGATTACCTTTCGTCATACATTCAGCCATTACCACCTAGATATCACGCCAATTTTGATTGATTTATCAAAGCAACCGGACGTGATAATGGAAGGCAACAAAGGTCTTTGGTATAACTTATCTAAACCTGAAGAAGTCGGTTTAGCCGCGCCAGTAAAACTATTGCTGGAAACGCTACCCCACGAACTTCGTTAATTGAATACAAGGAGTCATTATGAGCCGCACTGTATTTTGTGCTCGACTAAAGAAAGAAGGCGAAGGTCTAGACTTTCAACTTTACCCTGGTGAACTAGGTAAACGCATTTTCGACAACATCTCGAAAGAAGCGTGGGCTCAGTGGCAACACAAACAAACCATGTTGATCAACGAGAAGAAACTCAACATGATGGATCCAGAACACCGCAAACTGATCGAAACAGAAATGGTAAATTTCCTCTTTGAAGGAAAAGACGTTCATATCGAAGGTTACACACCTCCGAGCGAATAAAGTCGCTTGAGTTAAACAATGACATCACAACCATTTGTGGTGTCATTTTTCTATTACCTTCAATAACTCTGATACTTATGAAAAAAATTGTCTTTATTGCTGCCGCACTTTTAATGGCAGGCTGTAGCCGTGAATTCGTCGAAAAGATTTATGACGTCAACTACGAGCCAACAAACCGTTTTGCCAATAACTTAGCTGAGCTACCAGGACAATTTGAAAAAGATACTGCGGCGCTAGATGCCTTAATCAATAGCTTTTCAGGCAATATTCAAAAGCGCTGGGGTAAAAAAGAAATCAAGTACGCTGGCAAGAGTAATTACGTTAAGTACATCGATAACTACCTTAGCCGCGCCGAGGTCGACTTTCGCAAAGGCGTGATCACGATAGAGACCGTATCACCGACCGAGCCCCAAAAACACCTAAAAGACGCGATTGTCACCACCTTATTAACACCAGACGATCCCGCGCACGTCGACTTGTTCTCCTCTAAAGGTATCACGTTAGAGGGGCAACCATTCCTGTATAAACAAGTTGTCGACCAAGACAATAAGCCAATTCAATGGTCTTGGCGGGCAAACCGATTTGCGGAATACCTCATCGCAAATAAAATAAAAACCAAAAATGTAGATTTCAAGAAAGCGTATTATGTCGAAATTCCCATGGTTGAAGACCACTTTTCAACACGCAGCTACCAATACGCCGATATCGTGCGTCGAGCTTCCAAGAAATACGACATTCCAGAAGACTTGATATACGCCATTATTAAAACCGAGAGCAGTTTCAACCCATACGCGGTAAGTTGGGCAAATGCATATGGCCTAATGCAAGTTGTACCTAAAACCGCGGGACGAGATGTGTTCAAACTCGTGAAAAAGCGCTCGGGCCAACCAAGCCCTGAATATTTGTTTAATCCAGAAAACAACATAGATACTGGTACTGCGTATTTCTATATCTTAAAAAATCGTTATTTAAGAGAAGTCCGCCACCCTACCTCTCTCGAGTACAGCATGATTTCAGCTTACAATGGCGGTACTGGAGGAGTTTTAAACACATTTCATCGCAGTGATCGCAAACGCGCAATGCAAGATCTTAATTCATTGCAACCCAACCAAGTTTATTGGGCGTTAACCAAGAAACACCCGAACGCAGAAGCGCGTCGCTACCTAGAAAAAGTTACAAATTTCAAAAAGGAATTTAACTCGAAGCAAACTTTGTAGTGACAGTTGAATAAAAAGCGTTCGAACAACCACTTTTTTGAAATTATTTAAAAAAAGTGGTTGACGCAACGCGGGAAAATCCGTTTAATAGCGCTCCGTTGCCCGGATAGCTCAGTCGGTAGAGCAGAGGATTGAAAATCCTCGTGTCGGTGGTTCGATTCCGCCTCCGGGCACCACAATTT
>NZ_JAWOTC010000078.1:0-4438 GCF_033338675.1 Vibrio sp. Vb1574
TTTGCAATCGCTTCGGCTTGCTTCATCGATGTATAAAGTTCATCAAAAATACTATTGCTCATTGTCATACTCTCTCTTAATCGACCTCGACACTTCTTTAAGGAGATTCTTCTCTTTCTGAGTTAAAGAGTCCTTTCTCCCTTTCTTGTACAGCAACACCAAATAGACAACATCAGGTTGGATCAGTAAGTAAATCGTTCGATAACCACCACTCTTACCTGTCGATTCTCCAGCAAGGCGAACTTTTCTTAGCCCTCCCGTTCCGACAATCAACGATCCCATTTCTGGGTTTTTGATGATGTCTGACTGCAACGCTCGAAACTCTTCATCCGTGAGCATCTCTTTTCGCTGAGATTCAAACAATGGCGTTTCAATAAACTCTAATGCGTAGCTAATAACCCGATCCTCTCCCAAAAGAATAGGAGTACATTGTACTCCTGGCAAGCGTATTTTCAAATGTATTAACGATTAAATCCGAAACCTCGACCTCTGCGATTTTGTCGTGCTAACGACTGCTCTTGCTGTATTGCTTTTCCAACGACTGGAGCTGCTGCGTCAAGTTGTTTACTTGCATGGTCAAGCTGCTCACACTGCTCTGTAAGCGTTGGTTCTCCTCGCTGCTCTGCTCGAATCTTTTCTCTAAATCCTTGTAGAGCTTCACGAACTCGCTGTGCTGCTCCTTGTGCTGCCTCTCTAAAACCTCGAAGGCGTGCAAAAGTTGTTTCTCTAGCTCGGTCATTTATTTCCTCTCCAACTTGATCAGCTCGTTCTTGCCATCGTTCATTGTCCACCCCTCCAGAATCGAGTAACCCTCTGGTATCACAATAAAACGTTCCCCTTTCTGGCTCTCGTACAGAGAAAGCCCCCAAGTCTTGTTCTGGAACTGCTCTAGGATCGCTTTTTGGCGGGCTATCTTTTTCTGATTGTCTAATATCGTCTGCCCTTGATACCAAGCGATCCCGTAACTGACGATCACCAAAAATAACAGGGTCACTGGCAACCAAATCCATGTTTTCATCACCAAGAGATTCAAACGTGATTGCTGCTCTTGGATGTCGTTTATGATTTTCTGCTCGCTTGATTTCAACGCATCTTGAATACGTTGTTCGTGCCTCTCGAAGTCTTTCTTTAGCGTTTGCTCGATAGCGTTGGCTTGCTTCTTCGATTGCGAATTGAAGTCCCTCGCCATATTCAAAATCTTGCTCATACAACAAACCTTTTAATCTTATGTTTCGTTTCCCACTTTCGGGATTCTTAATGCTGATGCTTTTAGCTGTCACTCTGGCAATCTCAAATCCTTTGCTTTCAAGCGCACCAATTAACCCTTTTCGACTACGGATCGCGCCTGATTGAGCAAGATTAAGTAGACCATCGGTAAGAAGTTGCTGAATCTCTTTTGCATCGGATGGAGTGTCTTTAGCACTCACCAAGCCTTGCTGATTAGCAGGGTCATCTGGGTCATGAAGCCCTAGTTCAAGATTCTTAATGGTGCGCCACGCATCGATACGAGGATTGTCTGCAAAGTGGTAGTAAGGTTGAAGTCGCTTGCCAGAATGAAGCTCAATATTTGGAATAACAAAATTCAGCTCTAACCGCCCTTTATCAAGATGCTCTACCCAAAGAATGGAGTATTGGTCTTTGTCTAAGCCTGGTAACAAAGCCTTTTCAAAATCAGCCATGAGGCGATCTTTAATCTCTTGTGATAAGTCCGTTTCAGCAAAACAGAGAAAGCCCGATGTGTACTTTTTGGCGTAAGGACTCGAATCAATGAGTGATTGAACTAAATCAGGATCGCCTTGATTGAGTGTCGCCCTCTCCCGATTTCTATCTTTCCCTAAGAGATAATCAACAGGGCCACTCCCAACGCCCTTACCTCTACGAGCGAACTGAACAATCATACTGAGATCTCATACTGTGCCATTATTTGCCCAAGCTGACGCTCGATTGCTGAAAGTTGAGCCAATACTTGAACCACATTCACGACATCATAATTCTGGGTATTCACTACTCTAGTGATCTGATTCAAGTTATTTCCAAGTCCAGATAACTGGCGCAATAATGCGGGGTCTACTTTAGGAACATTGGCTCTTTTAAGAGTCCGTTCCCCAAGACAAGTCGCTCTCACCCAAGGAGCTAATTCCGCACCATCACACCGATCTTTCAGAGCTTGAAGTTCAGTCTCAGTGACTCTGATCTTGATGGACTTTTCTCGTATTACTTTCTTCTTTTCAGTCATGGCAATTCTTTAGTTTGAGTGCTTTTAACTAGGGTTAAGGGAGCGTAGCGTCCCTTACAAGACACAATGACAACGTAACGAAGTGGAGGGGTCTTTGTGTAGCCTTGCTTATGTGCTTAACAAAAGATAGAAAGTAAGATAAAGAAATGCAAATAAGGGAAATCATGAAGTATCAAACAATGACAGTAAGAGCAAAGAGGAGGCTAGCCAAGCTAGCGCAAACCACCCTTTCGGCTGCGCCGACCCCTACCCATTTCAACTCAAATTTATGAGTGATTTGGGTATCTTTTTGGTCGCTTTCAGATTGGGTAAGTCTCTTCCCTTTCGGGCTGCCCTGCGCTGTGAGTAAGGCTTTACGCCCCCATTCCAGTCTCACAACACTAATCAATTATTCCTTTTCCGCAGTTCTCCCTCTAGCAGCTACAAGAGAGCGGTTTTATCGTGCTTTCGCAAGTTTTGATTAGTGCCTTTACCTGCCACCTTTGGAACTTCCCTTGGTCGGTGGCTGATGCGCATCGCTCTGTCCAAAACATCTTGAGTCCAAACAGAGTGCAGGAATACTTGAAGTGCTTAAACGATATGGGCTATCATGAAAGGACTTACACAGGCCGTCAAACCGGTAAGTATTCCGATCAAAGCCGACCTTGCAGGGTCGGTTTTGTCACATCTGGGGATTGAGATTACAACCAAAGAGCTGGGATCTCAACGATCCTTTTCTAAGGTAATGAACGTCCTCAAGAAAAACGCCTCCCATTGGGAGGCGTTTTTCGTATCTGCCAGATGTAAAAAAGGTCGCCGGTTTGGGCAACCTTTTGCGTTCTATCGTTCAGTTCGCACAACGAGTGTTACGTTAAATTACTCATTACTTTCTTTTAAACCAAAGCAGTCCCACTCTATCAGCAATCGACTAAAATTATTTTTTGAAAGATATTTGGCATCTACACACTTACCATCATCATCGTACAGCACAAGGAAAAAAGAACTCGATTCTAGTGTACGACCTAACGAAAGCCATTGAGCAACAATTGTCTCGTAATGTTCTTGATATGATGCGATTTCAAAGCCTTTGTTATTCGATGTTTTAAAATAAATTTTTAGTTTCACGCTTTATCCCATTTATCTCATACACATCATATTTAAGACTAGGTTTGTGTGAGCAATTGAACGTTCTTAATAGACTTAGGCCAAAAAAAACCACTATATACGCAATTGAGCACTATTATAAAGTTACATGCATATCAACACTTTGTGAGTATTGCGTTATGGCTTTGTGTAAAATAAAAAAATACGACACTTTAGTAGATGCTCATACGATTAAACTTCTCGAAAATTTAACAATGGAAATTGGAAATGAAGAAGTTGCTCTACAAGTCACTATTTTGTCATTTGAAAAACTTTGGCATCAAATGGAAATGCATGGAGAGCCCAAAAACACATTTGAATGGCTTCAAATCGAAGCAAAGAAGCTCATAATTTAAAGCAACATAACGTTGTGGTGGTGATTATTATTCCTATTACGTTAAATAGCCGACTTAGCATCTCAAAACGCCAATCTGACGCTCTCAAAACGCTCCTGGAGCGTTTTTAAGCACTTATCCTTACCTAATTAGCCAGAAATCGGGCTGTAAGTTTGTGACGCTTTCAGAGCGATTTACAGGACAAAAAGTTCGCAGTTCGATTGAAACAAAAAACGCCCTCTAAGGGCGTTTTTTCTATGTTTTCATCTTATCGATGGCATCTTTGGTGATCAGCTCGTTAGCTATCTCTAAGTTCTCTTTGTACTTCTTCTCTTTGTACTTCTCATATTCAAATCGAGATAACGAACTTCTCGGATCGTACTCGTAACGCTGACAGAATTGCTCAAAAGTAACAGCTGCACTCATAGACACCTCTTAATCTTTAAACTGAAAACTTCGCATAAAGCTCTGGCTCTTTAGAGAGTAGAGTTAGGACTTTGCTTGCTAAACCTGTCGGATTTCTCCGTCCTTGCTCCCAACTTTTCACGGTATCAATACTCACATCCATCGCTTGTGCCAACTCTTTTTGGCTGACATCCAGTTGTGCTCGGATCGCTTTAACATCGGCAATCTCATAACGAGTGACATTCGCAGGAGTCTGCTCTCCTTTTGCAATCGCTTCGGCTTGCTTCATCGATGTATAAAGTTCATCAAAAATACTATTGCTCATTGTCATACTCTCTCT
>NZ_JAWOTC010000079.1:0-3955 GCF_033338675.1 Vibrio sp. Vb1574
AATCAGAACTAAGCGTAAAGCTCGATAACACCGCCCCTTGTAGCTGCTAGAGGGGACAAGCGGAAAAGGAATAACTGATTAGTGTTGTGTGACTGGAACGGGGGCGAAAGCTTTACACACAGCGCAGGGCAGCCCGAAAGGGTAAGAGACAAAACTCCACGGAAAGCGACCATAGATGATACCCAAATCACTCAAGTTTAGAGTTGAAATGGGTAGGGGTCGGCGCAGCCGAAAGGGCTGATTTGGGGAGTCTTGCGACAACCTTATTCACCGCTTTTGGTCTCTTGTTTCTTGTAAGGTCTTTACCTCTTCTAATGTGAAGATTCGGTAAAGGTTTGAACGATAATACTCGAATGGGTGCTTCGATTCTTTGAACCTTATGTATTCAATTTTGTTGAAGTGGTTCTCTAACAGCTTTTTCATTTCGTTACTCTCAACGATGAAAAAGACCGCATGCCAGTACCCCTCTTTTTTTGCCTGTATGTGCTCTTTAAAAATGGTCCTGTAGCGTGATGGCGTTTGAATTGTTTGCATCAGTTCGAGTGCAATCTTTGCTCCCGAAGGACTTTTCACCAAGCCATCCGGTTTGTGTGCTACCTGATATTTTTTGCGTACATCTTCATGCTTACCATTTTCCCAATCACGCCATCCATTTTTTTGTAGCTGGAGCTGCACAAACTGTACTTTCATTTTATGTTCTGCATTCTTGGCCGTGACTCGGTACGGTACAAAACTCTTCTCTCTGCCATTACTTTTCTGTTGGTTTTGCGCAAGGCCTAAGTCGGTCACTCCCCACAATGCAAGCTTTCCTCTTGGCGTTTTTAGTTCGTACTTTTTGATGAGACCTAAGCCTTTTAGTTTTGCCAGTAAACGATCGAGAGGCTGCCTTTTTTGATAATTCAAAAGCACCATTAAGTTGGTGATTGTGGAGTACGTTTCTTGTATTAAAAATTGTATGACGCATTGCATGTTGTCTGCATTTCGTTGGTAACGTTCGGTTTTATCTTGGATCAGATATTGTGTGTTCATCGGCCTCTGCCATCGGTGTCTATCATCGGGGGAGTATAGCACCCGACCGCAGACACCGATGAAATCCAAACAATAACAAGAAGTTTCGCCAAAGGGCGAATATTGAAAAAGCGTGCTTTTTCAATGAATTAGAATGTAAATCTTCGGGGCTGGACGCCCCTACAATTCAAATTCTAATTTAAAGCAAAATCCGCCTCGCTCCGCGAGACCAAGCCCCTATAGAGCGTGAAAAATGTCGCCCTTTTTGGACAAGTCCAAAGAGTCTCGTTTTTACATCGTTATACGGACTTGGTCTCGCCTGCTCAACGGATTTTGGGGCAAGCCCCCAAACCAAAACGCAGTTTGGGAACTGCTCGCCTTTTCGTTCGGGAACGGGCGTTTGGTTCGGCTCCCCCTGTCGAGAAAAAGGTTCGGGGGCTCACCTGTTTTCTCGATGCTACGTTGGACACTTCGCATTTTTTTCTGACTAGCAATTGAACCCCGCAAGGGGGCGCTTGGGCGATTGAGCCAGAAAAAAACATGGCTCACTAACTCACTTTGTTTCGCTGTTCGAACTGTCGCCTCGCGCTGCTCGTTGCCGGTTCGTTTGTCTTGGTAAAAACGCTTCGCTTAGTTTCACCAGGACAAACAAACTAAGCAGTTATGTTGTAACTCAAGGTTCAGTGTTAATTCGTTGATAGGCGCTTTTTGAGTACTTCCTAATCCTAATGCGAGCAATATTATGGTCATGTAACGTTTTTTGAAGTTCATGCTTTTCGTCCTTTCTTTTCGTAAATCTCGACACAAGTTAGCGTGTTTCATTTTTCTCTATGATCTTAAGATCTCACGCTGTTAGTTTGCTGTCATTTGAGCCAAGTTTTGAAGTAACAAGAGTTACTCTTTGGTTCAGTGAATGTGAGTTTAATTCGAATGATTGTTGTGACGCGGCAAATGACCGTTTGTGCGGTTTGAGCCAACTAGGCATTTTTATTTTTGGATAATGATAGATGCCTAGTTGCAGGTTGAACATGTGAAAAACGAGCATTTCAGAGGTGTTTCTGAGTGAGTTTAGAAGTTAGTTAGATTGCTATGTAAATCGCTCTCAAAGTGTCACAAACTTTCAAATGTTTTTTGGTGGGTAATGTGCCGGATTTCAGTCTGAAATCGTGCCTAGAGCGTTTGAGGGGCTTCTAAGTGGTGTTTTTGATAGTGAAGTTGCCTATTTAACATATGACCAATATTACGCACCTTTAAGTGTCGTTATGATGTCATCACGTTAATTGAGGTTAGGTGAACTGATGCCACACAATTTTTTGGATAGAAAGAAAAAACCGTTGAGTTCTTCTGGTGGAGGTTATAAGCCACTCCATGAAGAAGAGTCATTAAGAAAACCGCAAGCTCGAGAAGAAACAGTAAGGGAGCGAGCTGCCCGCCAACGTCGAGAGCGTCAAGCTGAATTGACGTATACCCAAGAAGATTACGCTCGTTGGGAAAAAAATCGTGTGCGTGCTACTGCAGAACGTAACGCGGCAGCGTTACAGGCCTACGATCTAACAGAGCCAGAATGGAACAAAGATCTACAAGACGATTTGAAAGAATACTTAGAAGGTAGACATACACAAGTTTGTATTTTCTCTGTTGATGATGCCGCAAAGTGTGCGATGAATATCTGGCATCAAAAAAATGAAGAAGGGGAAACGATTGGAAGTGAAACTCTGAAACTATTAGATGACATTCATTCAAAAATAGATATGGGCATAGGTATTATTACTGCGGCAAAAATATCAAAAGCTTTAGGTGGCTTTGGTATTACAGTTAAACAATATATTGATGCTCAGGGAATAGAACGAGTAATAATATCCAGTCTCTGGAATGACCCTAAGAAGTATTATGCTGTTGTTAATGGATTAAATATCAAAAAAAATTATCCATATAGAATTACAAACCCTACAATTAAGCAGTTGGGTGTTTTAGCTGAAGATACATTAAATGGATTTAAGAAAGGGGCTGTTTTAAGTTTAATTATATCGGCAACAATCAATACTAATGAATTGATGTTTAATGATGATTATCATTTAGTTGATTGGTGCGGTAGTATGGGAAGTGATTTGTTTAAGCTTTTAGCCACTGGTGCAGTTGTCGGTGGGATTATTTGCTTGACGGTCGCTCTTGGAGTTGCCATTCCTATGGTGGTTGGTGCGATGGTTTGGGTTGGTGTTGATGTAATTATTTCTAATATTTGGGATGAAAACAAGATAGAAGAAAACATAATAAATGGCTTAAAAGAGGCCACAAATGCCAAATAGAATTCTGATTTTTTTAGGAGTTCCTCTTGTATTAATAGGGATGCCTTTCTTATTATTTGATGCGATAAGCCCAATACTGGATGTTTATATATATCATCCAGAATCTATAGCGTTAACCTCCGTTTTTTCTATAGTTCCTTTTTTATCATGGTTTTGGTTTTTAAGTATAATAGGGTTTGTTTGTATTTGTTTTAATAAGCGTCCTGAATTACCTAAAGAGTGGAGTAAATATTTAGGAACTTACATTCCTTGTTTTCTATTTGTCATTGGGGTTGTTTTTGGAACGATTGGAAAAGATGCAATAAAGAAACACCTTGTTGATAGTGGTTACTTTTTAATTACTACAGAAAAGATAAGAACATCATTTTATATATCTCTTGATAAAGATATATACCATAGGGCTGATTAAACAAAAATTTGAGAAGAGTATGCAACAAAGATCTTTGCATTGATCATTGAGATCTAACGATTTTAGGATTAATCTCTATCCCCAGATGTGAAAAAACCACTCTTGCCGGAGTGGTTTTTTCGGAATACTCACAAATGATGACCAAATCGTTGTGTAAGTCCTTCCATGATAGACCATATCAAGTAAGCACTTCAAGAGTATTTCTGCACTCTGTTTGGAATCAAGATGTTTT
>NZ_JAWOTC010000080.1:0-3519 GCF_033338675.1 Vibrio sp. Vb1574
GCTACGATGATTAACTGATGTAACCGATCAGATCGTAACTTCCTGATTTAGTTCCATCGAATTACGCAACAAAGCCCACTGTAACTCGTTCGAAAAAGTGCAATCACTTGTTTAAGTGAAATATGTTACTACTATTTTTATCTGACAGCTTTTATTTTTTATAATTAAATATGTTACTACTATTTTTATCTGACAGCTTTTATTTTTTATAATTAAATAAGTTAATAATATTTTCTAAAGTAAGTTACAACTATATTAATTAGATGGTTCTTAATTTCGTACGGAGCTCAATTCTCTAAATGAATGGTGGTGATTAGCTTTAGTTTAAGTCAGTAAAATGTACTGATATCTGTTTCATCAAGCCCCTATAGAAGATGCCTCTAGCCATTGATGAAAACTGGCCAGAGGCAGGGGTGTTAGTTTACCTTGGGAAAGGTAGTAAATATCGTCCACTCATCTTTAACCATGCCTTTATGGCCAATGACGGTAGCGGTTACACGACGGTTTAAAGCGTGGCTGACATCATCTGTCCCCAATTTAGCTAAATGGGTATCACCAAAGCCAACAATAGTTAACCTGTCCTCTGAAATACCTTGCTTAATTAATAGGTTGCGTACGTTACTTGCTCGGCGGCGTGATAGCTCAAGGTTGTAAGCTGCGGTACCAACTTTACTTGCGTAACCCTGTATTTCGATAGAAGTCGTAGGGTACTTCTTAAGGAATGCTGCTAATTCAGTAATCTTACGTTGGAATACTGGATTAATGCTGTCTGAATCATTAGCAAACAAAATCTTAAGTTGATACTGTTCTTCTTTGTTTAGGTAGGTTTCGCAGCCATCATTATCTACTTCGGCACCAACTGGGGTATTCGCACATAGATCACGAGCATTGATTACGCCATCGTTATCTACGTCATGAAGGTCAGCGACTTGAATGTGCTCCGGAGTAGGGATGTAATCGAACTTATCAGTCGCAAATGCACTATTTAGGCTCATTGTTGATAGAGCTAGAAATATTAAGGTATTGTTTTTCATTGTGTTTAGTACTCTACTGGCTGAGTCCATTCTTGCGGAATATCGACGCGCAATGCATCAAGAAGTTTTCCTGTAGAAGTTAGAGTTCGGTATTTAGCGTATTGTTGATCGAACTGCGTTTCGAGGTAGTTTTTGCGGGATTCAAATAGCTCATTTTCAGTATTGAGCAAATCAAGCAATGTACGTTTACCAATGCGGTACTGCTTTTGATAAGCAACAACGGTGTCTGACATTGAATCAACATGTTGGCTTAGAAAGGTTTTTTGTTTGCCAGTCAATTCTAAAGCACTCCATGAGAGACTAAGCTCTTGCTCAACACTTCGGTAGGCACGTTCACGTAGGTCTTTCGCTTTGTTGAGCTGGTAGGCCATACTATCAGTGTTTGCTGAATCTCTGCCGCCATTATATAGGTTATAGCGGACGCGAAGCATAGCAGTGGTTTCAGAACTGTTACCTTCAATACCTCCTGCATCATCACGCCAGTTTTGTGCTGCTTCAACGGAAACTACTGGATAGTGGTTCGCATCTGCTTGCTGGTACTGGTATCTTGCAGAGTCGACATCTGCTAAAGCTATCTTTATCACTGGGTGGTTTTCAAAAGCTTGATTTTTGGCCTCATCCAAGGAGTCGGGAATAAAGTTTTGGTCTGCGCGTGGAAAGATTAGATCCTGAGGGTTTTCACCCACTAATCGAATAAATGTGGTTTGCGCATCTTTGTAGTTATTTTGTGCAGCTAGTAAATTGCTGTGAGCTTTTGCTAGGCGACCTTCAACTTGAGTCAAGTCGGCGACTGAGCCTATTCCTGATTCTGTGCGTTTTTTGATGTCAGTATAAATACGCTCGTGCGTATTTAAGTTGCTTTCTGAAAGAGTAATGAACTGCTGTGCCTTAATTACATCCAGATACGCTTTAGCAACTTGTAGGGCAATATTTTGAGCATCAGCAAGCAATTGATAACGTACCGATTCAGCGTCTGCTGATGTGCGATCGATATCGTAAAGAGTTTTAGAACCATCCCAAATCAACTGGCTAAATGTAATTGCAGCTTCTTTACGGGTCATGTCGGTTCTATCTGCGGAGTTCGCTGGATCTATGCCCTCATAACCGATACCTGCGTCTAAATCGATGGTCGGTTTGTATGCACCAGTGGATTGATCAATGATGTAGCGTTTACTCATATATTCATTGAACGCACTTTTGATCTCTGGGTTGGTTGCAAATGTAACCGCTACGGCTTGCTCTAATGTTTGTGCACTGGAATGAAGAGGTATTAACAAACCAAAACAAACAACACTAATACTACTAAGCTTCAAAAGAAGTCTCCCCAAATAATTCGCAACGCTAATTATCTTTAATTTATTGTCTCAATAATGAAACTTTAAGAACCGGATATATTAAAGAAAACGTTTGTATCAAATCTGGCTTGGTTAATTTAAGCCATCATTTTAAAAAATGTAATCGCTGGAACAAAGTCCCTAAAAATAAGCCGCATAGCATATGACTTTCTGGGGCAAAATAAAACCACTTTAAAACATGAAACTTATTGTGGGAACAAGTGCATGTTGTACATTGAGCAAATAATGATAAACTATTAACTAAATGTATCACTGCCTGAAATAATTCTCATTGCCTGATTTAGTCAAGGGTAGGGGTTATTTCATCTGTTAAATGGGGTAATAACTTTGGTTGGAAAGTCAAATTCAACGACGGATAAGTATGTTGTAATCGGTAAAGATGGTCATATTAGAGTAGTTGAATCTAAGGAGAACCTACTTCCGGGTGAGATTGTCGTGGAGACGTTGAATGGTGATTCTCTACCTGCGCATGCCTCATTAGAGCGCAGTGATACAAATTCAGATATATCTCCTGAAGTTGAGGAAATCATTAAAGCCGTTGCGCAAGGTGATGACCCTACAGAATTAGGAGAAGAATACGCTACTGCTGCAGGTGAGCAATTAAGTTCTAGCTTAACCAATTCCGGAACAATTGAACGTTCAGGGGCTGAACTTCTGGCAAGTACGTTTTTTGAAACTTCAGGTTTAGACAGTGAGCAGAGCGATACCAATGTTTTACCTGACGTGCATCGTTCTACTGAAATAGATAGTAGTAACTCCTCGGCGTTAATTGATGGTGACGATGTGGGGGCAGTAAGAGAAGACGTAACGCTTACCACAGGTGGCAACCTAAACGTGGATGACCCTGATGCAGGTGAAGCGGTCTTCCAACCCCAAACGGACGTTCAAGACGGTAACTGGGGTATTTTCTCTATCGATGAGCAAGGTAACTGGACGTATGAGTTGAACAATAGCCACCCAGACGTTCAAGCGTTGGACGCCGATAGTGATCCGATTATTCGTACCATGACAGTAACATCTGCAGATGGCACGACTCATGACGTGGTCGTGACCATTACGGGCTCAGACGACAAAGCGATTATCACACCAGATCAACCGGGTGATGATAAAGGCGCGGTTCAAGAAGACGT
>NZ_JAWOTC010000081.1:0-3495 GCF_033338675.1 Vibrio sp. Vb1574
TTGGTCTGGTTTTACATAGTCTAGGTCTTATTCGTAGCCTAATCGAAATACTTCCACGTTTTCGGCTATGTCTTGCGTTCGTCATAACATCCCGCAAGGTTACCCAACAAATGTAACGTTTTATTATCAAAGGGTCTAATGAGAGATTGGTCTACTTTTTAAACAAGATACTAGTAATTAGAATGTTAGTAGGAATAGCAGCCACACATCTCCTATTTCACAGTACAACCTAAAAAATTAACGCTCAAAAAAAGAACATTATTTCATAAGGTTTTAGCTATAGGGTGCGAAATAGCGTTATTTGACGAGCAAAGCAGAAAAAATCAATGCAAACAAAAATCCCCAGCAATGCGCGATCACATCACGGGGGATTTTTTCATCAATATAAAATCTAAGTCAGCTTAAGTTACTTTTTATCCGACTTTTCCTTATACATTTCTTCAATTTCATCTTGGTATTTGTCATTGATGACTTTACGACGAAGTTTTTGAGTTGGCGTTAACTCACCATCATCCATAGAGAAAGCTCTTGGTAACAGTTTAAACTTCTTCACTTGTTCAAACTTTGCCAACTCTTTTTGAAGATCGTTCACCCGCTTCTCAAGCATTTCGACCACCTGGTGGTGCTTAATCAACTCAACGCGATCGTGATATTTGATATTCAGCTCTTTCGCGTACTCTTCTAGCGAGTCATAACAAGGCACGATAAGCGCAGAAACAAACTTACGAGTATCCGCAATGACTGCGATTTGCTCGATGAAGTGGTCTTTACCAATCGCACCTTCAATCATTTGTGGAGCGATGTATTTACCACCTGAAGTTTTCATCAACTCTTTGATACGATCGGTGATGAACAAGTTGCCATTTTCATCAATGTAACCAGCGTCGCCCGTTTTTAGGAAACCGTGCTCATCAAAGGTCTTTTCCGTCTCTTCTGGCATTTTGTAATAGCCACGCATCACCATTGGACCACGAACCAGAATCTCGTTGTTTTCGCCAATCTTGACCTGTGCGCCAGGCATCGACATTCCAATAGAGTCGGGGTTAAAACATTTATCATCCCAACACGATACTGTCGCCGTGGTTTCAGTCATGCCGTAGCCCAACTTAACGTTGATACCAATCGCATGGAAGAATCGACCGATGGTTTCATCCAGCTTTGCACCACCACAAGGCATAAAGTTGATTTGCCCGCCAAGTAGCGCACGCAGTTTGCTCAGAACCAACTTATCCGCCAAAGCGTATGACTTACGCAGCAAGAGCGATGGCTGACGTTTTTCTTGATGACAAGCGGCCATTTTTGCGCCCATGTTGACTGCCCAAGTAAACATGATCTTACGATGAATCGGCGCGCGAGACACTTTCTCATGAATCGCAGAGAAGATCTTCTCATAGAAACGCGGTACGGCACACATCACGGTAGGTCGCACCTGGCTCAGTGCATCACGTACTTGCATGGTGTCTTGCAAATAGCAGTTGGTCGCCCCTTTGTACAATACATAAAAGGTCCAAGCGCGCTCAAATACGTGTGATAACGGAAGGAAACATAATGACACGTCACTTTGAGAAAGGCTCAAGCGCTGATCGTGCCCTTCCAATTGCGCCGCAATGTTTGCGTAGTCCAACATAACGCCTTTTGGCTGGCCTGTTGTACCCGAGGTGTAGATCAGCGTGAGTAGATCATCTTCTTTTGCCTGATCTAAACGCGCGTCCAATTCAACTTGATATGTAGCGTCGCCTTTGGCAACAAATGCTTGCCAAGAGATAACGAAATCATGATCGCCAAGTTCCACATCATCAGACATCGCAACAATGAGCTCTAACTGTTCGCACTGGTCGAAAATGCTCACTGCTGCATCAAGTTGAGGCTGTTCACCAACAAACAGAACTTTGACGTCTGCATTGTTAATGATGTACGCCGACTGGGCGGCAGTATTGGTTGGGTAAATAGGTACTGTCACGCTGCGTAATTGCAGTGCTGCGATATCAGCAATCGTCCATTGCGGCATGTTGTTCGAGAAAATGCCGATCTTATCTTGGACTCCTAATCCCTGAGCCAAAAGTGCAAGTGATAAAGCATCAACTTGCTGACCAAATTGCGTCCACGTAATACCTTGCCACTCCTCACCCACTTTATGCTTGAGTGCAACGCGTGTACCACCGTTCGCAATTTGTTCACGAATACGTTTAACGATATGAAAATCTAACTTGGCCATTCTTTTACTTACCTTTTGGCTTACAGGCGTAAGCTAATTGAGCGAACAAGTGTACTCACGGCTTGCTAAAACGCAACTGACCAGTATCAAACTTATCACTAATAAGAGACAACTATCACTTATACGTCGCGAACGTACCTCAAATTGCTGAATGATTACTCTATTTAACTTACTGTTTAGATTGTTTATTACGAAAACAAAAAGCCCCGAGAGACAAAAATCGCTCGGGGACCAATGAATTGTAAAAATTGATGATTACCAATATGGTCTAATCGAGAAGACCAAACGTCATCTTATTTTGCGGCAACGACTTCACCACAAGTGATCATCAGTTGATCGCGTAGCCAAATGTGGCCTTTATCTTTTTCACTTGATTCATGCCAGCTTAAGAATCCACTGATTTCTTTGTTCGCAAATGGGAAATCAAGAATTTGCAGTTGATCGCTGTTTACCGCATTTTCCGCCATCCAACGTGGTGCAATAGTCACAAGCTCAGATTGACCCACCACGTATAGTAGGTTGCTTAAACTAGAACCTTCATACGCCGCTTGGCAATCCAGTTCACGGTACGCTTGCTCTGAGAAACTACGTTGGCCATGCACTTTCGATAACTTCGCATGCTTTTCGTTAAGCAGTTGCTCAGCCGTCACACCACCTTGAATGCGTGGGTGGGTTTTTGATGCGATAACCACTAATTCATCTTTGAAGATTTCAGTACTTGAGAAACCTTGCTCATCAAAACGAGCGTAGTCGATCACGAAATCAATTTCTTGGTAGCGCATACGCTCAGACAACAAACGGTCAAATTCTGCATCTAGGTGAAGCTGAACGTTTGGTGCTTGTTGATTCACTTTTGCCATGATCTTCGGAGCAAAACGCATGTCACAAGGGCTGCAAATCGCAAGCTTGAATAAGCGAGTCGAAGATTCTGGTTGGAATACAGAGCTAGGAAGTTCATTGCGAATCAGCTGTAGTGCTTGGCGAATAGGACCAAACAGTTGACGTGCTCGTTGCGTAGGCTGAATACCACGACCTTGGCGCATGAATAGCTCGTCGTTAAACATCACTTTTAAGCGTGCCACGGCGTTACTTACCGCCGGTTGAGACATGCCTAGGTTATGTGCTGCACGAGTAATATTTTGCTCTTGCATTACAGCATCAAATACAGTCAGTAGGTTTAAATCTACACCACGCAAAGTGCTTTCCATACGGTAGCTAGCAATTGCGCTCATCGCGTCTTTCTTCTCTAACATTGAGTGCGCCTCTTTTGTAATCGTCAA
>NZ_JAWOTC010000082.1:0-3045 GCF_033338675.1 Vibrio sp. Vb1574
TTGCGTCAGCGCTTGGCGCAGTGTATCGCTGTCGATGCTGTCGCGTTCTAGTTTAACCATTGCATTGGTGTAGAACTCAACGCCGCCAGTGGAGATCACTAAGTTCTCGAAAAGTTGGGCGACTTGCCACGGCTGCTCACCGACCGCGATCGGTACAATGCCATTTTGCTTAGCAAGCTCCATGGCGGCGAACATCTCTTGCCAGTTTTTCGGCGCGGATAGATTCAGTTGTTTAAGCAGCTTGTGGTTGACCCACAGCCAGTTCAAGCGGTGCAGCGTAAGTGGCAGGGCGATGTAGCCGTTTTGTGTTTTATTGATTTCGATAGACAGTGGGTAGAGCACCTCGTCCCAGCGCTGCTCATCGGCAACCGCGTTAACGTTGTGCAAAATACCGATGGCATCCCACGCCTTAATACTTGGCCCTTCGATTTGCGCGAAGCTCGGTGGATTGCCCGCCAGCGCGCGAGCTTGCAGTACCGTCATCGCGCTGTCGCCACCACCGCCTAACACCGGGCTTTGCAGCAGCTCTATATCGTGCCGTTTTAGCTGAGCTTTGAGTGTTTGCAGCGCTTGCTGCTCGCCGTCAGAAGTCCACCAATGTAAAAACTCTACCCCTTGTGGCGACTCAGCGTGAGCGACGCAAGGGGCGAGCAACAGTGGGAACAAGAATGCCAGTTTGTTCATAGTCAGTCTCTCGGGAAAGTCAATGTGGCGCAGAGGCCGCCAAACTGAGAATGGCTCAGCGACAAACTGCCGCCGTGAGCCTTTGCAATGCTCTGTGAAATGGTTAACCCCAGCCCACTGCCTTCTTTATCGTTGCTAGCGCGGAAGTATGGCTGGCAGAGCTTTTCAAGTAATAAATCGTCAACACTGTCACCGTGATCTTCAATTTCAATCTGGATCGACTCTGGGCTTTCACTCAGCGTAATGTCCGCTTGATGGCCGTATTTGAGCGCGTTATCGACCAAATTCTGAATGCAGCGCTTAATCGCTAACGGTTTACCAGCAAAGTGGGTGCGGATTTCACCGTGGATGCGAATTGTGTCCGGCGCATCGGCGATATTGGCGGAAATGTGCTGAATCAGTTGGGTGAAATTGATCGGCTCGATTTCCTCGTGGATATCGGTCTCTTTAATGCATTGCAATGCGCCTTTGACCATCAAATCTAGGTCGTTACTCAGGCGGATAAAGCGTTCTCGGTCGGCGTCGTCATCCAGCATTTCCGCCCGTAGTTTTAGGCAAGCAATCGGCGTTTTCAGATCGTGTGAAATGGCGCTGAACAGCATCTCGCGGTCTTTAATGTGGCTGTCGATGCGTCGGTTCATTTTGTTAAACGCACGTACCGCCGCTTTCAGTTCGTTACTGCCGCGCTCAGAGACTTCGGGCACGTCTAATCGGCTCGACATCAGGGTTGCGGCTTTTGCCAGCTCTCGAATTGGTTGAATTTCTTTGCGAACGATAAACCAGGTACACAGCAACAGCATTAGCGCGGACAGCAATAGCGTCAGCCATTGGCGCAGCTCAAAATAGTTAGTCTCTAGGTTGATGTAAGGCGCGGGTAGCACCGCCGCGAGATAAAACCATTCGTTCTGCGCGACTTCGACCTGCATCACCAGAATCGGCGGATTGAGGTCACCAAACGAAAGCGAATAATGCGCCCACAATAGCGGCAGTTCGTCGATAGGTAGCTCGTTGTTGAACACTTTGAGTTTGTCGCGCTGGGTGAACTCCACCTCGATATTAGGAATGCCGCTCAACTCGCTTTCTAATACCTCGCGAACTTGGTTGATGACCAACGTTTTGCGCTCGCTCTCTGGCAGTGGGTCGACGTCAATCTGGTGATTGTTGAGTGAGACGAAAAAGCGCGTGCCACCCATGTTGCGCAGTTGATTGAGCACCAAGTGGCGATATTCCGAAGGGAGTGTTTGAAAGAAAGCAATGGTGGAAGAAGCGCTCAATGCTAAGCTTTTGACTGTGGTGGTCAGGCCTTCTTTATCGCGTTCGCTGGCGTGTTGATACCAGATAATCCCGGATAATACCTGCGCCAGAATGATCACCAGCAACAGGAACACACTGGTACGAACGACCAGTGACCCCGTCCAGCGTTTAATTCTCATAATGCACGTCCGTGGTCAGCATGTAGCCTTTGTTGCGCACTGTTAGGATCAGCGAACGGTCTTTATCTTCAAGGTGATGACGCAAGCGGCTGATCTGCACGTCAATGCCGCGTTCAAACGGGTCGGCATCGCGTCCCCAGATTTCGCGCGCAATGTCATCGCGAGACAATATTGATTGCGCGTGGTTGACGAACAAACCGAGCAGCGACAAATCCGCGCCACTCAGTTGCTTAACCTCGCGGCTAGCAACGTGGGTCAGTTGCCGGGTTACGGTATCTAACAACCAATCGTCAAAACGCACTTTACGCGTCAGTTTGCTATTGGCGGTCGTTTGGCTGCGTCTCAGAATCGTTTTGATGCGCGCGAGCAGTTCACGCGGACTGAATGACTTGGTGATGTAGTCGTCGGCACCCATTTCTAGCCCTGCGACTCGGTCGGCTTCTTCAGTGACGGCGGTCAGCATGATGATCGGGATATCGGAGTTTTTGCGCAGTTTCTGGCACAGGGTAAAACCGTCTTCACCGGGCATCATAATATCGAGGATGATCAAATCAGGATGGTGATCGTTGAGCAGTTGCCACATCGCGCCGCCGTTTTCTGCGCAAAGCACTTCAAACCCTGCGCGACCAAGGTAATCTGACAACGCTTCGCGAAGGTCGAGGTTGTCATCGACGACCAGTATCTGCTTGTTTTCCATCCTACTTTCCCTGTGTCCGTCCCTGTGCCTGCCCCTGAGTTTGGCGCTGGCCAATATGATGCATTCTTAAACGCACATTCACAATCGAGCCGATTACAATTTTCACTTCTCGGTGTAAGAGATTTGTAAGCGGCCACTTACAAACTGATTGCCTTTTGTAACCTTAGGCGCCGCCTTGCTCGCTATGATCATCCTGACCTTACGTGAAACAACATGACCTGAAGGAATCAG
>NZ_JAWOTC010000083.1:0-2958 GCF_033338675.1 Vibrio sp. Vb1574
ATCAACTCGAAACTCCTTCGGGTTGTATGGTTAAGTGACTAAGCGTACACGGTGGATGCCTTGGCAGTCAGAGGCGATGAAGGACGTATTAACTTGCGATAAGCCCAGATTAGGTAGTAAAAACCATTTGAGTCTGGGATTTCCGAATGGGGAAACCCAATACCATAAGGTATTACTGTTGAGTGAATACATAGCTCAACAGGGCGAACCGGGGGAACTGAAACATCTAAGTACCCCGAGGAAAAGAAATCAACCGAGATTCCGAAAGTAGCGGCGAGCGAAATTGGACTAGCCCTTAAGCTTTACACGCGTTAGACGAACAGCCTGGAAAGGCCGACGATACAGGGTGATAGTCCCGTAGTTGACGACGTGTGTTCAGTGAAATCGAGTAGGGCGGGACACGTGATATCCTGTCTGAATATGGGGGGACCATCCTCCAAGGCTAAATACTACTGACTGACCGATAGTGAACCAGTACCGTGAGGGAAAGGCGAAAAGAACCCCTGTGAGGGGAGTGAAATAGAACCTGAAACCGTGTACGTACAAGCAGTAGGAGCAGGCTTTGTCCTGTGACTGCGTACCTTTTGTATAATGGGTCAGCGACTTATATTCAGTGGCAAGGTTAACCATCTAGGGGAGCCGTAGGGAAACCGAGTCTTAACTGGGCGTTCAGTCTCTGGATATAGACCCGAAACCAGGTGATCTAGCCATGGGCAGGTTGAAGGTTGAGTAACATCAACTGGAGGACCGAACCGACTAATGTTGAAAAATTAGCGGATGACTTGTGGCTAGGGGTGAAAGGCCAATCAAACCTGGAGATAGCTGGTTCTCCCCGAAAGCTATTTAGGTAGCGCCTCGGACGAATACTACTGGGGGTAGAGCACTGTTAAGGCTAGGGGGTCATCCCGACTTACCAACCCTTTGCAAACTCCGAATACCAGTAAGTACTATCCGGGAGACACACGGCGGGTGCTAACGTCCGTCGTGGAGAGGGAAACAACCCAGACCGCCAGCTAAGGTCCCAAATTACTACTAAGTGGGAAACGATGTGGGAAGGCTCAGACAGCCAGGATGTTGGCTTAGAAGCAGCCATCATTTAAAGAAAGCGTAATAGCTCACTGGTCGAGTCGGCCTGCGCGGAAGATGTAACGGGGCTAAGTAGTAAACCGAAGCTGCGGCAATATACTTTTGTATATTGGGTAGGGGAGCGTTCTGTAAGCGGTTGAAGGTGTGTGGTAACGCATGCTGGACGTATCAGAAGTGCGAATGCTGACATGAGTAACGATAAAGGGGGTGAAAAACCTCCTCGCCGGAAGACCAAGGGTTCCTGTCCAACGTTAATCGGGGCAGGGTAAGTCGACCCCTAAGGCGAGGCCGAAAGGCGTAGTCGATGGGAAACGGGTTAATATTCCCGTACTTCTTACAATTGCGATGGGGGGACGGAGAAGGCTAGGTGGGCCTGGCGACGGTTGTCCAGGTTCAAGTGCGTAGGCTGAGAAATTAGGTAAATCCGGTTTCTCTTAAGGCTGAGACACGACGTCGAGCATCTACGGATGTGAAGTCATTGATGCCATGCTTCCAGGAAAAGCCTCTAAGCTTCAGATTGTAAGGAATCGTACCCCAAACCGACACAGGTGGTCGGGTAGAGAATACCAAGGCGCTTGAGAGAACTCGGGTGAAGGAACTAGGCAAAATGGTACCGTAACTTCGGGAGAAGGTACGCTCTCGACGGTGAAGTCCCTCGCGGATGGAGCTATTGAGAGTCGCAGATACCAGGTGGCTGCAACTGTTTATTAAAAACACAGCACTGTGCAAAATCGCAAGATGACGTATACGGTGTGACGCCTGCCCGGTGCCGGAAGGTTAATTGATGGGGTTAGACTTCGGTCGAAGCTCTTGATCGAAGCCCCGGTAAACGGCGGCCGTAACTATAACGGTCCTAAGGTAGCGAAATTCCTTGTCGGGTAAGTTCCGACCTGCACGAATGGCGTAATGATGGCCACGCTGTCTCCACCCGAGACTCAGTGAAATTGAAATCGCTGTGAAGATGCAGTGTACCCGCGGCTAGACGGAAAGACCCCGTGAACCTTTACTACAGCTTGGCACTGAACATTGACCCTACATGTGTAGGATAGGTGGGAGGCTTTGAAGCGCAGTCGCTAGATTGCGTGGAGCCGTCCTTGAAATACCACCCTTGTAGTGTTGATGTTCTAACGTCGACCCCTTATCGGGGTTGCGGACAGTGCCTGGTGGGTAGTTTGACTGGGGCGGTCTCCTCCCAAAGCGTAACGGAGGAGCACGAAGGTGGGCTAATCACGGTTGGACATCGTGAGGTTAGTGCAATGGCATAAGCCCGCTTGACTGCGAGAATGACAATTCGAGCAGGTGCGAAAGCAGGTCATAGTGATCCGGTGGTTCTGAATGGAAGGGCCATCGCTCAACGGATAAAAGGTACTCCGGGGATAACAGGCTGATACCGCCCAAGAGTTCATATCGACGGCGGTGTTTGGCACCTCGATGTCGGCTCATCACATCCTGGGGCTGAAGTCGGTCCCAAGGGTATGGCTGTTCGCCATTTAAAGTGGTACGCGAGCTGGGTTTAGAACGTCGTGAGACAGTTCGGTCCCTATCTGCCGTGGGCGTTGGAGAATTGAAAGGGGCTGCTCCTAGTACGAGAGGACCGGAGTGGACGAACCTCTGGTGTTCGGGTTGTGTCGCCAGACGCATTGCCCGGTAGCTAAGTTCGGGATCGATAACCGCTGAAAGCATCTAAGCGGGAAGCGAGCCTTGAGATGAGTTCTCCCTGATACTTTAAGTATCCTAAAGGGTTGTCGTAGACTACGACGTTGATAGGCAGGGTGTGTAAGCGTTGTGAGGCGTTGAGCTAACCTGTACTAATTGCCCGTGAGGCTTAACCATACAACACCCAAGGGGTTTTGATGGACTCAATGAAAGAAC
>NZ_JAWOTC010000084.1:0-2837 GCF_033338675.1 Vibrio sp. Vb1574
CTTAGCTCAGTAGGTAGAGCAACTGACTTGTAATCAGTAGGTCACCAGTTCGATTCCGGTAGTCGGCACCATTCTTTTGCCTCGATAGCTCAGTCGGTAGAGCAGAGGATTGAAAATCCTCGTGTCGGTGGTTCGATTCCGCCTCGAGGCACCATATTTGGTGCACTTGCTTCATAAGCAAGACACAAAAAAGAATAGTTCCTCCTTAGCTCAGTTGGTAGAGCGACGGACTGTTAATCCGCAGGTCGCTGGTTCGAGCCCAGCAGGAGGAGCCAATTTCTAGAATCTTACTTAAGTGAGATTTTAAAAACTGAAGAGATAATCTCTTCTAGAAAGAATACAGAGTGCCGACTTAGCTCAGTAGGTAGAGCAACTGACTTGTAATCAGTAGGTCACCAGTTCGATTCCGGTAGTCGGCACCATTCTTTTGCCTCGATAGCTCAGTCGGTAGAGCAGAGGATTGAAAATCCTCGTGTCGGTGGTTCGATTCCGCCTCGAGGCACCATATCTGGTGCACTTGCTTCATAAGCAAGACACAAAAAAGAATAATTCCTCCTTAGCTCAGTTGGTAGAGCGACGGACTGTTAATCCGCAGGTCGCTGGTTCGAGCCCAGCAGGAGGAGCCACTTTTAAAGCCGCATCACTTGATGCGGCTTTTTTGTATCTGCTTTATACGTCATTTCTCACTTTCCCATTTATCTGCACTTCATTTCTAAACATCAGCGAACATTAAATCCTTTCTTCAAAAATACTTATTTCACGCTAAAAATTTAATCCTCATCGTAATTTCAATACGCATTAGTATCCGAGCATATTTATCTTCACTAAGATGCCCAAGTTATTACATTTCTTCTTTTAGCTATGCCTTGCATAGTGATAACACTTTATTTGTGAGCTAAATATGAAACTAAAAACTCAAGCCTATTTATTATCTGCGATCATATTGCTAGCTCTCCTAGCTCTGACCGCAACGGGCTTATGGACACTTCGCGTCGCAAGTAACCTTGATAACAAAGCTCGAGTTACTGAGCTATTTAAAAGTGCGTACAGCATACTTACCGAAGTAGAAAAGATGGCTATCGAAGGCAAAATGCCGGAAGACGAAGCGAAAGCATTAGCCACTCGCCTACTTCGTAACAATATCTACAAAGACAACGAATACGTTTATGTCGCAGATGAAAATATGATGTTCATCGCCGCACCACTAGACCCTCAACTGCACGGAACCAGCTTCCATGACTTTAGAGATGGCAGTGGTAATAGCGTAGGCCAACTCATTCTAGATGTATTGGGGCACAAAACAGGTCAGATCGTTGAATATACCTGGAGCCAAAAACAAGCTGATGGCAGCATTGAAGAAAAACACTCGATAGCAGAAAAAACACCACACTGGGGCTGGGTTGTCGGTACAGGTATTGGCTTTAATGAAGTTAACGCACGTTTTTGGTCGACAGCACAATGGCAGCTTGTGCTGTGTCTGATTATCGCGGGAAGTATTCTAAGTGGCCTGATCATTTCGATTCGCAAAATGCTTCATCTACTTGGTGGAGAGCCTAACGACGTGCGTAAAGCAGTTCAAGCTGTCGCTCAAGGAGACATTCAGACCAGTTTTGATACTGTGGCACCGAGAGGAAGTATCTATCGTGCCGTGCAAGATATGAGTCAATCACTAGCTACTATGGTGACAAACCTAGAGAAGTCTATGCATGCACTGCGCGCAGAGTTGTTTGCCGTAGAGGCTCGATCAAATACGATTGCCGATCTTACCGTATCTCAGCAGCAATCAACGGCGATGATTGCCACTGCGATGACTGAAATGGCATCTTCAGCCAACCATGTTGCCAATTCAGCAAGCGACACCGCAAACAATACGGACGAGGCTGACAAACAAAGCCAACATACTCAGAAACTCATTCATAACACGGTTGAAAACATTCAAGGTTTAGCTTCTCAATTAAATACTGCGAGTAAAGCGGTCGCCGATCTAGATCAGGATGTAAATAATATTGTAAAAGTGCTCGATGTGATTGGTGATATTGCAGAGCAAACAAACCTATTGGCACTCAATGCAGCCATTGAAGCAGCACGTGCTGGAGAACAAGGCCGAGGCTTCGCAGTCGTTGCTGATGAGGTACGCAACCTAGCAGGACGCACACAAGACAGCACAAAAGAGATTCAGTATATGATCTCCAATCTGCAAGAAGGCTCTCGCAATGCCATTCACACAATGGAAATATGTGCAGAAACCAGTGAAAGCACTGTTACAGAGTCTAAGAATGCCTCTGAAGCTCTACAGCAAATTGTAACGGCGTTAGAATCTATCACCACAATGAGCCAGCAGATCGCTACTGCTGCCGCTGAGCAGACGCAGGTTAGCGATGATATTGCGCTACGCATAAACCTTATCGAGGAAAGCGGAGGCCAACTCAACTCTGTCGTAACCGAGAGCCAATCAAGTACTCAAAGTTTAGCTTCACTAGCGAATGAGCTAGAAGGTTGGGTAAACAAGTTCTCAGTAAAGCACTAGTTTAAAGTCAATTGTTCAATAAAAAGCACGTTTTCAGACGTGCTTTTTTGTTTTTATCGCCTTTATTTTGCAAGTGAACACACTATCAATGTTAAAACATCGCTTAAAGCATGGCGCATTGCTGCTAAAAACGCATAAAAACAGCCCACTCCGAGCACAAATTCATCAAACGATATTTTATTTTAATTTTATTGTTGACCTGAAAGCCGAAAAGCCTTTTAATACACCTCGTCGCCCGGATAGCTCAGTCGGTAGAGCAGAGGATTGAAAATCCTCGTGTCGGTGGTTCGATTCCGCCTCCGGGCACCAC
>NZ_JAWOTC010000085.1:0-2813 GCF_033338675.1 Vibrio sp. Vb1574
TGGTGGGCATGCTTCACTCCTTTTGTGCGGTTATGGAAAAGTATACGACCTGAACGTCCATATTGATCGTTAAGTCATTTTTAACATATGCACATTTGGTCATAAAGAGGGCGTTTAAGAAGAGAGAAAGAGTGTTTGGCGAAACGCCTTGATGTGCGACCGCGTCAGGCGTTTAGGCCTGTAGCAAATTGGTCACGCGCCCAAGCTCGCAAACATTGATGTGAAGTGCTGGATTCATCTCGTTTATGGAAAATCAGTTTATAGCTGACTGGCTCGGAAAACATTGGAGTTTGAATGACTTGCAGATTCAAAGCAGCTTGCCATTTCTGCGCCAAAGACAGGGGAAGCACGCCTAAGCAATCGTGTTTCGCCACATAAAGCATCATGCCAGAGAGTGATGTTGTCATCATTTCCACATCACGTTCTTGCAGCCCTGGCTGGTGAATTTCGGTGTTGCTAACTGGGAAGTCTTCGTCTCCGACAAACCGACAGTGCTTTTCAGAATAAAACTGTTCTTGTTCGATTTTTCCTGCGATACGTGGGTGATCTTGACGACAAATCACCACCATTGGCTCTTCAAAAACTGATTCACTGATAAATGATGGGTCATGAATGGTCGTTGGGCTAATAATCAAATCGATCTGTTTAAGTCGGAGATCATTCAATAACGAAGGTAAATCCGTATCGGCGCAAATGCTGATCGTGTTGGTTGGTGTGATGCGGTAGATCAGCGCTTCGTTACAGCTCAGGCGGAAAGTGCTTTGATCGGAAATGGCATCATTGATCATCGCAAACGCCTGATGAAATTTAGGTAGCAACTGATGCGCTACAGAAGTGAGTTTGATTTGTCGCCCATCCTTCACAAATAACGATTTGTTGGTTTCTTTTTCCAAACGTTTCATGGATGCGCTAATCGCTGGCTGAGTTAGCCCTAGGTGCTCTGCGGCGCGAGAGTAAGATTGATATTCAGCAACAATTAAAAAGGTTTGGATTAGATTAAAATCCATACGATACCTAAATAAAAATAATCACTAGATTGAGTGGGTGGCTCTTTGATTTTTGGGCTTGATGTTCGCCCTAGACACCCACCTTGAAATAAGCCTCCTTAACGCACTTACGAGCTAAGGAGGCGACAGAGCAGTGGTTCGTTAAAACGAATTATTTAACTACTTTGATTTCAGGCATTTGATACTCACCACTTTGGATTGCATCGTCTGCGCCGTAGAAACGCATGATGGCGTAGAACGGTTTTTCAGGTACTGGCAAGAAGTTTGGATCGTCTGCACGACCTTGCTCGTTCGCACTCATGTAAATGGTGTAGTAACCGTCTTTGTCCGCTTTCATGGTTCGGTCGCCACGGCTGTGACGGTTTAGGTCGTTTTTCGCCATCAAACGGTTGTCGTTGCCGTAAATAGTAACAGACCAGAATTCGCTGACGTTCGGCGCTTTAAAGCGCATCACGTAATCATGCTTCGAACCATCCAGTTTTTGACCAGTGCTGTCGAAATCTGATTTACGGTAAGACGCTTCGATAGGTGGTAAGCCCCACTGACCAAGGTAAGTACCTTCTGCAAAAATATCGCGTGGCGCATCACCCAAGGTATCGCGTGTACCAAGCAACGTACGAGCATCTGTCATTTTAGGTGCAAGTTCGACGAGGTGTTCCATGCCTTTCTTCTCACCAACTTTTGCCAGTTTTAGCTGCTCAGGTGTGAAGTCAGTTTTGCATGGTTCAACGCCGATAGATTGGTATTTGTCCAACCACTGTTTGTCTGCATTGCCCATCGAGCCATCACATAGCACGAAGTTCACGCGTTCAAGCCATGTTGAATTTTTTGGATCTGGGTACGTTCTTTGTACTGGTTTTGGACCGTTCTTACCTAAATATTCCGATAGGGTACGAATGTTCCATTGGTCCATGTAGTTAAGCGCGACTTTCGCATCTTCGTCATTCACTGCCATGATGCGACCCATCAGCTTCACAAGGTTGCTGTCTACGCGAACCACTTCGTCGACAGAAGCTGGCACTTCACCTTGCCAATCTTGTGCTGCAAACATGAACTGGCCGCCTTTTGTACCGCGAGTACGAGAACTGAACGCTGCGTTGGTGTAGTGGCCCATGTCCATTGTATGCAAGATCCAGTAACGGCCTTCATCCATATCAGGCACGCTCACAATGACAGGTTCTGCAGCAACATCTAACCAGCCCATAAGGTGAAGCGTATCGTTATTAATGGTTGGGTGAGCGGTGTAAGAGTCATCAGCTAGAGCACGAATATTCTGAAAGCGGTTGAGCGGATAGTTGTTTTCTACCGCCGTGTGATAGAAAAACTTGTACGCTTCATCAATAGAGTAGCCGTAGATATAAGCATCTTCTGCAAGATCAACATTGGTGTTAGCCGCAAATACAGGGCTGGCACCTAGCGCTGATAATCCCAATAGAGTAACGAGTAATTTTTGTTTCATGGCTGGTTTCATCCATTTGGTTGTGAGGATATGTTTCCAGCTAAGCTTAGTCGTTAACCCGTTTATTACAGAAATGAATTGTGGGTATTTAGTCTATATCAAAAGTGATATGCTTTGAGAAAAGCTAAAGAGATAACGTTGATGAACTTTGATTACAATTTGCTCAAGGTGCTTGCAGTGATTCTTGAAACACGTAACACCACAACGGCTGCGGAGCGTTTGTGCACCAGCCAGCCTGCTGTGAGCCGAAGCTTGCGTAAAATTCGGGATTTGTTTAACGACGACATTTTAGTGCGTAAGGGCACCAATATGGAGCTCACACCGAAAGCCGAAGAGATCAAAGCGCA
>NZ_JAWOTC010000086.1:0-2798 GCF_033338675.1 Vibrio sp. Vb1574
ACCAACGATGTTAAGTGAGCTTAGCCGACACCAAGCTTATCGCACCCGTCTGGCCGCTTTATTGGCAGAATGCCCAGATGAAATCTCTGGTCATCGCGTTCTGCGTCAGTTCCGAAATCGAGAAATGGTCTACATCGCGTGGAAAGACTTCTTACATGCTTGGACACTTGAAGAGTCATTACGGCATTTGTCTCAATTGGCAGAGGCGATGATCTTTGAGACATACCAATGGCAATACAAAATTTGCTGCGCAGAATGGGGAACGCCAACAAATGCAGAGGGTGAAGCTCAACCGATGTTGATCATTGGGATGGGCAAGCTAGGCGGCGGCGAACTGAATTTCTCTTCCGATATCGACCTGATTTTTACTTACCCTGAAAACGGCGAAACCCAAGGTGCCCGCCGCAGTATCGCCAATGCGCAGTTTTTTACTCGTCTTGGTCAGCGGATTATCAAAGCACTCGATCAACAGACGTTTGATGGTTTTTGTTATCGCGTCGACATGCGGTTGCGTCCATTTGGAGAAAGCGGCCCGTTGGTAATGAGCTATGCCGCGTTGGAAGATTACTACCAAGAGCAAGGACGGGACTGGGAACGTTACGCGATGATCAAAGCGCGCGTGATGGGATGCGAAATGTATCCGCAATATCAAGAGCTACGCAAAATGTTGCGTCCGTTTGTGTTCCGTCGTTATATCGACTTTAGTGCGATTCAGTCGTTGCGCCGCATGAAATCAATGATCAGCAGTGAAGTGCGACGTCGCGGTTTAACCAACAACATCAAGCTGGGTGCTGGTGGTATTCGAGAAATTGAGTTTATCGCGCAAGTTTTCCAACTGATTCGTGGCGGGCGAGAGCCATCTTTGCGCAATCGTGGCTTGCTCGAAACCCTAAGTGGTATTGAAGAGCTTGCACTGTTAACCCCGCAAGAAGTCAGCAATCTGGAAGCGGCATATAAATATTTACGCCAGCTAGAAAATCTACTGCAAGCAATGGCAGACAAGCAGACTCAAACGCTGCCCGATTGCGACATTGAGCGTTTAAAACTGGCAACTGCGATGCAGCTAGAGTCGTGGGAGCTGCTCATCGAACAAACTCAGCAGCACATGAACAAAGTGCATCAAGTATTTGAAACCTTGATTGGTGACGACGAAGAAGATGAGGGCAGCACGATTGCTCGTCATTTCCATGAATTATGGGATATGGCCAATAAACAAGATGTGCTAGAGCTGATTTTAGAGCAGGACATTCAAGTTGAAGAGCCCGCCATATTCTCTAAAGCTATCATCAACTTTAAAGCCGACTTGGCCAAGAAAACGCTCGGCCCCCGTGGGCGAGAGGTCTTAAACCGCTTGATGCCAAAAGTGTTTGACGCGGTGTTTGCCCACCCAGACGCTCAATTTGGTTTACCGCGAGTATTGCACTTGCTGCACAATATTTGCACGCGCACGACGTACTTAGAATTGTTGGATGAACACCCTGCTGCATTGGTGCAGTTGGTGCGCTTGTGTACCGCAAGTCCAATGATTTCCGAACAGTTGTCTCGTTATCCAATCCTTCTGGATGAGTTGATAGATCCTCAACAGCTGTACAATCCAATTCCACTCGATAGCTATCGCACGGAATTGCGCGATTTCCTTGCCCGTATTCCCGAAGATGATATGGAGCAGCAAATGGAAGCGCTGCGTCAGTTTAAGCAAATTTGTATTCTGCGTATTGCCGCAGCGGATATCGCTGGCGTGCTGCCAGTCATGAAAGTAAGTGACCACTTAACTTATCTAGCAGAAGCCATTGTTGAAGCGGTGGTCAGCCAAGCGTGGCTTCAAGTGTCTGAAAAATACGGCGAGCCAACACACGTGAAAGACCGTGAAGGCAAAGGCTTTGCCGTGATCGGTTATGGTAAAGTCGGTGGATGGGAGTTGGGCTACAACTCAGACTTAGATATCGTCTTTATGCACGACTGCCCAGTTAATGTATACACCGATGGGAAGAAGGAAATTGACGGTCGTCAGTTCTACCTTCGTTTAGCACAGCGCATCATCCATATTTTCTCAACCCGCACCGCATCAGGCATTCTATACGAAGTGGATACTCGCTTACGTCCTTCTGGGGCGTCCGGCCTGTTGGTGAGTCCAACCGATGCGTTTGATGATTATCAACATCAAGATGCGTGGACTTGGGAGCATCAAGCTTTAGTGCGCGCTCGCATGATTTATGGTGATCAACCATTGGCGATTGCTTTCCATAACACCCGTCATGATGTGTTGTGTAAACCGCGTGATGAGCAAACGTTGAAAAAAGAAGTCGTCGAGATGCGCGAAAAAATGCGCGATCATTTAGGCGGTAAGAAATCTGGTCGCTTCATGATCAAGCAAGACGTCGGTGGTATTACCGATATCGAATTTCTGGCTCAATATTTGGTGCTTAACTATAGTCACGAGAAACCTAAGCTTACGCGTTGGTGTGACAATGTCCGAATATATGAAACGCTAATTGCTCAAGGTGTCATGGAGGAAGACCAAGCGATGCAACTGATACGCGCGTACACGACGATGCGTAACGAAATACACCACAGAAACCTGCTTAATTTGGATGCTGATGTGGTTGAAGATAAGTTTGTTGCAGAAAGAGAATGGGTGAAGCAAGCATGGAACCAGTGGTTCGCCTAAGTAGAAGTAGTGCTCAAGGTTCAGCCTAGAAAAAGGCTGTGCTAAACTCACCACGATTTAATTTTTGGAGACCAACAATGAAACCAATTCTACCTGATTACAACAGCGCTGGTGTGCTCATCATCGGTGA
>NZ_JAWOTC010000087.1:0-2650 GCF_033338675.1 Vibrio sp. Vb1574
GTTGGCCGAACCATCAGTGAAAACAATCTGCGTGCGCTGCGTAAGTTGTTTCTTGCAGAGGTGGTTCGTGATGGCGTGACGGTATCGTCAGTAGGCCCCGACTTCGTGCTGAAAGCGAAAGATCGCCTGCTGTTTTGTGGTGATGTCGAAAGTGTGGCGACCTTGCAAGAAATTCCGGGGCTGACGCTGTTTGGGCAACAGCATTTGAATGGTCAAAACTTTATTGAAGTGGTGGTCAGCTCCTCTGCAACCTTCTGCCATAAGACCTTGAAAGAAAGCCGCTTCCGCGATCGTTTTGATGCGGTTGTTGTCGCCATTCGTCGTGGGCATGAGCGTCTAGAAGGTGGATTGGGCAGTATTACCTTAGCTCCGGGCGATACTTTAGTGTTGGTGCCGGGCAAGCGTTTCGAATCTGAGCGTCGAGCGCACCGTAAAGAATTTGTGTTAGTGCACGACTTAGATTCCAGCGCACGTTTGGACTCCAATAAATCGACGATTGTGTTGATTGGTTTTGCTGCGGTCATCGCCTGTGCACTACTAGAACTTGTGCCGATCATTAAAGGGCTCGCGGTATACATCATTGCACTCATTGCGTTTGGCATAGTGCAAATCTCTGAGCTTCGCCGCCGTTTTCCCATTGATATTGTGGTGATTGTGGGCTCTGCGCTCTCTATTGCGCAGCTGATGATTTCATCGGGCTTGTCCGTCAGGATGGGCGAAATGTTTATCGAAGCGTTTAACGGCTGGGGCGTATTTGGTGCGCTGGTGGCCACATACATCATGACCTTGGTGCTGACTGAATTGGTGACCAACAATGCCGCTGCCGCGTTAGCATTTCCGATTGGCTATAGCATGGCTGTCGGGTACGGAGTGGATCCGATGCCATTTATTATGGCGGTATTGTTTGGCGCAAGCGCGAGCTTTATTTCTCCCTACGGGTATCAAACCAACTTGTTGGTTTACAGTGTAGGTAATTACAAATTGACCGACTATGTGCGAATTGGTGTGCCGATTTCGATTGTGTATTCCGTATTGGTACTGACATTGATACCGGTCTTCTTTCCGTTTTAATTCCGATAAATACAAGGATTCGTTATGACCGCTGAAACACCGGTAAAAGATGAAAACATTGTCTGGCATCAGCACACGGTTGATAAACAGTTTCGTGCTGAGCTGAAAAAACAGAAACCAGCAGTGCTTTGGTTTACTGGTTTATCTGGCGCAGGTAAGTCAACCGTCGCGGGCGCGCTGGAGAATCGTTTAGCTGAGTTGGGCTACCACACTTATTTGTTGGACGGTGACAATGTTCGTCATGGCCTGTGTAGTGATCTAGGCTTTTCTGAACAAGATCGCCGTGAAAATATTCGTCGTATTGGCGAGTTGGCGAAACTGATGGCAGATGCGGGTTTGATTGTGTTGTCCGCGTTCATTTCTCCTCACCGTGCTGAGCGTCAACTCGTTCGCGATTTACTGCCCGAAGGTGAGTTCATTGAAGTGTTTGTGAATGCATCTCTCGAAGTGTGTGAAGGCCGAGATCCAAAAGGTTTATACAAAAAAGCGCGAGCAGGTGAGATCCCAAATTTCACGGGTATTGATTCAGAATATCAAGCGCCAATCAATCCAGAAATCGATTTGCCAGCAGGCGAGAAGAGCGTCGAAGAGTTGGTTGAATTGTGTTTGAATGAGCTTAAACAACGTCGTGTGATTAGTTAACTCAGCTTTTGGATCATAGGTAGCCAAAAGCCTAGTGTACTGCTTGAGGAGCTTTTAGATCATAGGTGACCTAAAGCTCCTAGAGCGAAACTAAACGGTATAGTTCACGCTGCTGCTTGCTTCGGTGCTTACGCTAAACTTTTGATTTAACAAGGCGAGCATTTGATCGTAGTACTGGGAATTTGGCTTGTTGCCAAGCAGCTTGCACAGTTCGTTACCCGTCGGTGTGAAACGGTAGTACAGCAGACGGATGCCCTTCGTATTCACTTGCAGAGACAAATTCTTGCCTTGATATGCCAGTATCAATGGCGTTTCAATGCCGATCTCTCCTGATTCCAGTTCTGTGCTATGCAGTAACCCCAATTCAATCAATACTAATAGACTTGAGTACGGCAATTGAAAGCTGCCCATATTCAGATTGCTGGTGGTATCTCGTTTACCAAAGTTGAATATTCCGCCATGTGCTTTATAGCCGATCAATAACTTTTTACTGTTATCGCCGCCAAAACTGCACGCCAAAGAGGCTGCTCTTTGTAGTGTTTGCGCTTCTTTTGGGGACATATCCTTAAGGACTTTCAGCGCTTTCATCGACGTGGAACCTGGGTTGGTCACTTCACGCTTCATCACTTGCGCCCACAACTTCTGCATTGAACTGTTGTGGATATCTTGGGCCATATCGAAAAATCGATACAACCAATCTTGATCGGGTTCGCCTGCGGTTTCATCGCGGCAAGCGCTGTGCGCGAGTTTTAGGATTTGCTCAAGGTTTTTTTGTCTTTGCTCTTGGCGTCGTTGGTCTCGCAGTTGTGCTCTTTCTAATGCGGATTTGGCAGGAGGGTCAGTTTGCAATAGAGCGTCAAGGCCATGAGATTGAGCGATGTTTTTTATTCGGCTCGCACTGTCTTTGATGTAACCCGTTTTCTTGTCGTGGTGACCG
>NZ_JAWOTC010000088.1:0-2546 GCF_033338675.1 Vibrio sp. Vb1574
TTTTGAACATCCACTTCTTCCTTTACTGAATACTTGATCACTAATATGTACTAAGAATTGACCAGTGAAACAAGTCCATGTTGTTGATTTGGAGATCCTACCAATCAAACAAACTATTCAACCAGTTAGATTTTTTCTCACACTGTTGTTTGATTTGACCCGTTTTATCCCATACTGGAAGTTTGTAATCGCTGCGGCAATTCATCTCTAAACCACCGTTGGAGGTCGGTTTAAAGCCAAGCGTCGTCACTTCTTTAGGCCAAGGCAGATCCAAACGCTCAGGAATTCGCTGCGCCAAGTATTCCGCGTAAACACGCAATGCACCGCTTGACCCCGTAAGGTTGATTGGCTTGTTATCATCACGGCCTAGCCAAATGGTCGTCACTTCACGGCCATCAATCCCGACAAACCAGCTATCACGAGTATCGTTACTGGTGCCCGTTTTTCCCGCCAATGCAGCCCAAGCGAATTGGCTTTGAAGGTAGCGGCCTGTACCTTGTGCGACACCTTGTTTCATCGCGTAAGTCGTTAGCCAAGCCGCTTGTTCATCAACCGCGCGAGAGGAGCGAGGCAACGATTGATAAAGCACGTTACCGTCCATATCGATGACGGAACGAAGCGCGGTCAACTTAGCACGTTTACCCGAGTTAGTCAGTGTTTGGTACATTTGCGCCACTTCAAATGGCGTCAATGAAAACGAGCCCAAGAACATAGAAGGCACAGGACGAATCTCATCTTTGTTGACGCCTAAGCGTTCAAGTGTGCCAGACACTTCTGGAATACCAAGCTCCATCCCCAACCTTACCGTTGGTACATTCAATGACTTCGCAAGCGCAAGGTAAAGTGGCACATCACCGCGGTATTTACGGTCGTAGTTACGCGGAGTCCATACCGAGCCTTTGCTACCTTTCAAACTTAGAGGCGTGTCGTGCAGCGTCGTCCCCAAATTGTATTTGTCTGGCTGTTCAAGCGCGGTCAGGTAAATTGCCGGCTTGACCAACGAACCAATTGGACGACTAGCATTAAGCGCACGGTTAAAGCCTTCATAACCCACGCGTTTACCACCAACCATGGCACGAATTTCACCACTGTGGCGATCAACAGCCACGGCAGCAGCTTCGAGTTCTTTGCCGCCTCGCTTAGCTAAATCCGGTATTTTCTTCGCGATAGCCTGCTCCATTTTACTTTGAGAGACAGGATCGAGAGACGTAAACACGCGCAGACCAGTTTCAGCCTTGAAGCGATCACCGACCTTCTCTTTCAGCTCGATATTCAATTGCTGGAAGTATGCAGGCTGACGGCTCGCAATACGTGGTTTGCTTTGTGTATCAAGAGGTCGACTCACAGCTTGTTCATATTGCTGCGATGTGAGCATGTTTTGTTGCATCAGCAATCGAAGCACCAAGTCTCGACGCTCTTTAGTGCGCTCAGGATAGCGAACTGGATTGTAGTACGACGGTCCTTTCACCATGCCCACCAGCATCGCAAGTTGATCAATTCGCAACTCTTGGATTGGCTGCCCAAAGTAGTAGCGTGATGCTAAGCCAAAACCGTGGATCGCTTCGCCGCCGCTTTGACCCAAATACACTTCATTGAGGTAGGCTTCTAAAATGCGGTCTTTGCTGTAACGGTAATCAAGAATAAGCGCAATATAAGCTTCGCGCACCTTACGCCACAGCGTTTTATCACGGGTTAGAAATAAGTTTTTCGCTAGCTGCTGCGTTAAGGTACTGCCACCTTGCACGGTGCGACCCGCTTTGATGTTCGCCACTAAAGCACGGGCAATAGCCAATGGTGAAACACCATCATGCTGATAGAAGTCTCGGTCTTCTGTCGCCAACAAGGCATCAACTAAAATTTCAGGGAATTGGTCACGACGTAAGAACAGACGTTGCTCATCACGATCTTTTTCAAGCATCCCCAGCATCTTTGGCTCAAGGCGCAAGTAGCCTAGATCGCCTTTTGACTCTAAAGATTGAATACGCTGTAAACCACTGTCTGAGAAGTGCAGCATGACGTGGCGATCCGGTTCTGGGCCATCAGCAAATTCAAAAGGACGGCGGATCAGTTCAACACGAGTCGAAGAAGAAGAATACTCACCAGGGTAACGAGGCTGACTTACCTTGCGGTAGTTCAGTACATCTAATTCGTTGCGAAGCTCTTGAATGGTAATATTTTCACCTGGATTGAGGTTCAAAATGCGCGCGTACACAACGGTAGGCAATTCGAATAGCTGCCCATCAAAGCGTTCTTTAACCACACTATCTAGGTAAATACCAACAAACAGCAACACCGCGGCAAGAGCAACGCCGGCTTTCCAGCTAAAAGACCACAACACTTTGAGCCAAGAACGTTTCTCGTTGGTTGGCTTTTTACTCGGCGTGCGACGAGGGCGTTTTGTGGTGCCTTTGCTGGCTGTACTTTTCTTCGCAGGCGCTTTCTTGGCGCTTGGCTTCTTACTGTCAGTCATTATTCAATTGTCTTTTCGTTTTCGTTGTCGCTACGTGGTTTGCCGGGTCATCTGGCCAAACGTGTTTTGGGTAGCG
>NZ_JAWOTC010000089.1:0-370 GCF_033338675.1 Vibrio sp. Vb1574
GGATGTGGATTTCGCTGGTATCCATGAGAACGAGATCATGACGATTTCGCTCAGCACGAGTGAAGGTGATGTCAGTGTTATCGCGCCATCGGGCAGTGGTGTGACGCAAGGTGTTGGTTTAGCGGGTGAAACCGTGTTGATGGGGACGTTGTCCCAACTTAATGCGGTGTTGACTTCGACAGATCCAAATGTCGGTGTTTTTGTCGATGCAAGTGACGTGAACAGTTCAGCGATTTCATTGACGGTTACAGCGGACGATAATGGAATTTACTATGAGAATTCTACAGGAACGTCGCTGCAAACCACCGAAACGTTTGATATCAACGTGACACCTGTGGCAGACAAACCGACGCTTGCCTTTGACGCGAAC
>NZ_JAWOTC010000089.1:380-1593 GCF_033338675.1 Vibrio sp. Vb1574
ACATCCAACGTATTACTGCTAGCCAAAGTGCGAGTTTTCAGGGCGTAGCGTTAGTCGGCATTATTGCTGCACTGACGGATTTGGATGAAGTCTTAGCGTTAGAGGTGACAGGCGTTCCAAGAGGCGCAACGCTAACGAGTGATGCAACCACATCGAGCATCAGTTTTGATAGCGCGACTTCGACTTGGACAGTGCCTGCTGATGAAATTGATACGCTTCACATCGATAACGTGCGCCAAGGTGATCACGATATCACGCTGACTGCGGTTTCAACGGAATCGAATGGCGATCAAGCGTTCTCAGACCCAATCGATATCAGCATCAATGTTACGTCCAACAACCGTGACATCGATGTTTCTTCTGAAACGGAAGATAATCTGTTACTTGGTAGTGATCGCGGAATTTCCCTCATCGGCGGGGCGGGTGATGACCGCATTATCGGTGGTGACGGCGATGATATTCTCATCGGTGGTCTGGGTTCGGACATCCTAACGGGTGGCGGTGGTAACGATATCTTTAAATGGACTCAAGATACCGTTGACGAAGGTGCAGTGGATACCATCACCGACTTTACGCTTAATGAAGACACGATCGATCTTAAAGACGTGATTGCGGATTTAAATGACCCAATGGCAGGAATTGATGAGTTACTTGCGCATATTCAAGCGGACTATGATGCCACGACAGACAATGTCTCTTTGAGCATTACTACTGATGCGAACGTTCATCAGACTATTGTGGTTGAGAACTTAGGTCAGGCAATAGACTTCAATGGATTAAGCTCAAACGAGATTGTTGAATCGCTTCTTAATCGAGGTGTTATTGATAACGGATAAAGTGATTTGAGAAATGAAAAGTGCGGCGGTTAGATTTGACCGCTGCGCTTATTAGCGTTTGGTGTTCTTGAATATCTGGAAAGGGAGTTAGGTATTATTTTTTATCTTGGTTTCTTTAGACGTGAATGTCGAGAAGGCTGCCAATTACCTCGTTATTTTTTTCCACAACGGACGCACCAATACGGTTGTAACTTGCGGCTTGAGTAACTTCGATAAGAGGTTCGATAACAGTGGCATGTGCGGCTAGGGAAGGGGTCGCGGCGAAAGCCACGTTTTTAGCGAGTTCGACTTTATTGAATGATAAGTCTTCACCGCCTTTTACGAAGGTTTGTTGAATCTCATGTGCAGCTTTATCCGCCATCTTGTGCGATAACTGC
>NZ_JAWOTC010000089.1:1603-2531 GCF_033338675.1 Vibrio sp. Vb1574
ATTTGTTGACCGGAGTGAATCCCTGAAACTGGCATGATTATAATTCCACTTATTATGCTGCTGTTAGCATAGGAAGTGTTTATAAAACGTGCAAGTGATTTATATCAATAACTTAATCAAACAAACAGTTTAGATAACATTTCACGCTCTTCAGTGGAGAGCAATGGCTTTTCCTTTTTGTTCAGCGTCATGCTGATTTCGCCTTGCAATGTTTTTAACTGACTTGCCGTCAGGTCTCCAAGCTTCTTTTTTAGCTCTTTAAATTGTTGCGCTTTCATCTCTGTATCCTCGCTGTACTCAGGTTTATCCTTCAGGTCCTGTCTAACGGCCTCCGTGGCCACACAACATACTTATTCAATAGAATTAGATTAGAATTTGATCGATGGTTTTTTGTCCGAGTATTGTCAAGGTGCGTTAAGTGATACGTAAGACTTTTCCTATGAAAGGTAATTTTACCTACTTCGGGTTATCTTAAATTAAAAAGGGAAGCAAAAAGTGCTTCCCTAATTGCATAAAGAACGCGTGTTAAGTCACATGCACCTTTAAGTTAGTCTCTCTAAGGTCGAGTTAGTTCACACGAACGGCAAATTTGCTCGCCAGCGAGTGAAGCTCAGGCAACATGCGATAAATAAGGTGGAGTTGCTGAAGCACCATACGTGCTGAGCTGTCATCCTCATCGCGCCATTCGTTCAAACGCTGCTCAAGTCCAGCATCGTCAATGTTGGATAAATCGCACTCTTCGCAATGTTGGTGTAATTGTTGATGCAATACATCCAAATGCTGGTGGATACAACGGTGAGCATCCAGAACCAGTTTATGAATGGATTCATCTTCGATGCGAGTACGATGGGCACCTAAAGCAGAGATGTAGCTGAGCATGGCGTGGTTGAGCGTCAGAAAGCGGAAGCTCTCATCGACGGCTGCGCGA
>NZ_JAWOTC010000090.1:0-2501 GCF_033338675.1 Vibrio sp. Vb1574
AGTTAACTGACAAATCGGTATCGCACGTCCGTATTCCAACTGCGCTGCATGAAGCGATAGAAAAAGAACAACTGCATTTGGTGTATCAGCCGCAATACAACCTCGCGCAAAACGCAATTATTGGTGTGGAAGCCTTAGTGCGTTGGGAACACCCAGAATTTGGCTTAGTGCCACCTGCGGATTTTATTCCTATCGCAGAGAAGACGGGCTTGATTCAAAACATCGGCGAATGGGTCCTCAAAGACGCCTGTTTACAAGGGACTGACTGGCTGGCGAGAGGCGTTCAATTTGGCAAAATTGCAGTCAATGTATCAGCACTTCAACTGCAACAGTCGCGCTTCATCAACAAGCTCAAAACCATCCTTCGTGAAACGGGATTCCCGGCGCATCACTTGGAGCTGGAAATTACCGAAAGCTTTTTGCTTATCGATCCAAAACTGGCCATCGCATCGCTAAATCAGCTGTGTGAACTCGGAATCGAGATTTCGTTGGATGACTTCGGCACAGGCTATTCTTCACTGTCTTACCTTAAAGGTTTGCCAATCAACAAACTGAAAATCGACCGCTCGTTTGTCAGTGATGTGCCTAACGACAACGACAGCAACGCCATAGTGAACGCCATCATTGCGATGGGCACGACGCTTTCACTCAAAGTCGTGGCAGAAGGCATCGAAACGCCAGAACAAGTGGCTTACTTGGTCGACAAAGGTTGTATCTACGGTCAGGGATATTTATTCAGCCCACCCGTTGCGGCGGAAAAGTTATTTAACTAAGCACAACGTTCAATACACTGGCAACTTTGCGGTTAGATGTTCGTCGAACCGCAAAGCGCCAAACGATCCGCTAAAATGTTGATGCACACCAACAGCGGCACACCAATCAACAGCCCCATTCCGCCCCACAACCAACCCCAAAAGACCAACCACATAAAGATGACTAACGGGTTGAGGTTAAACCGCCTCCCTAGCAAAGTTGGGGTGACAAACTGACTCTCGATTAAATTCAGCAACAGATATATCGACACCACTGTCAGCATAAAACTGACCGAATCTAGCTGCAAATACGCGACAAAACCAAAGCTCGCCATCGAAATCACTGGTCCCAAATACGGAGCGAAATTCATTACCCCCGCAAACGCACCCCATAGAAATGGGTCTTCAAGGCCGAGGACAAAAAACACCAATCCTACACACAAGCCTAAACCCGCATTGACCAAAGTAATGGTGCCGATGTAGCGCGATAAATCTTTCTGCAGAGCCTGCACCAACTCCACCGCCTGACGTTGTTTCGAAAAACCACGCAAACGCGATACCGATTTACGAAACAGACTTCGACCATGATTAAGCATGAAATACACCATAAACAGCACAATCATCGCCTGAGTTAACAGCGTTGGTGTGGTGGTCGCGAGCGCTTTCAGCAGAGAAAACACCGTGTTGTTGCCCATCTCGTCAATGTTCATGTCACTGGCGATCTCAAGCGGCGCGTTCATGTGCTCTGACGACGCTTTGGTCACTTCATTCACTTCCTGCGAAACGTTTTGGACGATGCTTGGCAACTCAGCCCACCATTGTTTCGCGGGTTCTGATATCGCCGCTAAACCGAGCATTGAAACACTCACCAATAACGTCAACGTCACCACCACAGTTATCGTGCGTGGCAGGCCTTTATCTTCAAAATAATTGATCAACGGGCTAAACAGCAGTGCCACGAACGTACTTATCACCATAGGTAACAGCACCGGTTTGGCGAAGTAGAGTGCAGGAACAAGCAATAACACCAGCAGAGACACACCAATCACGGTATTGATAGGAAGGTTTAATTTTCCATTCATGTGCGTCCTCTACTGATGAGGTGGTAAATCGGAAGGTTGAGCCGCTTCTTCACCTGCTTCTTTTGAGGATACAGCAGACGATGAAGAAGATTTGGCTAGCTGACCACTCAAATCCATCGCGCCATTGAGCAGCAAACTGATGGAGGAGAGAGATGACGTGACGCGAGACAGTCGCCCAGCTTTCGCAACAGCAATCGCGGCAAAAGCGCTCAACCCAAGCGCAGTCCACGGGTTTTCTTGCACGAATCGGTTCGAGGTAAATTTGAGGGTTTGCTTATCCAGCAAGCATTGCTCCAAAGCCGCTTTACCCTCGATGCGTTTTATCTGCATGGCTCGGTCGAGTTTGGTTAGAGAACGCATGCCAGCCCTCCTGCAATTGGTCGGTTGTATTTTTGAAACCAAGGAAGTGCGTCAGCCGCTTCTGCCACCACGCCAACCCAACTAGCGCTAGACCTAACGACACAATAAACACGCCAACACTTAGCAGTAGTTGAGCGGTAAAGTGGTACGTCACTACACCCGCAGCCAAACACACACTGAAGATAAACAGCACCGACAGCAGCGTAAAAATGATGCTGAACATCACGATTTGGCGCGCAGCCGCTACGTTGACTTTCATCTCTAGCAGAAACAAATCCAACGTCGAGCCCGACCACGTTCGCAGTGA
>NZ_JAWOTC010000091.1:0-2461 GCF_033338675.1 Vibrio sp. Vb1574
CTTCAGACGTCGTGGTTGTACCGGCACCGGATGAACCAGTAACCGCAATGATTGGGTGTTTAGCTGACATGACAAACCTTGTCGAAAATTACGTACCTGTAAAGTGCAGCAGCGAACCGCTGCACGGTCGATAACCCACTATAGCATGTAACAACGACTTGTCATCGAGTGGGATACGGTAAAAATGTGAACGTGCTAAAACTTTGCTTTGAGTTGAATATCAACCGTTTCATGCAGTTCTGAGAACACGATGACGGCTTCACCTTTTTCTAGTTGCGTCTTCACTTGATCGATTTTGTTTTGCAGTGAAATTTCAACCGCGCCATAGTCGGTGCCTTCGCGTAGTACGAACTCACGAATTAGATTTTCCAGTGTTTCTGGCGCGATGTCTTGCCAAGGAATGATCATAAATACCTCAAACTTTTATGATGAAAGGCTAGTTTACTGTGTTCGCGGTTTGGATACAGCTGAAAGGTACTCTGCCGCGACACTTTCGTAGTACGCGGGCAGGGCTTCCTCTAACCAGAACTTTGGTTTTAATGCCGTACCAGTCAGAAAACCAACGTGTCCGCCGTGCTCAAACAGACGGTAATCAATGTTATCTGGCAGAACAAATTTGGGGATCACCTCATCGGTCATGAACGGGTCGTCTTTGGCGTGGATGATCAAAGTTGGCAAGGTGATCTGCTGTAACTTGCTCAGTCCTGAGCATTGATCGTAATAATCTTGTGCATCCTTAAAACCATGCAGAGGTGCAGTGATCAAGTCATCAAATTCGTACAGACGAGTGACGCGCTTGATGGAGTTGTACGACAGCGCCAATTCGCCATGCAGTAAATGATGTTTTTGTAGAGCATTCCGTTTGAGCGAAGAGAGTAGGTAACGGCGATACACTTTGGAAAAGCCCTGCTCAATTCGATTGGCACAAGCCGCCAAATCCAGTGGTGCAGAGACGATGGTGGCCGCTTTTAAAATCGGGTCATCTTTGTATTGGGCTAAGTAGTTCGCCAGCATATTGCCACCAAGGGAGATGCCGACGGCGACTTTTGGATTGTTTGGAAAGCGCAGATGAAGGTGTTCCAAAAAGAAGCGAGCGTCCGTTACTTCTCCTGAATGGTATGCGCGAGCTTTTTTGTTCGGTTTGCCGCTACAGCCACGAAAATGCATCATCACCGATAACCAACCAGATTTCGCAAACGCATTCATCAGGCCGTTTGCATACGGGCTGTAGAAGCATCCTTCCAAGCCATGAAACAAAACGAAGATGGGTTTGCTCTGCGCAGGTTCTTTGGTGGGATCTTCACTCCAAGCGAGATCGAGGAAGTCGCCATCGTCGGTATCCAGCGTCTGCCAAATAGGCGTAAACAGCGCTTTTTTACGAATAAAGCGCGGTAAAAGGGTCTGAAGGTGCGGGTTCTTGATCCCGGCGGCTGCGAAAAATTGTGTCATACCTAACTGCTCTTATATGGTCCTTCATGTCAGTTGAAGAACTTATTAATATAATCCTTTATAAAGATTATAGGTATTCTACAGCGTTATGAGTGTTTTGGTGGGTGAATGTTTGGCACAGGGATAGCAAAGGCTTGTTGCAAATGCTCCCCACCAAGCTGACGACAGTATCTGAGCGTGAGTGGATCGCCATCGTTTTTAATCAGTGTAAGTGAGTTAATACAGTCGACCAAATCGGCTTGTTGTTGCTTTTCGAGTTGCAGTTCAAACTGCAGGCTTTCTCGATACAACGCATCGTTCACTTGGGATTTTAGATGACGTCGCAGGTCGCGAAAAGAGTGCAGCAGCGTTTCACTACGGCCAAGACAGCTTTGAACCAAATGCCAATCTTTCTCTTGGAAGATAAGCTGCTGCTCGTCGAGCCAACGGAGCAGCAGTAATAGATTCACGTTACCGTGGTAATTGTTTTGCAATGATAAACACGCTTCTTTTACTTCTCGCACGCCATAAAACTGCAGGCTGAACTGCCAAAGGTGTTCTAGGGTAAGAGTGTATTCCGCGTGTTTGTTTGTCATTGGTTAAACTCTAGCTCCATCTGCTCCAGTTCTTCCTGAGCAGACATCCATTCCATTTCCACTTCTTCAAGTTCTGATTTGCTCGAAGCTTGAAGGGCCAGCACTTCATTTAGTTTAGCTTTATTTTCGGCTTCATACAGTGAGTTATCCGCCAATTGTTCTTCAGCCTCTGCCAGTGCTACACCTAACTTATCCATTTTATTTTCTAATTGTGTCAGGGTTTTGCGAATTGGCGCCGTCAGTTTACGAAATTCCGCTTCGCGACGTTTTTGCTCTTTCTTCGCAGCGGCACTGTTTGCGGTATCTTTAACTGGTTGCGACGCTTGTGCTTCTTTTCGCTCGGCTTTTTGTTGTTCAGTCAGCCACTTGTAGTAGTCGTTTAGGTCACCATCGAATGGCGCAACTTGGCGATCATGCACTAAGTACAAATCATCGGT
>NZ_JAWOTC010000092.1:0-2403 GCF_033338675.1 Vibrio sp. Vb1574
CTCAGAGCAAGTCCTGAGAAAAAAAATGTTAATCCCCAGAAGCTTAAAAGATAGATAAATTCCGCAGAAAAAAAGAATAAACATATCCCTAAGCAAGATGCATTAATACCATCGGATACATTCACATACTTTTGCGTCTTAACCTTATCAATCACTACTTAAAACGCTCCCTGAAAAATAACTTACAACATTTTCTGAGGTATCTTTCACTCTCTTAGACACGCTAAGTAAATGTAGGCGATAGTAAGCCCCTCTACCCATTAAATAAGCCCAAAGAGGATCAAGGTTTTTATCTTTAAGTCCAGCGTAGGCTATATCTCCAAACACAACATATTCTAAAGGTTTGAGATATGGGTTAGCGATAAGAGCAACACCGATCACCTGCATCACATCCGAACGTTTATCTTGTGTTGCAGCCTCAATGTAATCCTGAAAAGCATCATCTTCCATGTCGATATTGGCATTTCTCATTAAGCATTCAGGCGTAGCGCAACTCGCTTTAAAGCGAACATTAAACGATTCATCATTCACTACTAGATTGCGTCGATAACTGCCATCTTGAGAGAAATTATCAGCCTTTTCTGTCTGGCGTGATAACCGATTCTCTTCGACTTTTCTAAGCGCACCACCTCCCTCAATGAAACCATTTTTGACCTGATGAATAAGATCATATCCAGTCTCATAGGAAATATTGCCCCCGTTGTACCCTTTCAAGATAACATCGAACGCTTCGCTAAATTCTTTTACCGCTTGGCTGTGAACCGAAGTTTCCAGATCCAATGCGGGAAGAAAAATTAATAATTCTTCAATCGCCTTTTGAGCTTCGACCTCTAGCTGTCTTCTTTTTCGATTTCGTTCCCAACGGGCGTAATCTTCTTGGGTATACGTCAATTCAGCTTGACGCTCTCGACGTTGGCGGGCTGCTCGCTCTCTAACCGTTTCTTCTCGAGCTTGTGGTTTTCTTAATGATTCTTCTTCATGGAGTGGCTTATAGCCTCCGCCAGAAGAACTCAAAGGTTTTTTCTTTCGATCTAAAAAATTGTGTGGCATCAGTTCACCTAACCTCAATTAAAGTGACAACATAATAACCACTCTTAAAGGTGCGCATAATTGGTCATATGTTAAATAGGCAACTTCATTATCAAAAACATCGTTTTGAGAAGCCTAGAAAGCCCCAGGAGGCGTTTTAACAACAAAACCATACCTAGGTAGCCCAAAATCGATTTGAAAGTTTATGACGCATTTGAAGCGGTTTTATCATCCTAAGATGAGCACAAGCATCTGGAACAAAAAAGCCCACGTAAGGGGCTTTTTGAACAATTCTGAGTTTGTTAGTCCAGGTTAAATGAGCGTAGCGTTTTAATCTGGACTAACGAACCGGCAACGAGCAAAGCGAGGCGACAGAACCAGAGCAATCATGACGCTAAATTCTTCTTGCAATAGTCAGCCCAATAAAGATGAGCAAATTCCAATTTGTCGGAAAATGCAGAATGATCGACAGATAGCCAAGCTCGGTTAGTCACATCCCAAAACATTTGATCAAACTGCGTAAAGCTTCTGAAGTTAGGCTGATGTACTTTTCTCCAAACAGAATGGGAAAGGACCCTCATTCCTGAGTTAATCCGCTTCACATTCGCAATATCTTCATCAGTCTTAGACATAAGCACCTCATATACAAACCAAGGACTAATAGGATACTAAATGAAGTAAGTGCGAGGAATGATACATTTGGTTTACTGGGGTAAAGGGGGCGTTAGCGCCCCTTTCCAGCTCACAGGGGAACCGTCAGGAACGAAGTGACTAGAGGGGACGCTGTGTATGCTGGCTTGGTACGAAAATAGACGATAGCACAAGCCTAAAAAATAAGCTATTGAAAGGATATAACCCACGTAGGTTAGGAGTGACAGTGCCACCATTTAGTGGAAGTGACATGCCGCTTGCTCGATGCTCGGACGCTTCGCTTACTCGCACACTGCGCCGAGCGGAGGAGGTAAGCGAAAACAGAAGAGTTGGTGCCGAAATTGCTTATTTCGGCTGCGCCGACCCCTACCCATTTCGACTCTATTTTGAGTGATTTAGGTACTGTCTATGGTCGCTTTCTGAACTAAGGATTTCTCCCCTTATTTCGGACTGCCCTGCGCTGTGTGTAAAGCTTTCGCCCCCGTTCCAGTCACACAACACTAATCAGTTATTCCTTTTCCGCTTATCCCCTCTAGCAGCTACAAGGGGCGGATTTATCGAGCTTGGTGCTTAGTTCTGATTAGTGCCTTTACCTCTCACCTTTGGAACATCCCTTGGTCGGTGAGTGATGCGCATCGTTCTGTCCAAAACATCTTGATTCCAAACAGAGTGCAGAAATACTCTTGAAGTGCTTACTTGATATGGTCTATCATGGAAGGACTT
>NZ_JAWOTC010000093.1:0-2368 GCF_033338675.1 Vibrio sp. Vb1574
GTTTTGATTCTTGTGCGGCAAGGGATGAAAGTTGCAGCAACGAATCTGCGTTACAACCAAACTCTGGATATACCGCGACACCAAGGCTGGTGGTTAAGCGGATATTGTGACTGTCGAGCCTCAATGGCGATAGCACTTGTCTATGAATTTGGTTGGCAATCTCGCGCGCTTCTAAGCTGTTGTTGCAAGGGAATACGACGACAAACTCATCCGCCCCAACGCGGCTTGCGAGTATCCATGGTCGATAATCTGGTTCGATATAAATTGGCAGTTCATTCCTTAATAACGCGGAAAGGTGCACCAGTAATTTGTCCCCAACATTGTGGCCGTAGTTGTCGTTGATGTGCTTAAAATCATCCAAATCGACAAATAGGACGGCAAGCGCTGGCGCTCGCTTGGCGCTGATTTGTTCTTGAAGATCAATCAGCAGCTTTTCACGATTAGAAAGCGAAGTCAGAATGTCGTGATAGGCCATGAACTCAACACGGGTTGTGTAGGTGTTTACCTTGTTAGACATCTTGTTATAGGCAGTAATCAGCTCACCAATTTCATCTTTGCGTTGAATATCGGTAACTGGAAGTGCTTGGGTATCAAATTCCGAAAACTGTTCACTCAACTGTTTGATTGGTTTCACCAACGATCGACCTACGGCAAACGCGAATAAGCTACCCATGAAGATAGAAATAATGCTGATTGCCAGCAGCAAAATAAACATGTTGTGTTTATCTTTAGACGTTATCGCTGCAACTTGTGCAATGTTTTGCTCTTTTTCTTCTAATAAATGGGCAAGGTTGAGCTCCAAATATACGGCTCCAAGCGTCACATCTGATTGGTGAATAGGCGCGGCAATTTCCAGTTGTTCTCTAGATAGAGCGACTTGGACACGTTCTTGTTCAATTGCCTTAAGAATAAAGTCTGAGCGGTAGTGGGGCTGAGCAAACATGGCAAGCTGAGGTGTACCGTCGTGGAATACAAGTCCATCGTTATCTACAACATGGATTTTTGATACGTCCGGTTGGCTTAAGGTTGCCGTAATCTGTCCATAGACTTGGCTGATGTTATCGTTGTAAAGCGGATCAAACAGCTGCTTAGACAACAACTCCGCGTACACTAATCCTTTTTGTTTGACGTAGGATTCCGTCTTATCTTGAGAATTTTGCGTAATCTGCTGCGCGAGATTGTTTGAGTATGTGTCGTAGCCATGCATGTAAAGTACAAGGTTGACCACAACCACCAAAACAACGACGGAGATGGTCGCGAAAATGTACTTGGTTTCTAGCGAAAGTTTGTTCAGCATCAGTTTGCCTTTGGTAGCAAGTTAACAGACTTTCGAACCGTGTCGAGAGACGTTGCCATATCTGGCGTGAGTGCTGATATGCGCTTGGTATTTTGGAATACATCCAAGGCATGCAAACCTTCTGGTGAGGCATCCATTTTCAATAAAATCGATGTAATTTCATTTTTGGTCGATTGGCTCAAAGTAGGCGACGCTAAAACCAAATCACGCGGGATCTCCACCGAGTTATGGAAAATGGTCAGTTTTTCCTTCATGTTTTCTGGCAAATCTTTTGGGTTGTTCCAGTTGAAATTACTGAACGCCCCGGCGGCAACGCGCTGTTTATACACCCAAACGGATAGGTTGATTTCGTTGGATTGTTCCAAATGTTCATCCAAAAACAAATAGCCGATACGGCCTTTCGTTGGGTGATCATCTATAGAGCGAAGGTATTCTAATTTTTCGCCTTGGTTGAGCAATGTAATGGCAGGTAAGTAAAAGCTACTGGTGGAGTTGCGACTCTCGAAAATGAGCGTTTTGCCGCGCAGATCGGCCAAGGAATGAATGCCACTGTCTTGATGGGTGAAAAATACAGAGTGGTATTTTTCGAGTCCCTTTTTCCACCTTACGGCGAGCACTTGGCTGTTAGATTCTCGTTCTAGGGTTACGGCGTTAAACGGTGTAGCTGTTGCAATTTGAACGCTGCCATTTTTGAGAGCAACTGCAAGTTGTCCATAGTTGTTGAAGACTTGTACCGACCCAGAGGTATAACCGAGGTGATTCAGCCTTCCGGACACATATTGAGCAAAGGGTGTTGCTTTTTTGATTTTACTTTTTGCTTTGTCGGAAACGATACCTACGGTAAATACGAGGTCATTGACGGGTTGAGCACTAGCAAGAAAGGGGGAGCTTAAAGAAGCAAGCAGTAAGAGTGTGCAGGCAGGTTTCATCCGGCGTCAACATCCTTGGGTATGTGTTCTTGAACGACAAGATTCATAATAAAAGCAAATTGCACTTCAACGAAGCGCACAATCATTCAGTAATTATTGAGTTAGAACTCAAAAAGTGACTCGGTCACGTATCTTTCAAATA
>NZ_JAWOTC010000094.1:0-2326 GCF_033338675.1 Vibrio sp. Vb1574
CAAGCTCCTCAGTCTTGGGCTCTGGTGCCATTGGTGGTGCTGTGATCCTAAAATCCAAACAGCCGGGCGAGTTTTTAGAAGATCGTGACTTTTATGTTGACGCCACGGGCACTTATACAGGGATCAGCAATAAATACAAAGGCGCGAGCAATTTGGCATTTCGTTCTGGCGATACGGAAAGCTTGGTCAACGCGGCTTATTGGCAAGGTGAAGAGACGCGTAACTTCAGCCAAGATTTGTACAACCGCGATTTGGATGGTTACAGCGCGTCATACGCCATCAATCATTTCTTCAATGATGAAGTGATGATCAAAGCGCGTGCCGAACTCTATCGACAAGACCAACAACGTCTTGAAGGTTCGTCATCCATACAAAAAGATGGCAAGTGGCATATCGAAGACTTTGCAGAAGATGAATCGACAGAAGAATACAGTGCATATTTAGGTGCCGAGCTAACGCCGCTTGATCCAACATGGTTTGAAGAGTTGGATACCAAAGTTTATTGGCGTCATACCGAAGTGGTCACAGACACCAATCGCTTAATGAACTCTACCGACGCCAATGGTCTGCTGATCAAGCGCCGCGAACTTGAGCACAAAACATTTACCGATAGCACCGTCGGTTTGAGAGCGGATTTCAAACAGACGCTTCACGCCTCATCGGCTGAGCACAAGTTAGCGTATGGCGTTGAGATAGCATCAGATTACTACCAACGTGAAGATAATCAGAAAGTCCTCGATTGGACGGGCTCCAACGCATCGCAAAAACAACCCTTTGCCGCTGCACGTGCTTACAACATTGGGCTTTATTTCCGTGACATGATTGAGCTGGATAAATGGACATTGACTGGCGGTTTGCGTTTCGATGCGCACCGACTTTCACCTGATGGCCAGAATGATATCGGTGGATATCCATTGAAAGATATCGACAGTTCTGAAATTTCACCAAGTTTGTCGATTTCTCGTGAAGTGTTCGAAAACAACCGCGTTTACCTCTCTTACGATCACGGCTATCGAGCGCCAGAATACGATAAGGCGTATGGCTTCGTAAGCCACGACTTTGTGCCGCTGACGCCTTTTGTTATTGCACCAAATATGGATCTAGAGGCTGAAACTTCGGACTCGTTTGAAATCGGTAACAAATTCGATAATGGCCGAGCGCAACTTTACGTTTCTGCGTTTTACAACAAGTTCCAAAACTTCATTGATGTTGTTACCACGGGTCAAGATAACTTCGGCAACTACGTCAAGCAATACCAAAACTTACACGGCGTTGAAACCTACGGCGCGGAGCTTTCTGCTGCGTATGCTTTCACATCGTCTTGGAAGCTAAGTACCAAGCTTGGTTATGTGGACGGAAAGGACGCTGAGGGCGAATACGTTCGTAGCATCACGCCTTTTGAGGGCAATGTTGGGCTGAACTACCAGCAACAAGACTTTAATGCGTTCGCGACGTGGAATTGGGCTGGTTCGATGGATCGTGTGCCGAGTTGCCAAACGTCGCTCGGACAAAAGACTGAATGCGCAAAAACAGAAGCATGGAACACGCTCGATTTGGGAGCAAGTTACCAAATCACCAAAGATTTCCGTTTGAGTGCGACCATCATCAACCTGTTCGACAAAGAATACATTCGTTACCAAGACGTTGCTGGCATAGCTGATGAGAGCAAACGCTACTCAACGGAACCAGGTCGTTACTTTACGGTTAACGCGAAGTACATCTTTTAGTAGGAGCTCAGCATGAAACTCAAACTTTTAGCGCTTTCTCTTGCGTTGGCAGGCGTTCAAGTGACGAACGCAGCGCAGTGGGATTACCCTAGCGCGGCTATTACGGTCACGAACCAAGCCGAAGCGCTACGCTACTTACAAGCCAATTACGCTAGCGCTGGCGAACTTAAGTTTCGCTATCAAACCCGTTCTCAGCTTGGAGATCATTATAACTTTGATGTGTGGGTCGATGGTCAGTATCAACCGCAACGCACCATTGTGTTGTCGACTAACCAAGACCGCCAAATCGAGCGTATTTTCAAAAGCCTTGAAGATACGGTTATTCGTAATGGCGAGGCGATGCCAGCCGCAGAACTGGAATTGCCTGTTCGATTGGAAGTGACCGAGCCGCCAGCGTTGAGCTCCGGTGAGTTAGTGACGGTTCCCGTCTCAGTGTTTGATCCTGATTTACGTACGATGCAGCAACAAGCTGCGCCTGATTCCGCTTGGAATTCGTTAGAGGATTATCCGCAGCCACTTCAATATGTTGAGAAGCAGATTCAAGTTTTGCAGTCTGACGGCAAGTTCTACCTAGCCAACGAGCGCGTTAAACAGGTGGA
>NZ_JAWOTC010000095.1:0-2297 GCF_033338675.1 Vibrio sp. Vb1574
ACGCCGGGGGTCGCGGGTTCGAGTCCCGTCCACTCCGCCACTTATATTAAGCCCCAGTCGAAAGACTGGGGCTTTTTCGTTTGGTCGTGTCCCCTAGAAATGCATTTACACATTGAAGGCGAGACAATACGACTTTCTTTACCCTTTTGGCACATGAGTTTCTCAGGAAGATGGGCCTGCTGCCTGCACTTCCAATTACTCCGAGTTTGTATTATGTCCTTGTTGAAAGATTGGTCATTTGAACAATGAGTCTTTATAACACTCGCCCTCAACCGTAGTAGAATGAATAGTCTTCCTCACTGCGCGTTTTGTTAGCGTCTCTCTTAAACAATAATTTTCTACATCTTATTTCTCAAACATTCATTGCTTCCATGTTTAGAGCGGGACCGTCGTTGCGTGGATTACGCAATTTCCCGAAATATAGTGAGGAAGAGATCTAAGTCTTCCGAAAATTAATGCCTTTTAGAAAACTTTGTTTTCTTTGCTGAACTTGCTAGTAGCGATTAACCTAAGAGGAGTTCTTGAGGAGTATGTTTGATGATGCAACAAATAAAAAATGAAACGCTGAAATCTGTATTTAAGCAATGGTCTTCCGAAGAGGGAATTGTGGTCATCAACCCTGCAACTGAGCAAGAGTTAATTCGGTTAAAGCCTAGTACTCTTGATGAGTTAGATGATCTCATTGGTCAGTGCAAAACGGAGCAAGTCCGTTGGGCTAAATTAAGTGCCAAAGAGCGCTCTCGTCGTTTGAGGGGGTGGTATCAACTACTTCTTGATAATGCAGAAGACATAGCCACGATTATTACCTTAGAGCAGGGTAAACCTTTAGCTGAGAGCAAAGGGGAAGTGATGTATGGTGCCTCTTTTGTCGAGTGGTTCTCAGAAGAAGCAAAACGTGCTTATGGCGAAGTTATTCCTGCCCCCACGACAGATAGACGTCTATCTGCAATTCGCCAGCCTGTGGGAGTATGCGCTGCAATTACACCTTGGAACTTCCCTATTGCGATGATTACAAGAAAAGCAGCACCAGCCCTAGCGGCAGGTTGTGGCATGTTGATCAAGCCATCAGAGCTTACCCCTCTCACTGCAATTGCTGTTGTTGAATTAGCTTATCAGGCTGGTATCCCTAAAGAACTGCTTTCTGTCGTGGTGTCGGAGCAGGCTGCTGAGTTTGGTCAAGTACTAAGTACTGATCCTAGGATTCAGAAGATCTCTTTTACGGGGTCTACGCGCGTTGGGAAAATTTTGATGAAGCAAGCCAGTGATTCAGTCAAGGCGGTGTCGATGGAGTTGGGTGGTAATGCGCCTTTCATCGTGTTTGAAGATGCAGACTTAGATGAGGCTGCGGAAGGGCTTGTCGCGTCGAAGTTCCGTAATGCAGGGCAAACATGTGTTTGTACCAATCGGCTATATGTTCATAAAAATGTAAAACAAGCTTTTATTGATAAAGTATTGTCGAAGTTAAGCAAATTAAAGCTTGGAAATGGTTTAGAGAAAGGTGTCACATTAGGTCCTGTTATTACGATGGCCTCTAAGCATCGACTAGAGGCGGTGATCGATCAAGCTGTACAAGAAGGAGCCTCTATTGCTAACTCTCCACAGAGACGGCCTGGTCGCTTTATGGAGCCCGTTCTTTTGGATAGTGTGACGCAGAATATGTCGATTGTTCAGCAAGAGCTATTCGGGCCTGTGTTGCCTATTGTTACCTTTGAAAATGATTATCAAGTTCTCGAAATGGCGAACGATACAGAATATGGTTTGGCTTGCTATTTCTATACGAATAGCTTGAAGCGTATTATGGCTTTTAGTGAAGGTTTAGAGTACGGCATGGTTGGAGTTAATGAAGGGATCATCTCTACTGAAGTGGCTCCATTTGGTGGAGTTAAAGAGTCGGGTGTTGGACGGGAAGGTGCTAAGCAAGGACTCGATGAATATCTGGAGACAAAGTATATTTGTCTTGGTGGTTTAAGCTGATTTCAGAGATGGCCGATTGAATTAAAAAGCTAGGTTTTTACCTGGCTTTTTTTAGTTGAAAGATACACCATTTGCCACGCGCGTTTGTGGTTAATATTTTCTGGTTACTTAGTGAGTCGATAGTTAGCTTGCGGTAAGCGGTTTTTAATAATCAAAGCGCTTATGTTATTTCGTGGGTAGTAGGAGAGAGCTTAGCTTTAAACTAATACAAAAAAGCCGCATCAAGTGATGCGGCTTCTTCTAATATGGCTCCTCCTGCTGGGCTCGAACCAGCGACCTGCGGATTAACAGTCCGTCGCTCTACCAACTGAGCTAAGGAGGAA
>NZ_JAWOTC010000096.1:0-2268 GCF_033338675.1 Vibrio sp. Vb1574
TTTTCAAACAGGGCTCCTACTTCCCACATGATCCACATCGACATGCCGTTAACGCGCAGCGCTAGGCTGACCGCAATAGCAATGGCACCGACGCTAATCGCGCTGTCCAACCACAGATAAATCGACAAAGCCGCGACGGAAAACACCAAGATGTAGTTGGAGATTTCAACCGCCACGTCAAAGCCCGTAACCAAGCGCATTTGACGATAAACCGTGTTGAGAAATCCTTTCATGCCTTGTTCGGCATATTGGGTTTCTCGTTGGCTATGTGAAAACAGCTTCACGGTTTGGATGTTGGTGTAGCTGTCGACAATACGGCCTGTCATGGTTGAGCGCGCATCGGCTTGCTCAGAGGCCACATCTTTCAGTTTCGGTACAAAGTAAATCTGAATCGCGATGTAAACCAAAAGCCAGACAATCATTGGAATCATTAAACGCCAATCTGCAGCTGCTAACATCACGACCATACTGGTGAAGTAAACCGTCACGTAGACAAACACGTCCATGCTCTTCATGACCGTTTCACGTACTGCGAGAGAGGTTTGCATCACTTTGGTTGCAACGCGCCCTGCAAAATCATCTTGATAGAAGTTCAGACTCTGATTGAGCAGATAACGGTGAGCAAGCCAGCGAATGGACATTGGGTAGTTACCCAACAAGGTTTGATGCACCAGCAAAGAGTAGATAACAACTAAAAGTGGCATTACAACCAGAAGTAAGACGCCGTAAAAAATCAGATCCGCTCGGTTATCTTGCAAAAAGGTTTCTGGATTACTGGTGGAAAGCCAGTCTACCAGTTGGCCCATTGCACCAAACAGCATGACTTCAACGATGGCAACAATCGTCGACATCAGTGACATGATGATCAGTGGCTTTTCATACCCTCGGGTGTAATGGCGTAGAAAGGCAAAAATCCCTGAAGGGGGCTGATCGGGCGTAGATTTGGGAAACGGCTCTGTGAAGCCTTCAAATCGTTTAAACATAACTCATCCTAAAGTTAAAACAATGCCATCTCGGTCTACTGAATCCATCGATTTACACTGCTTGGACATGGCAGTGCGCACCGAGATAGGTGGTAAGAAATATCGTTGTCCGCTAGCCAGAAAAGCAGACGAGTTTGTGAGAGGGGCGAAAAAATAGTCTAACCGATCGCCTTTTAAATGTAACTAGTTGGTTATGAACTGAATTGAAATATCCCATTTATTGGATTTGTCATGTCCGAGCCACAAAAGCGTAAACCAGCAAAGTGACAATAAAAAATCGTGTTTCTCTGTCTAATTGCAGGAAAAATTACTTTTAGAGAATAGAAATAATCGCGAAAACAGCAAAACTGAAGTTAACAATAAATTTACAATCTCTCCATTCTAGAGATAAGGAATATATTGGATGCTATTACACGAATCAGTACCCCAATTTGCTGATGGGAAAGAAGAAAGCACACAAAGTGCTCTGCGCCAAACCGCAAACTGCGTAGTGATGGTGCCACCTAAAGAATTTCGTTTTAATGAAGAAACGGCGCAAGACAATGAGTTTCAGCATCAGGTGTCATTGAGCCAGAAAGAAGTATCACAAAAAACCATGGCTGAATTTTCGGCAATGGTTGCCACGTTGCGCCAAGAAGGAGTGCAAGTGGTGGAATTTGACTATCCAGTTTCTGATGTTGCGACGCCAGATGCGGTATTTCCAAACAACTGGTTTAGCACAACACCAGACGGCACGCTTTATACCTTCCCAATGGCGTGTGAAAACCGTCAGCATGAGGTTCGCCCGGAAGCGTTAATTGCCGCGCTAGCCGCTGCAGGACGTGAAGTTCACCAGCAAAGCAGTCTAACGGATTACCTAGGCGATCACGCGTACCTAGAAAGCACTGGCGTGATGGTTTTTGATCATCTAAACAAAACCGTTTATGCCGCGTTGTCACAGCGTTGTGATCGCCTAGTGTTGGAAGATTACGCGAATCGTATTGGTTATGAGCGCGTGATTTCATTCCAAACCCGTTTGCCATCGGGTTCGCCGATTTACCATACCAACGTGATGATGGCTGTGGGTGAGCAGTTCTGCGTAATTTGTGATGAAGTGATCCCAGAATTTGAGCGTCGTTTTGTTTTGAAGTCTCTGGCAAAAGATAAACAAGTTATCTCAATTTCGCTTGATCAGATGAACCAGTTCTGTGGCAATATTCTGCAACTGGAAACCATCAACGGCGACAAGGTGATTGCGATGTCGCAATCGGCGTACGATGCATTCTCACCAGCACAAAGAAACCAA
>NZ_JAWOTC010000097.1:0-801 GCF_033338675.1 Vibrio sp. Vb1574
CGAACCACAAACAGGACACTGAGTTGGGAAAATAATATCTCGCGCCGTTTCTGGTCGACGCTCTTTGATGACAGAAACCACTTGAGGAATCACATCGCCAGCACGACGAATCACGACCTGATCACCAATCTTTACTTGAAGGCGCTCAATTTCATCCGCATTATGCAGCGTTGCGTTACTCACCGTCACGCCACCAACAAACACTGGCTCTAACTTAGCAACCGGAGTGATCGCTCCCGTTCGGCCAACTTGGAACTCAACTTCATTCAATGTGGTGATTTCTTCTTGAGCCGGGAATTTGTATGCGATCGCCCAACGTGGAGCGCGAGCAACAAAACCCAGGCGCTCTTGAACGGCAATATCGTCAATTTTGATCACGACTCCGTCAATTTCGTAAGGTAATGCATCACGACGCTGCAGAATGTCTTGATAATAAGTTTTTACGTCTGCCAAACTGTCGACTCGCTTGGTCTCTGGACACATTGGCAGCCCCCAAGATTTTATCTGCAGAAAACGCTCATAGTGACTGGCTGCCAAATCAGCCCCTTGCACAACTCCAACACTGTATGCGTAGAAGCTAAGTGGGCGCGAAGCCGTAATACGCGAATCTAATTGACGTAGACTGCCTGCTGCTGCATTGCGAGGGTTCACAAATACTTTTTCGCCCTTCTGACGCGCAAGCTCATTCAACTTTTCAAAGCCCGCTTTCGGCATAAATACTTCACCACGAACCTCAAGACGAGCTGGCCAGTCATCACCCCTCAGCTTCAGAGGAATGGCATTAATGGTACGCACGTTTTC
>NZ_JAWOTC010000097.1:811-2225 GCF_033338675.1 Vibrio sp. Vb1574
TCAGTGATGTTTTCACCCGTAGTACCATCACCACGCGTTGCCGCTTGAACTAAAATACCGTTTTCATACAGCAGACTCACGGCTAAGCCATCTAGCTTTGGTTCACAACAATACTGCTTAATGCTTTCTCCACCGATTCGGTCTTGAGCACGTTTATGGAAGCTGTCGAGTTCACTGTCGTCGAATGCGTTATCCAATGACAACATTGGGACTTCGTGTGTCACCTGACTAAATTCAGAAAGCGGCTTACCACCCACTCGCTGACTTGGCGAATCAACCGTCACTAAATCAGGATGTTGAGCTTCAATTTCTAGCAGTTCACGCATTAGGCGATCGTATTCTGCATCTGGAATCTCTGGATTATCTTCCACGTAGTAGCGAACGGCGTGGTAGTGCAACGACTCTTTGAGTTCTTCTAGCCGTTGATGTACTGATTCAGACATAGTAAAGCCCCGTATATTGTCAATCGATGAGGTTGGGAATCCATGAAAAAGGGCTCCAATCGGAGCCCTTTTATAATTGGGTAGTAAGATTATGCGTTAGCCGCATTAAACTCAACTATTTGGCGTCGATAAGCAGCTAAACGGTCAGGAGTCATTAAGTTTCTCTTGTCATCGAGAACATTTCCTCCCATATCATCCGCAATCTGCTGCGCAGTTCTCAACATCAAGTTGAAGTTTTGCTCAGCTTCGCCATAGCAAGGCAACGTCATAAAGAAGGAAATGCCTTTCGTCGAAAACTCTGCGGGATCACCATGCTCAAGTGTGCCCGGATGCATCATGTTAGCCACACTGAACAGCACTTTACCGTTACCAGATAAATCAACATGACGATGGAAGATATGCATCTCGCCATAGATAAGACCATTTTGCTGCATACTGTCAAAAAGTTCAGTGCCAATAAATGGTTCTTCGCCCGCACAATGAACATTCAACACGATCACTTGCATTTCCGGCTCTGGCTTTGGTTCTTCTGGTTGTTCAACAACGGCAGGAGCCACTTCTTCAACCATTTCCATCTCTTGTTTAGGCGCATCAAATGCAGAAGGCATAATCTCTTCTTCAATCACCTCTTGCATTGGCTCTTCGACTTCAGACGGCTGAATTGCTACATCTTCAACATCGTTTTTCATCGCGACAAAAGAAGGGATTTCCTCGGCTTCTTCTTTTACAGAAGGCTTTTCTTCTGCCACACCTCCAAGCAAAGGATCTGCCTCAAACTTACTATCAAACGTATTTTCCATCCCAAAGTCTGGTTCTTTGCGATCTTTACGGATGATTTCGAAATCGTCTTCAGGGGCAGGAGCGAAACTGCGCTCTTGCTCAACCGAATCTTTATCTCCTTGGTCAACATCCAGCTTACCAAGTGGCTTGTTGCCAAATTTTGCTTTGCCTTCTTTCTTACTGCTCCACAA
>NZ_JAWOTC010000098.1:0-2207 GCF_033338675.1 Vibrio sp. Vb1574
GCTTGTCCTGTAAGCGTTGCGATAGCCGTAGACTGCACGTTATGGCAGGAATGAGTGGGCTGTACTTTGTCGAGTGCATGGATTGTAAGCATACCATGTACTCGTCTGGTATCGCGGTAAAACGCTATCAACAGTGGTCCAACAATGGCGTAAAGCTGGATAGTCATTTATTTAATTGAATTGTGTTTCCTTTGCACCTAAAGTAAAAAGCCATCAATACATGTGTTGATGGCTTTTTTATTATGTGTTTAAATTTAGTTAAAATTAAAATATTTATTATCCCTAATAATATAGTCCTACTAATTATATAGTGATAGAAATCTCAAAAATTTATTTTCTTGATATTTTATTTCTAACAACAATGGCTGTGGTCACACAATTTTTAATTATTTTTCCTTTTAAGCCTGGTTTCAATATCATTGGGCTATCAATTGGAAAGTGATGAAGATCGCGAAATTTTAATTCGAGAAAATAAGACTTTTAAATATGAAAATTTAATCACGAAATTTGTTTTTTGAATTTTAAATATCGTTTTCGTTTGTAATATCTGTACCTGTCAATTTTAAAGAACAAAAAAGAGATATTCCAAATGAAACGTTTAATTATAGGTGTTAGTAATTACATGCCAGAAGACTTCAGTTTATTAGCTGAATCTTTAGATGAACAATTTAATCGTCATTTACAACCTTTAGAGCAAGTTGAATTAACCGACGTTGGTGCGGCTATTATTACTTCAGCAGACATTAAAGCAGGTCTGCATAAAATGATTTCTGAAACGGGTTACGGTATTCCAGTTTTCTTAGTAACGGATGAAAACCCAGTTTCGGCAGAAGATTACGTTTGGCTAACTGGCGTTATCGATTTAGAAAGACAATCTATTGAGTACTACTGTCGTCAAATCAACGAAGCAGTAACCAAGTACGAATGTCGTCTGCTTCCTCCTTTCTTCAAGCAATTAACGCACTATGTTGAGATGGGTAACTCAGCGTTTGACTGTCCGGGACACCAAGGTGGTCAGTTCTTCAAAAAACACCCAGCTGGTAAACAATTCTACGATTTCTTTGGCGAAAACCTGTTCCGTAGTGACTTGTGTAACGCGGACGTGGATTTAGGTGACTTGCTGATCCACGAAGGTTCTGCACACCAAGCGCAAGCGCACGCTGCAAAAGTATTTAACGCGGACAAAACTTACTTCGTACTCAACGGTACTTCTGCTTCAAACAAAGTGGTGTGTAACGCGCTAGTAACTGAAGGTGATTTGGTACTGTTCGACCGTAACAACCACAAATCGAACCACCACGGTGCGTTAATCCAAGCGGGTGGTATGCCAGTTTACTTAGAAACGGCGCGTAACCCTTGGGGCTTCATCGGTGGTATGGATGAGCACTGTTTCGATGAAGAATACATTCGTGCTCAAATCGCGAAAGTGGATCCAGAACGTGCACGCGATGAACGTCCTTTCCGTCTTGCTATTATCCAGCTTGGTACTTACGACGGTACTATCTACAACGCTCGTTACGTGATGGATAAGATCGGTCATCTTTGTGACTACATCCTGTTTGACTCTGCGTGGGTTGGTTATGAGCAGTTCATCCCTATGATGAAAGACTGTTCACCACTGCTGCTGGATTTGAAACCAGAAGACGCAGGTGTGATCGTGACTCAGTCTGTTCACAAACAACAAGCTGGCTTCTCTCAAACATCGCAAATCCACAAGAAAGACCGCCATATCAAAGGTCAAGCTCGTTACTGTCACCACAAACGCTTTAACAACGCGTTGATGATGCCCGCATCGACTTCACCATTCTATGCACTGTTCTCTGCGCTTGATGTGAACGCGAAGATCCACGATGGCGAAGCAGGTCTGCGTTTATGGCGTGATGCGGTTAAGACTGGTATCGAAGCGCGTAAAGAAATCCTTAAGAGTTGTGAATTGATTCGTCCGTTCATTCCAGATGAAGTCGAAGGCCAACCTTGGGGCAGCTACGACACTGACGTGATCGCAACGAACAAGAAATTCTTCATGTTTGAGCCAAACGCAAGCTGGCACAAATTTGAAGGTTACGGTGAAGGTCAATACTTCGTTGACCCATGTAAATTGCTACTAACCACAGCAGGTATTGCTGAAGATGGCAGCTACGCAGACTTTGGTATTCCTGCAACGCTTTTAGCGAACTTCCTTCGTGAAAATGGCATCATCCCTGAAA
>NZ_JAWOTC010000099.1:0-2140 GCF_033338675.1 Vibrio sp. Vb1574
TCGCTTGCAATCCTTTTCTTTGCCCCAATATTGAAAAGATAAATTTCGAGAGCGAACAGGAACTTTTTCCTGATTGGCAATGACCAATACTCAAAACGAAAATCAAATGGATATCGAGAGTCCAAAGCATGCATAAATCTAACTTCGAAACTCTTCAGCACTATTTAGAGTCTCAGATCATTGGCCAGCATGATCTGGTTAAACAACTGTTGATCGCCCTTCTTGCTGACGGGCATATTTTGGTTGAGGGTCCTCCGGGACTTGCTAAAACTCGCGCCGTAAAATCACTGTCTGATTGCGTAGAAGGCGACTTCCATCGCATTCAGTTCACCCCAGATTTGCTGCCTGCCGATTTAACCGGTACGGATATTTTTCGCCCAGAAACGGGCGAGTTCACATTCCAATCTGGGCCGATTTTCAATTCACTCATTCTTGCGGATGAAATCAACCGTGCGCCAGCCAAAGTACAAGCCGCAATGCTTGAAGCGATGGCAGAAAAGCAAGTCACCGCAGGTCGCCACACCTACGCACTGCCTGAGCTATTCTTGGTCATGGCGACGCAAAACCCGATAGAACAGGAAGGTACTTACCCTCTTCCAGAAGCTCAGCTCGATCGCTTTTTGCTTCACTTAGAAGTGGATTACCCAGATGCAGAACATGAATTAGCGATCTTGCGGATCAATCGTGGTGAAGCAAAAGGTGAATGCTCTATTGAGCGCCCAAGCTTGAGTCAGCAAGACATCTTCACCGCACGCCAAGAAGTGCTCGACATCCACATGGCAGAAGCCATTGAGCAATACATTGTGCGTTTGGTGATGGCAACACGCCGAGCAAGCGAATACGACAGTGAGTTGGATAAATGGCTAGCAATGGGTGTCAGTCCGCGTGCAACCATCGCCCTTGACCGATGCGCTCGTGCTCATGCTTGGTTAGCAGGTCGTGATTTTGTCTCTCCTGAAGATGTCCAAGCAATGGCGTACCCAGTGTTACGTCACCGATTATTGCTCAGCTACCACGCTCAAGCAGAAGGCGTAACGGCAAATCAAGTCATCGATAAGTTGCTAAGCTTGGTTGGCAGCGCATAAAGCGGGTGAGTGACATGTCTGCAAACCATCCATTACCGCCTCATGCGAATGGGGTGACATTAACACTAGAAGAACTGCTTCAATATCGCACGCAGTCGGTACGTTGGTTGCCACCGGCACAAAGCATTTGGTCGCAGATGAGCGGCAACCATACGAGCCGACAAAAAGGTCGTGGTATGGACTTTATGGAAGTGCGCCAGTATCAAGCCGGAGATGACATTCGCAGCATCGACTGGCGAGTCACAGCGCGCACCGGAAAAGCACACACTAAATTGTTTGCGGAAGACAAAGAACAAGCGGTGATTTTGTATCTCGACCTCAGCTCAAGCCTTCACTTTGGCTCAAAGTACGTATTGAAGTCAGTACAACTCGCTCATTTCGCCAGTGTTCTTATTTGGCTCACATTAGCCAAAAAGGATCGTATTGGCGCAGTGATTGATGATGGACATCAATGCTTAGAATTTCGCCCTTCCTCTTTGCAAAAACAGGGGCTACGGATTCTCAATGCTATCGTTGATACCCATAACGCGCAGTTGAATCAAGATCCAAATCATGAGACTCGAACAATGCCATATTCGCAAGTGTTAGAAACACTCCACACACTCACGCCAAAAGGCAGTGAACTGATTCTACTCAGTGACTTTGCACATGTAGAAGAAAGAGAGCTAACGCAACTGCGTCGCCTTAAACAACACAACAGCGTGAGAGCCATTCAGTTTTACGACCCATTGGAAAGAGGAGAAACCGACTTTCGTGGCCAAGCAAAAGCCTCTGATGGCCGTCGTAGCCAATGGTTCAACTTCGGCTCAACAGGACAAAGAAAAGCGCTCGAAACACACTTTACTCAACACCAAGAATCCATCAAACAACAGTGTCATTCGATGGCTATTCCATTTACCACGCTATCAAGTGGTTGGCCTTTGATTCAGCAATTAAGCTAACAGGCCTTACAAAGCAGTTTTCAATAAAGCAGTAATAATAATGACAACAAACAACCAAAGCCTAGACCTTGAACCTTTGATTTTGCCGAACGCTCCGGACTGGTTCCCACTTGC
>NZ_JAWOTC010000100.1:0-2068 GCF_033338675.1 Vibrio sp. Vb1574
AGAGGCGTTTTTAAACTCGGTCTTGCAACCGTTCGTGCTGCCTTTTTTGCAACGTTATCCAAAAATTCAGCTCAAGCTGCGCGCGGCCGACGGGGAAATCGACCTGTTGCGTCAGGGCATTGATGTTGCCTTTAAACTCACCGATAAACCGGATGAGAATTTGGTGCTCAAAGAGATCAGCAAAACCAATCTGGTTTTGTGTGCCTCACCAGACTACCTCGCACAAAGAGGCATGCCAGAACATCCTACGCAACTTGAACAGCACGACTGTATTTACCTAGCAGAAAACGACAAAGACAACATTTGGTCGTTTTTTAAAGAAGAGGCGTTTCATTCCATCGCGGTCAGTGGTCGGTATGCGGTCAACCATTCGCAAATGCGCCTAAATGGCGTCAAGGCCGGTTTAGGGATTGGCATCTTCCACGATTTCGTGGTGAAAGAGGCATTAGAGCGCGGAGAAGTGGTCGAAGTGTTGTCCGATTGGATGATCAAAAGTAACTACCACGGTGCGGTCGCCATGCAGTACGCACAAACCAAATACATGCCTGCACGTCTGCGTGTATTTCTCGACTTTGTAAACGAACATCTCGTGTCTAAGGAACCCAACCATGTTTAATGCGATTCATCACGTCGCTATCATTTGCAGTGATTACCCAACATCAAAGCATTTTTACACCGAAGTGCTAGGGCTAAAAATCATCGCAGAAAACTATCGTGAAACGAGAGATTCCTACAAACTCGACCTTGCGTTGCCGGACGGAAGCCAAATCGAGCTGTTCAGTTTTCCCGGCTCACCGGAGCGACCAAGCTTTCCGGAGGCGCAAGGCTTACGACATTTGGCGTTTCAAGTCGACAACGTTGAAGAAGTAAAAACGTATCTGGAATCCAAACACATCGCTGTTGAACCCATTCGCATTGATGAGTTTACGGGCAAAGCATTTACGTTCTTCCAAGATCCCGATGGCTTACCATTGGAGCTTTATCAGAAGTAAAAAGAGCCAGCAATTCGCTGGCTCTTGTTTTATACCAATACGACACCTTAGTTCAGTGCTGCTTTTAGCTTCTCGACACGGTTGAACACCACCCAGTCCAAAAGCAAAACGCTCACAATGGCTAAACCGCCCATCGGGAACGCGGCACAAATGGCAACCAATGTGGCTAACCCCAATTTCCACACTCCGTTATGTTGAAATTGTGGCGGCGCGCCAAGCGATGCGCTGCGACTTGGTCGACGGAACCACCACATTACCACTCCGGAAATAGCAATCAGAATAAATGCCTGACAGAACAGCACATTCAACGCCTTATTGATGATGCTTACGTCTCCTTGGTGAAGTGAGACACCCGCAGCCATTAACTTGGCAAACCAGCTGTAATCCTGCCAAGTCACATCCACCAGCAAACGACCTGAGTATTGGTCAAAATGGCTGGTTCGATCTTGTCTTGGGTCAGAGATGTCCCCTCCCATTGAGTTGGCGGCAACGGTGTAAACACCGTCATCTGAACGAGGCAAGAATACTTTGTAGCTGGTAAAGCCCATCATTTCGGCTTTAAGAATAATGTCGTCAATCGATAACGCGCGATGGCTCGCCGTATAAGACGCCCCCTTTTCCATGTTCGCGTGATCATGGGCGAGTTTATCTTTCGATTCAGGTACGGCAGCAAGCTCTAAGTTCCACGGCATTTCTTCTGACGAACCGTGGTTAAGATCCTGATGCGTCAATATCGACTCTGGCTTTTCACCCCAAGTGTAATAAGTCGGAAACGTGTTCCAAGCTTGAACCATCTTTGCACCCCAAATTCCAGCCCAAGACAAACCAGAAATCAGGAAAAACAGTAACACGAGGGACAACACACCACCTAAGTTAGCGTGCACATCGCGCAATACAATACGAGAACCTTGGGCAACACGGATTTTCAAAAAGCCAGATCGACTGGCGTTGTCGCGAGGAAGCCAGAGATACAAGCCCGACACCAACAGTAAAATACCTAAGCTGGCTGATATTTCGATTAAACGATCGCCCAGCTCACCAATCAGTAAGGTGCCATGAATGTTATTCATCAGCTC
>NZ_JAWOTC010000101.1:0-2066 GCF_033338675.1 Vibrio sp. Vb1574
GACCAGTTAATACCTTGCTGGTAACCATCGCTGAGCGTGACTTCTAAGATTTTCGCTTCAAGAATCACTTGGCGTTGCATTCGTTCTTGAGACACACCCAAAAACTCACGCACTTCACGAATATCATCAGGGAAAGCTCGCACGGTGATCACGCCAGCTTGTGGCGTAACTACCACACTTTGGCCTTTACCCGAACCAATTAAGTTCGCCACCGCTTGTTGCAACATTGGCCAAAAATCACTTTCGGTGATGGTTTCAATGCGCGTTCCGCCTGTTGATGTCGTCGAGCTATCGTTGCCGTTATTGCTGTTGTTGGAATCTGAAGAGTCTGAGCTGTCAGAGCTACCACCAGAATTGGACGTACCAGCCGAAGTAACGGAGCCCGTGACAATGCTCGTCAGTGAGCGACCTGAGCGTTTAAACTGTAGGTAGTCGACTGGAATCGTCACCGTACGCATACCTGCCGGATAAACTTGGATTACTTTGCCCGATTTCATGACATCGTAACCGTACATGTTTTGTACAACGCTAAGCACTTCATCTAATGTCACGTCAGAAAGGTTGACCGTGATATTGCCTTGAACCGCTGGATGAATCGCGACGCTGTATTCTGTCCCTTTTACCAATGAAGCAAAGAAACTTCTCGCCTCTACTGCATTGGCTTGGATACGAAAACGCTTTGACGTTCCGTTATCGGAAGAAACATTGGAGTCTAAGTTAGGCATAAGATCCGCTTCTACCGAAGAAGGAATTTCCTCCAACGCGCGGCTATTCGCTTGATTGATAGATTCATTGAGAGCTTGCTTCACTTCAACCGGATCGCGGTGACCCATCGAACATCCCATTAAAGAAGCAATCGTTATTCCTACAACTAATTTGCGCATATCTGATCAGGCTCTGGTTATTATTTTTTTACGTTTAAACCAAAAAGCTCAAGGTTCCACTGACGGCTACCACGCTTTAAAGTTACAAATTCACTATTGATGCTTGCTACTCGATAACCGTTAAACAGTTCACCCTGTTCGACAAGCCGGTTATTCATGATTGCGACACATTCGGTATTTGGCTTACAGACAATGCTGTTCAGTGTCGGCAAGCGGTATTGTTTCGCTTTGGGCTTGGCAGACACCTCTGCTGGTTTTTGCCAACCAAGTGGTGCAGTTGGATCCTGATTTGCCAAGACTGAACCAGACAAGGCGATAGCCGCGATTGAGATAATGAGTTTTTTAACCACCGATAAACTCCTCTCGAGAACCTAATGTGTACACTTCAAGCACTAATTTCGCTTTTGGATATTCTTCTACTTTGTAACTGAAGCTACGCCAAAAATAGCTGGCAGGTAAGCTCTCTAACTTGTTTAAGTAGTTGGCGATAGAAAAGTAGTCACCAGTTAGCTCCATGCGTACTGGGTGTACGTAGTAGCCAGAGTATTGTGATGCTTCTTTATCTTCTGTGATCGGCTCAGATGGCAGAGTCTGCAATGACACCAAGTGAATGCCACTTTGCTGCTCTAATACGCTCTCTAATACGCCCGCCATTTGTGAAGGCGTTACCAAGTGTTCAATAATTTGTGACAACTGCATCGAAAGATGCTGACTTTCCGTCAACAGGTTGGAAATTTCCAAATCAATATCTGCGTTTGCATCTTTCTTCAATTGAGCCTTAACACGTAAAATATCAATTTCTGTTTTTTGGCTTGACTGCTTTAAGTTACTCAGCTGTCTTTCATTGTTTGAGATCTGATTGAGCTTAGGTTCTAGCACCAACGTAAACAGCAACATAACTACGGTCACGAAGCCACACAGCGCCACCAGCATTTTCTCGCGCGCGCTCATATCTCCAAAGCGCTCTTCTAATGAGCTCCAGAATTCGTTCATTTCTCTTTATCCTCGCGCGTTTTCAATTCAAACGTCACTATGTCTTTCTCATTGCGACCGATTTTCACGTCGTCAAATGTTCGCCCAACAAGACTGATCTCATTCTTGAACTGGCTTACCCAACTCGGTACTGAACTCGGAGCTTTCGCTAAGCCTTTTAAATCCAAGGTGTTGTTGTTGATGCGAATT
>NZ_JAWOTC010000102.1:0-2065 GCF_033338675.1 Vibrio sp. Vb1574
TGTAGTACTTGCCGATGACTTGTGTGTGAACGAGGAAGAAGGCGTTCTTGCTCAAATGGTTGCGCTGTTTAAGCAATTCCGCTGTTCTATCGTGGCAGTACAAGAAGTACCTGCTGACGAGACGCACAAATACGGCGTGATTTCTGGTGAAATGATCAAAGATGACATCTACCGCGTAGATGACATGGTAGAAAAACCAGAACCAGGCACAGCGCCAAGCAATCTTGCGATCATTGGTCGTTACATCCTTACCCCTGATATTTTTGAACTGATCGAAAACACAGAGCCAGGTAAAGGTGGTGAAATCCAAATTACGGATGCGCTGCTGAAACAAGCAAAAGCCGGTTGTGTTCTCGCATATAAATTCAAAGGTAAGCGCTTTGATTGCGGTAGCGTAGAAGGCTACATTGAAGCAACAAACTACTGTTTCGAAAACTTGTACCTAAAAGATGAAAAGAAGTCTGAATTAGGTAAGCACGCAACAAAGAAAGAAGTGTAAACCTTTCATCGGCCTAGACTCTAAAGCCCGGTTTTATACCGGGCTTTTTGTTTACTGTTTTTTTGTCCAGTGTTACTTTGCACATTTCTCACACTATGTAATCCTTGCCCAACTTGGTTATACATAGAGCAAAAATGATCGATAAAATTGAAGTTCGCGGTGCCCGAACCCATAACCTCAAAGACATCAATCTGACTATTCCTCGCGATAAACTGACAGTAATTACTGGGTTAAGCGGCTCCGGTAAGTCCTCTCTCGCATTCGATACCTTATATGCAGAAGGCCAACGACGTTATGTCGAATCACTGTCTGCTTATGCTCGTCAGTTTTTGTCTCTTATGGAAAAACCAGATGTCGACCATATCGAAGGTTTATCACCGGCGATTTCTATTGAACAAAAATCGACATCTCATAACCCTCGCTCAACCGTCGGTACCATCACCGAAGTTTACGACTACTTACGTCTGCTTTACGCTCGTGTTGGTGAACCACGCTGTCCTACTCACCACGCCCCATTAGCCGCACAAACTGTCAGCCAGATGGTGGATAAAGTATTGGAACTGCCAGAAGGCAGCAAAATGATGCTGCTTGCTCCAATCGTAAAAGAGCGCAAAGGTGAGCATGTAAAAACACTAGAAAACCTTGCCGCACAAGGTTTTATTCGAGCGCGTATTGACGGCGAAACTTGCGATCTTTCAGATCCTCCAACACTTGAGCTACACAAAAAACACACCATTGAAGTCGTGGTCGACCGATTCAAAGTTCGCCCAGATCTGCAACAACGTTTAGCAGAGTCATTTGAGACGACGCTAGAGCTTTCTGGTGGTATTGCGGTGGTTGCTCCGATGGATGGCGATGGGGAAGAAATCATCTTTTCCGCGAACTTCGCTTGTCCGCAATGTGGCTACAGCATGCAAGAGCTGGAACCGAGATTGTTCTCATTTAACAACCCAGCAGGCGCGTGTGGAACTTGTGATGGCTTGGGTGTACAACAGTATTTTGATCCAAGCCGAGTGATTCAAGATGACTCACTCAGTTTGGCACAAGGTGCTATTCGTGGTTGGGATCAAAAGAATTACTATTACTTCCAAATGCTGACTTCATTGGCGGATCATTATGGATTTGATTTGCATGCTCCGTTCAACTCTCTGCCAAAGAAAACGCAAGACGTTATTCTCAAAGGCTCAGGCCGCACCGAGATCGAGTTTAAGTACATCAATGATCGCGGCGACATTCGTGTAAAGCGCCACCCATTCGAAGGGATTTTAAATACGCTTGAACGTCGTTACCGCGACACCGAGTCCAACTCGGTTCGAGAAGAGTTGGCCAAATACATCTCGACAAAATCATGCTCAAGCTGTGGCGGTACTCGTCTACGCCTTGAAGCACGTAATGTATTTATTGCCGATACTACCTTACCTGAGATCGTTGAGCTCAGTATTGCAGATGCCCTTACCTTCTTCCAAACACTCAAGCTAGAAGGTCAACGTGCGCAAATCGCAGAAAAGGTCATGAAGGAGATCAATGATCGTCTACAGTTCCTTGTAAATGTGGGCTTGAACTACC
>NZ_JAWOTC010000103.1:0-2037 GCF_033338675.1 Vibrio sp. Vb1574
CATTCACAGCTACCATTTTGGGTCTGTGTGTAATCAGCGCTTTGGTGTACTACGGTGTAGGTTGGACGAAAGATGTCTTTGGCGACGCAGCGACTACGATAGTAACGATCGCGCTACTCATCGCCTACGTCGGCCTCGTAAAAATTTCTGCGAACCACATGAAAGATGGCGCAATTGAGATTGATGCGGAGCTGACTGAAGTGCCAGATCCGGGTCCTACAGTGAAGTCTGGCTTACACTACCTGCTACCTATCGTGGTACTGGTTTGGTGTTTAACAGTAGAGCGCTTCTCACCTGGCTTATCAGCGTTTTGGGCAACCGTCTTTATGGTCTTCATTTTGCTAACACAACGCCCTCTGATGGCGTTACTTGCGAAAGAAGGCGACCTAGTACAGCAAACCAAAGAGGGTTTTGTCGATCTCGCTGAAAGCTTGGTGGCTGGTGCTCGCAACATGATCGGTATCGGTGTCGCAACAGCGGCGGCAGGTACGGTTGTTGGCGTTGTGACGCTAACTGGTATCGGCTTGGTGATGACGGACTTTGTTGAGTTTATCTCTGGCGGTAGTGTCATCCTAATGCTGCTGTTTACTGCGGTTATCAGTCTGATTCTCGGTATGGGTCTGCCTACCACAGCAAACTACATTGTAGTATCAACGCTAATGGCGCCAGTTATCGTAACGCTCGGCGCAGCGCACGGTCTTATCATTCCACTGATTGCGGTGCACTTGTTCGTGTTCTATTTCGGTATTCTCGCCGATGATACACCACCGGTCGGTCTGGCTGCCTTTGCCGCTGCAGCAATCGCGAAGTCCGATCCAATTCGTACCGGTATCCAAGGCTTTACCTACGATATTAGAACCGCCATTCTGCCATTCATGTTTGTTTTCAATACCCAATTATTGTTGATGGGTATCGATTCTTGGTGGCATTTAGCACTCACGGTAATCTCTTCCATCATTGCGATGCTGATCTTCTCTGCCGCTACGCAGGGATGGTGGCTGACTCGTAACAAGTGGTGGGAAACCGTCCTATTATTAGTATTAACTTTCTCATTCTTCCGACCTGGTTTTTGGTGGGACATGTTATACCCAGCGAAAGTTCTTTCTCCTGGGGTTGAGATAGCTCAAATCACGGAAAACCTAAATGTAGGAGAATCCATTGAGTTACGTGTTGCCGGACAAAACCTCGAAGGCGAATACGTCGAGAAAACGGTACGTCTGCCATTCGAAGACAGAGCAACGACAGCTGAAGAGCGTATCTCTTCAATGGGTCTGATGCTGACTGAGAACGACGGCAAAATGGTCGTCGACATGGTTGAATTTGGTAGCCCTGCGGAGTCATCTGGTATCGACTTTGATTGGGAAATCAAATGGGTCGTTCAAGACGCGGATCGTCCAATGAAAGAATGGGTATTTGTACCTTGCTTGATTCTTCTGCTGGTACTTGCCATGAACCAAAAACGTCGTGCTCGCAAGGAACAACTGAGCGCATAACCGATTTGGCCCCGCGGATCTGGGGCCTTAGTGAGAGACATTGAATGTATAAACAAATTCTTGTTCCGGTTGATCTAAATGACCAAGGCTTCTCAGACCGAGCGGTTGAACTGGCGGTGTGGCAAGCAAAACAAGCAAACGCAGAAATCCACCTGCTCACTGTTTTGCCAGGTATTCACATGTCGATGGTCGCAACTTACTTCCCAAAAGACGCAGCGGCGAAAATGAAGCAAGATGTGAAGCAGCAGCTAAAAGCATTTGCCAGCGAGCACATTGATGATGAAGTGATTTACAAAGTGCACGTTGCCGAAGGCAAAGCTTACGCGACGATTCTTGATTACGCCGAACGTTTGGGCGCAGACCTTATTATCATGCCAAGTCACAAGCGTTCGAAAATTAACAAAGTGATGCTTGGTTCGGTTGCAAGTAAAGTTGTGGAGTATTCTCCAATCAACGTAATGGTAGTGAAGCCGCAAGGTTAAGCTTACGGCCACGCAAGAAAAAAGGTTGATGCTCGCATCAACCTTTTTTGTATCTCTCATCA
>NZ_JAWOTC010000104.1:0-1479 GCF_033338675.1 Vibrio sp. Vb1574
TTGAACAAGTAGCTGAGAGTAGTTCCAGTAGTATTTAGAATCCAACTTCGCGGCAATTCGCCAACTATCGATGGATTTATCCCACTCTTTTGCCATCTGCCAATAGGTCGCCTGCTGAGCTTTTAACTGGCTATCGACGTTAAGGTCTTCCAACTGCTCCATAATTAAAGCAGCACGCTCCGGGATTCCACGTTTCGCATAAAGCTGTGCCAGCAGTTTAAAATCATCTTGACTGAGCGCGACACCTTGTAGCTTGGCTAAAGCCATTGAATCTAGTGCGCGTTTGCTGTCATCGACACGTAAGTGCAAAGCGACGAGCTGACGCCACCATTCAACTCGTTCAGGCTCAATTGCAATCAAACGTTTGATGGTGACAATAGCAGGCTGCCACTTTTTGAGTTCCAGTTCAGACGAAAGCTTAATCGACAATGGACCAAGTTCATCTGGCTGACCAAACTTCTCGTAGCGACCCATCGCTGATAACACTTTATTCCATTGGCTCAACTGGTAATGCGATTGTGCGATGCGCAGCCAAACTTCATGAGCTTTCTGGTTTTTAGGTACAGCTTTACTCACCTCGTAATAGTGCGGAAAGGCTTTAGCAAACTGTTGTTCGTTCAACAATATATCCGCTAGCATTTTACGTGTTTGCCACGCTTGCTCGTCTTGCAATAAACCGCTGCTTACCGCGAAATCCAGTTGCTTGATAGCAGGCTTAACTTGCTCATTCTGCCAATAAAAAATACCGAGCATACGAGCAACAAACGCTTGATCGTAGCCACGCGATAGGTCTAACGATTCGAGAGTTGAGATCGCTTCTTTAAGCTTCTCTTCTTGAGCTAGGCTGTGCGCACGCTGCACTCTAGATGCGGTGTACTGGCTAAGCTCTTGAGCTATCGCACTGGCTGCGGTCAAACTAAGCAGCGTTGTGAATAAGAATTTCTTCATCATTTGCCTAATTTGAACTCCACTTTTGCGGTTTGTCCGAACTGCTCAATCGACACACCATTTTCAACTTTGGGTTGGTATTTCCACTTCTTCAACGCGCTAATGGCTTCTTTTTCAAACATACGCTTTGGCTCTGCATCGATCACTTCAATGTCTTTTGGACGACCTGTCGTGTCAATCGTAAAGCGCATGATCACATAGCCTTCAACCTTGCGTTTTAATGCTTTACTTGGGTAACGAGGTTCAACTTTATACAGCGGTAACGCTTGTTGATTGCCCATGGTTCCCTTTAGGTTTGGCGCATTAATCGCAATACCATCTAACGCCGTGTTTAACCCAAGCGCGCTGATCGGTGTTACTTGGCTCATCGGCTCAACTTGCGTGTTGGCTTGAGACAGCTCCATCGGCTCTGGTGCTTGAGGTGGCTCTGGCTGCTCTGGTACTGAACGTTGACGACGCTGCACATCGGCATCGTTTTCAACCATGACCATATCAAAACGCACTGCCTCAGACGGTTTTGGTGCGCGTTGA
>NZ_JAWOTC010000104.1:1489-2026 GCF_033338675.1 Vibrio sp. Vb1574
CGACCATCCACGCCATAAAGCTAAACAAACTCACGGCGATCAATAATGACGCTGGTAACGCAATTAACAGCCTACCCATTAAGGTTTCTCCGCTGCCAGTGCAATGTTCTTCACGCCAGCACCTTTAGCAGCATCCATCACTTTCACAACGGTGCCGTTGTAAGCGTGCTCATCAGCCTGAATCACTAACGATGCATCTGGCTGGTCTAGCAATAGGTGCTCAATAGACGCTTCTACGCGTTCCAGATCGACCAAGCGTTTGTCGATGTATACATCGTTTGCTGCCGTAATGGCGATGAAAATACCTGCGTCTTTTTGACTGACCACGTTCGATGCTTGAGGGCGGTTCACTTCCACGCCAGACTCTCGCACGAAAGAGCTGGTAACAATAAAGAAAATCAACATGATAAATACAATATCAAGCATCGATGTTAAATCGACTTGAGCTTCGTCTTGTTGATTTGGTCTGCGTCCGAGTCTCACTTCTGACTCCTTAAAGATTGTTCTAATTGGATCGCTTTACGTTCACATACTTTG
>NZ_JAWOTC010000105.1:0-2014 GCF_033338675.1 Vibrio sp. Vb1574
GGCAATCACTTCCGCTTGATACGGCTCTACATCTGACTCTTCCAACAAACGCTGCAGCACTTGAACCAAATATGGTCGAGTGGTTTGTTGTCCGGTCGGCTGCACTCGACTTAACACATTGAGGTTAAAGCACGCTTGCTTATCCCAAATACGTCCTGCAGCTTGACCATAGTCCAATGGGTACACTTGTTCTTTAATCGCCCAAGGTTGGCTGAGGTTGATGGTATCGCTGTCTTTGTAGCTCTGCTCGATACCCACTTCAGCCAAGGCTTCAACACCAACACTGTACCAATATGCTTGCTGGTAATGGATTTGGTTTGAACCGCGCTGAAACTGCAAAAACAAACGTTCAGACATGGTGGCAGCAATGGTCGCCATAATCGCCAACAACATCAGTACAATAATCAAAGCAACACCACGCTGACGATTAGCCATTGTTGTTGCCCTCCGATGCTTTGTTTCTTTCACTTTCTGCAAGCTTGCCATCTGGCGTTAGATACGTGCGCGCAATTTCACCGTAATCCTTCAACTTCAAGACAACTGAGACAGCTTTCGGCAACTCTTTATTGCTGTCCCACTCTTTCTTCCACTGTTTACCGTCATAAAAACGCATGTCGAAAGATTCCACCTGCGTCAGCAACGGAGTGACAATGCCTTCCTGCCCAACTGGGGTATCTGGATAACGCCACCAAACACGCTGCAAGGTTTCTTCTTTAACGCGATAGCCCACTTTAGTCACTTCACCACGCGGGAACTGTTGCTGCGGGTTATGCCAACCCACACGTGCAAACATTAGGCCTTTCGCGTCGGAATCGAGTAAATAATCCGACCAAAAGATCAGTTGCCCGGCAGGGTCTTCGCCGTTGGTACGCGTTTGACGCAATGCCATTTGGCGGAAGTCGTTATCCATCATCACCATGGCGCGTTGCAGTTCATTCAAACGCTGAGTTCGCTCTTGCGACAACTCGTTACTGCGCTGAACTTGCGACACCACTTGGTATGCCGCCACGCTCAAACTGGCAAAGATTGCTATCGACACCAGCACTTCAATGAGTGTAAAACCTTTTGCTGTACGGCGCTTATTTGCGCGATTGGGATTACTGCGCCACATAGCTTCTTACCGTAACAACTGGACTCGCGTTTTTCGCGGTCGCGACACTTACATCAAATGCTTTCAGCAATGGCTGCGTGGTGGCTACAGGCGTGACTTTCCAATACCATGTACGCCCTGCTAGCTCTTCGGTACCATTCTTGGCTTTCAGCGCGCCAGTATCTAGCATCACATTCGCCATTCGGTTATCCACAACCATTGCTGCAAACATCTTTTCTTCTAAGTAGCTGACTGTGTTGATGTGTTGACTCACAGAGCGAATCACACTGATCGCCGCGGTGGCAAAAATAGCCAGTGCAACCAACACTTCAAGCAACGTCATCCCTCGCACTCGGCGACGGTTTAAGTTTGGTTGAGTTTGCTTAAAATTGCGCATTCGCATCCTCTTCCACTTCTTCACCTGGCGCTACCAACAGAATTTGCCCACTCTCTTTTCCGATCACTCGCCAACCATCGTTAAACGCATCGCCTTTTTGTGGAAAAAAAGACAAGGTAAACGGCGTGACTTCTGCGCTCGAGAAAATGAAGACTTGCGGTGGTTTCACTTTCTTTTCTTCAGTTTCGTCGGCAAACATGTCTTCAAACAGTGAACCCGGCTCGAACAAACGATCGTCTTTATCCCAAGCACCGCCACCTAAATCCAATTGCAATGCAATGTCATCTTCTAATTTGGTTTTGCTTGGAATTTGCTTCATTGCCAGCGGCTTCCAGCCTTCAGCGGTCAAGCTAAGCAGGGTGTAGGTCTTTTTGGTATCGTCGACACGCACACCAAAATCTTTACCGCTGAGTACGGCTTCTTCGTTAAGCAACTGCAAACGCTGAAAGAAACTTTGCGCGTATTGTTTAGAAAGGTCTTTTTGACTGGTAGGCAACGTAGTGATCACCGCCACCGCGGTAAGAGAT
>NZ_JAWOTC010000106.1:0-2009 GCF_033338675.1 Vibrio sp. Vb1574
CAATAATCAAAGAATTTTGCCCCGCTTTTTGCATGAGGTCGGTATTCTCCGTGGCGTTGAAGCCAACACTTTAAACGTCAAAGGCGAGATCGATCTTCCGCTTTCCTCTGATCAACATCTTGATTGGGTAATTGCTAGCTTTCATGAGCCCGTTTTTAGACCCGCAACCGAAGCGGAGCACACTGCCGCGCTAATTAACGTCATTAAAAGTGGCAGAGTGGACGTGTTAGGGCACTTAGGTAATCCCAATTACCCATTTGATATGGAGCAAGTGTTGCGTTGCGCTAAATCCCACAATGTGGCGATTGAGGTGAACAATACGTCTCTCACAGGCAAGAGCCGAAAAGGCAGTGATGCGCGCTGTGGCCAAATTGTTGCCTTAGGAAAAGAGATTGGCGTGTATTTCAGTACCGGCTCTGATGCGCACTTTTGCGAAGAGATTTCAAAACTGGATCTCGCCATCGAATTGCTGGAAAAACATGGCGTGGAGAAGGACAAAATCCTAACGACTTCAACCCGTCGTTTCTTGAAGTTCTTACTACTCAGAGGTAAACCGCGCATTCCTGAGTTCGACGCGTTTTACTGATGTATGTGCATGAATAATCAAAAGTAGACCCCGCCAATCGGCGGGGTTTGTATTAGTTATGTACAAACTTGCTTACTTACAAAGGTGACTCAACGACTACATATTTACGATCTGCCCTAAGTGGCGCAAACCATGTATCTTGGTATTTGAAATAGCTTTGCCCATCTATCACTATCGTCTGCTTGGTGTGGGGAAGTGAGTCAACAATTTCGCCAAGCTTATAAGGACTTGAGGCTTTCTTAGTGATCGTTTTGCTTGTCTCTGTTGTCGTGGTGCTCACTTGGTTAGGAGAGGCAGGTGAGGTTGTCACAGTACTTAAGTTCGTTGTTGTTGACGCTGAGTTAGGTAAAACATCACCATCACTGATGACCGTGTAATTTCCGGCTGGTGGGTTTTGGACATACACGTAACGACTGCCGCGCTGTTGATAATAGGCGTCTTGCACAATGGCATAGGTCACTCCAGCGAAAATCGCAAACGTAGCGATGCCAACCAGATCGTTATGGTAATAGTAATAACGACCACGATAAGGTGGATACCAATAACCAGGTCGCACATAAATGAAAGAGGAATGGTATCGCGGCGGTCTTATTACGACGGGTGGACGATGGTAGTAAGGCGGTCTGTAGTCGTGTGAAGGGCGATGGTGATGCGGCGGCCGAATCGGTCGCTCCGGACGATTTACAGGATGACTGTGGTGCTTATTGCCCGGTTGCGTAATGGGTTTCACCGAATGTTGCGGATGAGGTTTTGCCTGTAATGTTGTTGTGCCAAGTATCATGACAAACACACTGGTCGCAAGCCCTCTGAAAATTGATATGTAGTTCATAAAACGCCTCCCCTTGATATTGGAGAGTAGGGTGCTCAAAACATAAGTATAACAGAGCGAAACAATTAGGAAGCGTTAGGATCTGAGCGTTGTTCAAGTACTAGAGATAAGAGGCGCACCAGTAGGGACTGTGCTTCAGGTGATAGCAGCCGAGCAACCGTCACCAAATCTTCTGCGGTTACGTGCTCTATCCCTCTAATATCGAGCGCGATATCGAGGTCAGTCAGATTTAGAGAGCGCAAAATAGAGCGGTATTGCGAAAGTTTGAGATCCGATTCACCTCGCTCGATGCGTTGGTAGGTTTTGACGCTCATCCCCGCGATATTTGCCATTTGTTCACGCGACAAACCGTGCTCTTTTCGTCTAATTATGAGCGCTTCAACGATAGGGTCTACGTGCATGGCTTCTCCAGATAGGACAGTTTTGACCTAATCAACGCAAGAAGTGGACCACTTTAACCACCCTATCTTTACCCGATTTTAAAAAGGGTATAAGAATGGCGTTCTAATTAAATGTGCAATTATTTCAGTCAGTTCTTATAAAAATGGAAAAGCATCAGTCATATAAATCAATTACAGCAAAAGTCTCTATTCG
>NZ_JAWOTC010000107.1:0-1997 GCF_033338675.1 Vibrio sp. Vb1574
GGCTTTTGCTACAACATTTACGCTGTCTAGCGGGTGAATAAAATCGTCAAAGATGAACGTACGGAGTTCTCCCAGCAGATTGTGGCGATTTTTCTCCCAACGCAGTGACTTCAAATTAGCGACATCGCCTTTTTGTACGTTTGGCAAATAGTCGTTGTAGAGCGGAATGTGTCGGCGATTAAAGCCAACATAAAGTGGTTGATTGGCGATAGCTGCAATCTCATAGAGTTGCTCTACCTGTTGGGCACTGTCCGCCAGAGGTTTGTCGACAAAAGTGGGAATGCTTTGTTTTAGAAAATATTCAGCGATTTGAAAGTGAACATGAGTTGCGGCATGAATCATCACCGCATCTACACCAAACGCAGGAAGCTGTCGGTAGTCCTGACAGCTTTCCTTAATGCGATATTGCTGAGCTAGTGAAGAGAGGGTTTCGGCGTCTCGGGTACAAAAGACCAGCTCAACATTAGGAAGTTGAGTAATGACAGGAAGGTAAGCCTTTTGTGCAATGTCGCCTAAGCCAATAATACCGATTTTCATGTTGTTCGCTCTGTTTCGATTTCATTAGGCGTTGATTATAACGAGCGAAAAAGAGGTTGGCAGAAACGGCTTGTCATAAAAAAGCCTGACTCACATTTTGAATCAGGCTTTTTCTAACTACTTAGGATACGGTTCGACAGGTTTTGAAGATATCTAACTGGCCGTCGTAGGCTTGGGTTTTTACATCCATAATACCAAGCAAAGAGTGGAACACATTGTCATGCGAGTACTTACCTGCATTTTGTGCTTCTTTGGACAAGCAATCCGTGTTGATGTGTTTTGCTTGCTTAAAGCTTGGCGACATCCACATGATAAGCGGTACTCGTTTTTGGAAATCCGGAGCAAGTCCGTAAGGCATACCATGTAAGAACATGCCGCTTTCACCAAGCGATTCACCGTGGTCAGAAACATAAATCAACGCAGTGTTATATTTTTCTTCTAACGTCTTAAGTTTGTTGATGGTTTGTTCCAAGACAAAGTCTGTGTAACGAATGGTATTGTCGTAGGGATTTACGATCTCTTCGACGCTACAGTTTTCAATGTCTGCACGTGGGCAATCTGGTTGGAAAAACGCTTTCTCTTTCGGTTAACGTTGGAAGTAAGTTGGGCCATGGCTGCCAATAAGGTGCATGGCTACAACTCGGTTACCGTTCATGTTCGACACTTCTTGGTCAAAGTCACTCAGTAGTGCCATGTCGTAACAAGTTTGACCGTTGCACAGTGCGTTTTGTTGCTTTCTGTCTAGTTCGATTTTTTTGATCTTATGCGCGACTTCTTTATCGCCACCGTCGTTTTCTTTCCACAGTAGGTCGATACCTGCACGTTGCATGATATCTAACGCGATGTCTTGGTTATCAGCTTGTTTACGGTCAAATTGATTGCGCGTTAACTGAGAAAACATGCATGGTACAGATACTGCTGTCGCAGTGCCGCATGACGCTACATCTTTAAAAGAAATAACATCTAATTGGCTGGTGTAGGGGTTAGTTTCACGCTCGTAACCATTCAGTTGATAGTTTTGAGTACGTGCGGTTTCACCTACCACAAAAACGAGTAACGTCGGTTTGTCCTGCGCTTGCTGTAAAGCGGTCGAAGATTGCTGTGCATCAGTACCGATTTCACGATATGGCTGTGGCGTAGTTAAGTAATTTTCTTTTACGTAACTTGTCGCGCTGTAGACATATTGCGTTGGGATGATCATTTTTTTCAGGTAGCTGTTATTGCGACCCACAGATGCGTAATCTTGATAGTACAACCCCGCAATCACGGCAATAACTGCTAACGAAGCGAGCATCGCGACCAGTTTTGTAAGCACAAAGCGTAGCCATTGTCCGCGTTGTGGTTGCAGCTTTACTTTGAACACAATCAGGGCAGGAATCACACCCATTAACGTCGTCCAAACGACTGAATACGTGCTGAGATAAGAGCTTGCTTCACTCGAGTCGGTCTCGACGATGTTG
>NZ_JAWOTC010000108.1:0-1954 GCF_033338675.1 Vibrio sp. Vb1574
GGGATTCGTAACCTGGCTTTGCAACGTGGCTACTTCAATGGTGACTTTAAGCTCAACAAGCTGGAAGTGATCCCTGAATTGAATGAAGCCAATGTGCGTTTGCACTACGACAGCGGTATTCGCTATCACTTTGGTCCGGTAGAAATTACGGGAAGCCAGATCTGGGAAAACCGTGTTGAGTCGATGCGACCTTTTGAAATTGGCGAACCTTATCTTGTCTCTGATGTGGGTGAATACAACCAAAACCTATCTAACACCGATTGGTTCTCCTCCGTGTTTGTTGAGCCTGACTTAAGCAAGCTTGAAGATGGGCGCGAGCTGCCGATTAAAGTCTCGTTAGCGCCTGCTGCGAAAAACCAAATTGAAACCGGTATTGGTTACTCCACCGATACGGGTGTGCGCGGCACTTTAAAATGGAAAAAACCATGGGTAAGTGCACGCGGTCATAGCTTTAATACGGCGCTTTCTCTCTCCAAACCAGAACAAACCATCACCGCCGGTTACAAGATTCCATTAGACGACGTCTTACGTGAATACTATCAATTGCAATTTGGTCTGAAGCATTTGGACAACCGTGATACTGAGAGTTTGGAATCAAACCTTGCGGTAGAAAGACACTGGTTAACCGACGGTGGTTGGCACAAAACCGTGTACGTTCGTCACTTGTACGAAAACTTCTCGCAAGGTTTGCAAGATGATGGCGTGCAGTTTGTGCTTCCAGGGGCAACCTTTTCGCGTACTCGTGTCCGTGGTGGCAGTATGCCAATGTGGGGCGATAAGCAAAGCGTAACGGTTGAATACGGCGATCCGGCGCTACTGTCTGAAACGCGCGTATTGCGTCTGCTTGGGCGATCTTCGTGGATTCGTGGCATCGGCGAAAACCATCGTGGTTTGTTCCGTCTCGAAGGGGGGGCTAATATCACGGAGGAATTTGAAAAGCTTTCGCCATCGTTGCGTTTCTTTGCTGGTGGTGACAACAACATCCGTGGTTATGGCTATGAATCCATCTCACCTGTCGATGAAAGTGGCGCATTAACGGGTGCGAAATACATCTTAAGCAGCACCTTAGAGTATCAATATCGTGTTTACGGCAACTGGTGGGCCGCAACATTCTACGATATTGGTGATGCATTTAATGACACACCTGAATGGAAATCTGGTGCTGGGGTTGGTATTCGATGGGCTTCACCTGTGGGACCGGTAAGCTTCGACTTTGCGTGGGGGCTGGATGAAAAGCCAAACAACGAATTCCGCATCCACTTCTCTTTGGGGCCTGAGCTATGATCAAAAAGATGTTTAAGTGGACCAAGTGGTTATCACTAAGTTTGATTGGTCTGCTGTTGTTAATCACTATTTTTGTCGCTACGGTACTGTTTACCCATCCAGGGTTGAAGCTGGCGATTTGGGGCGCAGAGAAAGCCTTACCTCAACTCAAAGTCGAGAGCATTCAAGGCTCGCTATTCCCTCGTTTTGCACTGCAAAATGTCAGCTTTGTTGATGAGTCTTTACATATTGATGCGAAAGTCGAGCGCCTTGCGTTGGCGATTAACTTCCGCTGTTTCTTTGACCCAAAAGTGTGTGTTGATGAACTGGCGCTGCAAGGTGTTAACTTCCAAATGCCAGAATTGCCACCTGCCAGTGAAGAGCCTGAAGAAGAAACACCACCGCTGCGTTCTATCAGCACGCCAGTGCCAATTTTTGTCAATAAAGTCAGCTTTAATGACATCAACGTCAATGTGTTAGGCAATCAGATTGATTGGCAAACGTTCTCGACCGCTTTGTCGATGCAGGGCGATCGTTTGGTGATCGCACCAACCGCATTGAAAGACATCAATGTTGCGCTCGCACCAAGTGAAGCTGAACCTGAAGCGGCTGCCGAGGAGCCGAAAGAAACTGACGCTACGCCGCAAGATATTGTGTTACCAGAAGTATGGATTCCACTGACGGTGGAAGC
>NZ_JAWOTC010000109.1:0-1934 GCF_033338675.1 Vibrio sp. Vb1574
CTTTTTAAACTAACAACATACTGTGTTAACCACAAGCACGTTCATTAGGCTTAAGCGAACTCTTTTACGACACGTTGTAAGATAGGCACGTTAGCTTCAGGGAAGGTGTAATCCCCTAATTCACCAACTGCGACCCAGCGCCCTTCTTGGCCTTCTCGACCATAAGGTTCGTTCTCGAACTGAGAGACGGTAATAAAATCAAATTTTAGCGACTTATCTGGGTAATCGTATTCAAGGTGTTCAAACGGTGCTTGTTCAATCACTCGAATCCCCACTTCCTCTTCAAGCTCACGAACCATCGCTTGTTCAACTGTTTCTCCTAGCTCGACTTTACCGCCCGGAAACTCCCAAAAACCACCTTTGTGTTTATCATCAGGACGTTTAGTAATAAAGATTTGCGACTTATCTTGATTGAAAATGATCGCTGCAACAATGTGAATTCTTTTCATGGATATTTACCTAGGATCTATCGATACAAAAAGAGCCGCCTAAGCGACTCTTTCTTATTAAGTTATCAAGTTAGATTAATTGATCTGACCGTGACACTGCTTGTATTTCTTGCCACTACCACATGGACAAGGTTCGTTTCGACCTACTTTACGCTCATCACGAACAACAGGTTGATTTGAGCCCTCAGACTCTTCACCATCAGCCAACTGATTTTCCGCAGCTGCATGCTGAGCCTGCGCACGACGAGCAGCTTCTTCTGCTTGAGCACGACGTTGCTCTTCCATACGCTCAACTTCTTCTTGCTGTTGAACGCGAACACGAGACAGAACAGTAATAACGTCAGTCTTCAGCGCTTCAAGTAAACCTTCAAACAATTCAAACGATTCACGTTTGTACTCTTGTTTCGGGTTCTTTTGTGCGTAGCCACGTAGGTGGATACCTTGACGCAGATGATCCATCGCCGCCAGATGCTCTTTCCAAAGCGTATCGAGTGTTTGAAGCATCACTGATTTTTCGAAGTTACGAAGCACTTGTGCACCCACAACTTCTTCTTTCGCTTTGTATACTTCAACGGCTAGGCTGATGATCTTCTCGCGCAGCGCTTCTTCGTACAGTTTGTCGTCTTCCTCAAGCCATTGCTTGATTGGCGCGTCTAGATCGAAATCTGCTTTCAAACGTTCTTGAAGACCTTCCACATCCCACATGTCTTCTAGAGATTGTGGTGGAATGTATTCGTCGATGATCGCTGTGAGCACATCTTCACGGTTTTGTTCAATCATGTCGCTGATATCGTCAACGTTCATGAGCTCATCACGCAGTTCGTAAACCACTTTACGTTGATCGTTCGCCACGTCATCGTATTCAAGAAGCTGTTTACGGATGTCGAAGTTGCGACCTTCCACTTTGCGTTGTGCTTTTTCAATAGAACGAGACAACATCTTAGATTCGATTGCTTCGCCTTCTTCCATACCGCTTTGAATCAAGCTTGCCATACGATCTGAAGTGAAGATACGCAGTAGTGAGTCTTCCATCGATAGGTAGAAACGAGATGAACCCGCATCACCTTGACGACCAGAACGGCCACGTAACTGGTTATCGATACGACGAGATTCATGACGCTCAGTACCGATGATGTGCAGACCACCAGCATCTAAAACTTGATCGTGAACTTTTTTCCACTCAGCTTTGATTGCGTCGATTTGCTCTTTCGTTGGATCTTGTAGTGATTCAACTTTTGCTTGCCAGCTACCACCTAGTACAATATCTGTACCACGACCCGCCATGTTTGTTGCGATAGTTACCGCACCAGGCATACCTGCTTCAGCAACGATTTCCGCTTCTTTCTCATGGAACTTAGCGTTCAAAACGTTGTGTTTGATCTTCGCTTTCTTCAAAGCGTTGGAGAGTAGTTCTGATTTTTCAATCGATACTGTACCAACCAATGTTGGCTGACCTTTCGCAACGCGCTCTTTGATATCTTCAAT
>NZ_JAWOTC010000110.1:0-1902 GCF_033338675.1 Vibrio sp. Vb1574
ATCTGATATTTACCATTTGATCAGCGATCACCCCCTAAAAGAATATTTATATAACCACACACCGAAAGCATAAGTTACATATTCTGCATTCCAATTTAAAGAAGCATAAAACACCAAAATTAAATTCAAAAAAAGAAAAAAACAGAATTTAATAAAAAGATCTAATTGGAAAAGCAAGCTATTACATCGGTGTGCATTTCAATCGTTTGTGAATCCATTTCGACCAACTTGACGTGTATCGAGCCAAAGTCACTCAAATGCTCTGCGTGCGTTCCTCCACAAGGGATCACGGCCAATTCTCCCTCTCCCAAGTCACATTTCCAATAACGAGAATCGGTCAAGTTGTCACCATGGCAGTCCATAATGATCGCCGCGTCTCTTTCCAGCCAAAGCTTCAATTGTGCATTCACCTGACCCTCTATTTTCTCTAAGTCTGACAGCATTTCTGCGCTGTTTAGGCCTCTTTTACGGAGTGTTTTACCTAAACGGTAAGTATCTAGGCACTTGTCTGGTGTTACAAAGCTGGCTTCTTGGGCATAACTATTAAAATCATAGTTGCCATGTGGGTCTTTACGATCAGCATCTTTACGCCAGTAACTGGCAGCGAGGACTTTATTTAGGGCTAAGTAGGCGAGATGACCTGCACTGTGTCCACGACTCAATGCTTGTTGGTACTCTTTGTCCACTTTCAGCGTCACTCGTGTATCTTGAGATAGAGTGTCAACAAGCGCTAATACATGTACGACAACAAATAACCAGCCTTCTGTATCGCGCTTTACAGGGATTGCCGCTCCAACAAATAGCTCTCCGGTTGCCACTTCAATGGCACCAACTTGACAATCAATCACTTCAAATTGTTGATCATTAAATACTAAGATGCCTTTATCCGCGGGATGATCAGGCCAGATATGGCTAACGGGATGAAACGGAGTCACGTCGGTGACTACGTAGGTCACTTCATTGTGGTTTTGAACGAGTTGAATCTGAGCGTCCAACTGCCAAGTTTGATGGCAGAAACGGGTTTGTGTCGCGGTAATCGTCATGCTTTGCTTATCTTTGTGAATGTAAGAAGTTAAGGTTTTGTACTGAGCATTTGAAGATACAGGAATCTGCACGTCATCACTAATATCACTAGAGGAAAACCGCGCAGAAGAACATTGTGATAATGATGAAAGTAAGGTTTAGAAAAGGACACATCTCACATCACTTTTAGAGGTTGCAAAAAACAGATAAAAAAATACCCAAGTAAAAACTTGGGTATCTTCAAATGCTTAAATTATTTTTTGCGGTTTTTAACCACAGACATCATACGTTTACGCTTACGCTCTTGAGACAAGGTTAGCTTGTTCGCACGATTCTCAAACGGGTTTTCGCTATTCTGGAAGTTGATACGAATTGGCGTACCCATAATTTCCAGTGACTTGCGGAAGTAGTTCATCAAGTAACGCTTGTATGAATCCGGAAGTTCACGAACCATGTTACCGTGAATCACGACGATTGGTGGGTTGTAACCACCTGCGTGCGCGTATTTTAGCTTGATACGACGGCCACGAACCATTGGCGGTTGGTGATCATCAGTCGCCATCTTCATGATACGAGTCAAAACAGAGGTACCAACACGTGTCGTTGCCGACTTGTACGCTTCTTGGATAGACTCAAATAAGTGACCAACACCAGTACCGTGCAGTGCAGAAATAAAGTGAATACGAGCAAAGTCAACGAAACCTAGGCGGCGGTCTAGCTCTTTCTTCACGTTCTCTTTTACTTCGTTATCTAGACCATCCCACTTGTTTACCGCTAATACGATTGAACGACCGGCGTTCAATGCAAAACCTAGCAGGCTCAAGTCTTGGTCAGAGATGTTTTCACGTGCGTCGATAACCAATAGCACTACGTTTGCGT
>NZ_JAWOTC010000111.1:0-1899 GCF_033338675.1 Vibrio sp. Vb1574
TAAGTAAATAGTACCCAACGAGAACGCATAGCAATAAGAATGGGATGATGCCGCCTTCAACACTCATGACTTGCTCGAACACTTGATCCGCCACTTTCGCCTTAGCATTGACAACTTCTAGCTTCCAATGAAATTCACCAAAATCGAGTTTACTAATGTACATTTGTTTGGTGATTTGAAAGTTGTGTTCGATGATGACATTCGAGTTAGCATCTCGAATGACCACCCCCAAAGAGTATTGGTTGGTGTGCTCACGAATGAACTGGAATAAGGCCTCCAAAGAAAGGTCGACCGTCGCAACGCCTGCAAACTCTCCATTTCTATAATACGGCGCAGAGGCGGTAATCATTTGAACTTGAGTGAAAGTATCAATATACACCGCAGACCAACTCACCGAGCCTGACGGTTGTTCAGCGGCTGCGCGATACCACGGATCATTGTCATAACCGCCAGATTCTGGATTGTTGTATGAATGAATCTGATCGATGTTCCCCTCACTGTTCTTGTTAAAAAACAAACTGGTAAACCGCCATCGTTCTTCTTTGAGTTCTGGTTTGGGCCACAATCCACCACTGACGATGATCTCGTCGCTTCATCTTAAAATCTGAGGAATGGTCGATTTAAGGGAATTGCTTTGGTTTGAGCTTTGCGCAAGCCCAACCAAGCTATTCAGTACGCCTGTGGATGTGATGAGCGGCTCTTTTATCTGGGAAGCAAGCAGTTGGGTACGTAAATCGAGATTTCTTTCTAGTTTGTCACGGACAGGTGGCTCAACCACCAAGTACACCACCGATCCTATCGTAGCGATAAAAAAACACAGGTACAGTGTGAGAGCGAGAATGCTTTTTTTTCTAAGTGACGAACGAATTTCCATATCTGTAGACGAATCATTCCCTAATATCGATTTATCACTAATTGATTGGTAAGATGAGCGCAACCAATCAGCCCATTAACAAATGGTATTCTATTTTGAAACTACAAGACATGCTTTCTCTTCCAGAACTTGATGGAAAACTACTAAACCTAGCGAAAACTCAAGGCTTTGTAACCGCGATGGCATCAGCGCCAAACGTGTTGAACCCTCAAGAGTGGCTGCCATTCTTATGGGGCGGCGAAGAGACAGCACCTTTCTCAGATGGTGAACAACTAGAACTGTACATTGATGAAATTGTACAAATGTGGAACCAAACTCGACCAGCTTTGCTAGAAGGTTCTTGGCAATGGCCTGAAGGTTGTACTCTCGATGAGCAAGACATTGTCTCAGCAAGTACTCGTGATTTCTGTGAAGGTGTACTTCAAGGTTGGCAACTGACACGTGATGATTGGGAAACGTTAATGCCAGAAGACAGCGAAGACAGTGCCCTATTGGGTGGTGTGCTGCTCTCTCTTACTATGTTGTACGATCCAGAAACCACCATTGCAACGCTTGCAGAGCAAGGCATGGAAGGCTTAGAGCAATTTGAAGAGATCTTCAATGCTATACCTGTGATGCTATGTGGTCTTACTCAACGCGGTGTTGCGTTGGCTGAAGAGCAATAAAATAACGTAATCGTTGATCATTGAAATTGAACATCTGATATGAAAAAGCTCTCTGAATGGAGAGCTTTTTTGATCACGTCAAAATCACATGTGGAATGTAGCGCGCCATATCTTGTGTCACTAGGCTACTGTCTTCACGAATCGAAATACCCGCCGCTCTATCATTGACGAGCCAACTACCGATTAACGTATGGTTCTGCCCAAACTTAGGCAACGGATGATATTTCTGGACGATATTGAATTTCGATTCATAAGGCCCCGGCGTTTTCACCAAGCGCTTTCCATCTTTGACGATCTCAATATTCGCCCCCTCCCGCGAGAATAACGGTTTGATGACATAATCGTTCAAACAACTCGCTT
>NZ_JAWOTC010000112.1:0-1871 GCF_033338675.1 Vibrio sp. Vb1574
GTTACAGGTTTAAGCAGCGGCGGTTTTTACGCTCACGTTAAAGCTGGCGAAAAGACGCTAACTTACCCTGCTAAAGATCTTAAGAAAGCATAATTCAATTTGCTGACTTCTTAATCCCAAGTCAGCGCAAGGTGAATCACTCCTCATCTTGAATTTACTTGGGAATCGCAAAGGTAGCGCATCAGTCGCTACCTTTTTTATTGTTGATTCATCATCTCACTCATTGCTCATTCGATACGCCTTGATGCTCGCTGTGATTGATTTCTACGCGATTTCTCCCGGTTTCTTTCGCTTTGTATAACGCTAAATCAGCACGTTTCACTAACGGCTCAAAAGAATCATCCAAGCCACACACTTGAGTTACCCCAATACTGGCGGTGAATGTCATATCACGCCCTGAATATCGAATCGTCGTGGTTTCTAAGGCATTTCGGATGGTTTCTAACGTATCCATTGCTTCTTGAGAAGAGCGGCTTCTCAGGACGATAGCAAACTCTTCACCACCGACACGAGCAAGCAGGTCGCATTCTCGTAAATGCCCTTTAATGGTATTGGCAGCATGGATGAGAGTTTTGTCGCCAGCGTCGTGCCCAAACTTGTCATTCAGTTTTTTAAAGTTATCTAAATCCAAAATCGCGACGTGGAATTTGATCCCTTGCGTGCGAAATTCAGAAAGACGATGCTCAATTTGACGCATGAACTCTCTGCGGTTTGGAATGCCAGTAAGATCGTCTGTGGTGGCGAGGTGCTCCATTTTCATGATCTGAATATGCAGTGCAATGTTCAACGCTATCCAGTTGGCAATGCATTGCAACTGTGCGGCTTGTTCCTTGGTATAAAAATGGGTTTGATGATGCGCGACGTTAAGCGTGCCCAAGCACATTTGACCATGCATCAGCGGCGCATCCATACACGTGCCCATACCGCTGGAGGTCAACATGACGCAATCTAGCTCGTCGGATTGAGAAACGTCGTCACAAATGATCAGTTGTTGGTTTTTGAACACACGCCCGACGAAGGCTTGATCAATCGGGACGAGAAAATCGGCAGGAATCGCTTTGTTGCCGGAAAAAGAGTAGACCTTGAGGTAGTCACTGTTTTCGTACAGCGTAATGCTGGTGCGGTCAGATTCAAAAATCCGATTGATCCATTCTGCGACAGTATCGAGCACCTGCTGTAACGTCTGTGATTGAGCCAAAAAGTGAACAAAGCCGATCGGTAAACATATTGGGCTTTCCATGTTTTGCGTCGACAAGTCATTTGGGTCAAAAGTTCTTTCAAGTCTCAATAGCCATCTCCCTAGACATTCCTCTAAATGTAAACAATAAGTAACACGCAGCTATTTTCAAGAAAAATACGTTCCTTTAACAGAGTATGGTTTATTTCTCGCCACTTGTGAGTGTCAGGTTGCTTAATGTGAACTTGAACTCATGTCTAAACCGATAATTTTTATGACTAATTAGCAAGAGGTGACCATTCGGTAAAGCGTAGTGAAGACAGCAAGAATAAGAGAGATTTGTTAAGAATTTGAGAGAGCAGGTAAGAAAAAGCCCCTCTGAATGAGAAGGGCTTGGTTGCTCGAGTTCGAGCTTAACTTTCTTTGTAGTGCTCTAAAATCAGTTGGCTGATTTGCGCGATCAGTTGATCGCGAGCTTGAAGCGAAAGGTCGGTGTCTGTGACGTAAATACTGATGTAAACCGGCTTGTAGTTGTCTTTCCAGATCATCGCGCTAATGCCGCGTGAACCGTAGTTACCTGCGCCAGAGCGGTCTGCAATCGACCAGCCTTTTGGCAGAACAGAGCGCATGAGCGAATCCGATACTTTGTTGTCTTGCATCCAGATTGTCAGCTGTGTGCGTGACTCGTAAGATA
>NZ_JAWOTC010000113.1:0-1853 GCF_033338675.1 Vibrio sp. Vb1574
TCTCAGAAAAAGCACTGATTGAAGCGGTGAAAAAAGCACGTGCTCGTGGCGAGAAAGTCGTCATGACCAATGGCTGTTTTGATATTCTTCACGCTGGTCATGTGTCTTACCTTAATCATGCTGCTGAGCTAGGCGATCGCCTAATTGTCGCAGTAAATACCGATGAGTCTGTAAAGCGTTTAAAAGGCCCTGGTCGTCCAGTAAACCCAACCGATCGCCGTATGGCAGTATTGGCAGGTTTAGGTGCGGTTGACTGGGTTGTACCGTTTAGTGAAGATACGCCACAGCGTCTGATCTCTGAAGTGCTGCCAAGCATGTTAGTTAAAGGCGGTGACTACAAACCAGAAGTGATTGCCGGTGGTAAAGAAGTGATTGCAGCAGGTGGTGAAGTTCGTGTTTTGAACTTTGAAGATGGTTGCTCAACCAGCGAAATCATCAATGCAATTAAAGGCGGCAAAGGCTAAGCCTTACTGCTTTGAACAACACTATCTGAAAGGTCGCTGTAAAGCGGCCTTTTTGTTTTTCTATGCTTGCTGTTCTACGTTCTGGTATAGCAATGCATTTGCGAGACAATCGCTAGGCGTACAATGTTAGGTAATTTGCATCGAGTGATAGACAACAAAAAACGCCAGTTGAAGAATCAACTGGCGTTTTAATTTCATTGTATAACTGAACGTTATTTCGCTGGTTTCAAACCTGCATCCACATCTAAGATGTCTTGTTCGCTTAGTGTACCAACCGCTTGGCGAAGCTGAAGAACACTCAGGATGTAGTTGTAACGAGCGTCTGAAAGGTTTTTGTTCGCATCGTATAGGCGACGAGTTGCGTCTAGAACATCAACGATAGTACGAGTACCTACATCAAAACCTGCTTCTGTCGCTTCTAGCGCAGATCTCGCTGAAACTACCGATTGCTCATACGCTTTTAACGCACCAATAGAAGCGTTGATGTTGTTGTTTTGTGCACGAACATCTTTCACTACGCTACGGTACTGAGCTTCAAGATCTTCGCTTGCTGCAACGTACGCAAACTCAGCTTGTTTGGTTTGTGATGTCACGTTGCCGCCAGTGTAAAGTGGCACTGCTAGGTTAACGCCAATATTGAAGTTATCCGTCGTGTTATCACGAGCACTGTTTGAAGTATCACCGTAGTTGTAACCACCGTCTAGAGATAGTGTTGGTAGGTGACCAGAGCTAGCTAGCGAGATGTTGTCGCGCGCGATGTCTTGTGAAATACGAGCTGACAATAGGCTAAGGTTCTTCGTTTTCGCTTCATCGATCAACGTTTCAGCAGGGCTGTTCGTACGTGTTGCAGAGAAACGGTTAGTATCAAGAACGTTTAAGTTTTTGTGTTCTTGACCTGTGATTTCACGTAGTGATTCATAGCTGTTGATCAGATCATTTTCTGCCAACACTTCATCTGCTAGTACCGCATCGTACTGAGCTTGCGCATCGTGAACGTCAGTAATTGCCGACAAACCAACTTCAAAGCGTTGTTTTGTTTGTTCTAGTTGGCGACCAACGGCTGCTTTCTCTGCACGAACGAAGACTAGATTGTCTTGAGCGCGCAATACTTCGAAGTACGCTTGAGAGACACGAAGGATCAAACCTTGTTGGGTTGCTGCGTAAGTTGCGTCTGCTTGACGAGCGCTTTTCTCTGCTGTGTCTAGAGAAATCCAAGATGCACGGTTATAAAGTGTTTGAGAAAAGCTAACACCAGCGGTTAAGGCGTCTTGATCGTTTGATGATTTGCCTAAAGCGCTATCGTCGTAGTCGGTGTCGCCACGAGTTAGGTTGTAACCCGCAGTTAGGTTGATTTGTGGTAATCGAGCACTACGGCTAGAGGTGATTGCT
>NZ_JAWOTC010000114.1:0-1850 GCF_033338675.1 Vibrio sp. Vb1574
TATAAGAACGCTTCGTTAAAATCTTCCGTCGCTTTGTCTGTTAAAGATGCCTCTTCCAGCATACTTCCATCACCACTTTTCCAGCTTTCTATCAAACACTGTACAAGCTTGTCACCACCTTCGTATTCGTCTATCGAGGACAGCAGCATTTCTTGCCCACCATTTGGCTGACCAGCAATAAGATCGATTTGAAACTGCACCGATTCTAACGAGAGGACTGGGAGGTGCTTTTTCTCAGCTAAACCAATTAGATGCATGTCTACACCTTCGTCTGATACGTAGCCAAGCTTATTGACTAGCGCGAGTTGGATGGTCAGAGCTGCGGTCCAAGGTGGCGCATTGAGAAGTTGCGCTTCAGCCATGCCTAGATCTTTGGCGATGTTCACTAACAGTTGGCGTTGAGTTTTGTCGAGTACGTCTTTAGAGAGAATCGAACTCACTGGGTACACCACACCTTCAGAACTTCTTACATCGGCCTCAATAACTAAGCCCGAGCTTTGTTCCAAAAACTTAGTGATGTTTTTCGGAAGTGGATACATGCTTTTATCACCGACATGTACGGAGCCGATAATCATGTATTCCGTATCGCCTTTTTTAGCTCGCCAGTGTTGAGGCTCAGCGTAGGACGAAAAGGAGGTAAAGATAACAATAAGAGATGACATCAGTGTCATTAGGCGAAACATAGTTTTTATCCTCGGCTGAATCTTATGGTGAGACTCTGATTTCAGCATCTACAACTCACAGGGGATATTACTTTATACCCAAATAAAGCTTAGACACCAGAGCTCACTTTAAAACTATTTTTTGCAACGATTGGATAGACCAACCAATCGACAAAAACGTCATTTCAAACAATATTGACGAGTTTTGACACGCTAAAAATGAGATTGACTTCACGAAAGCTAAATTGGTGAGTTTGTTATTAATGGTTCACAAAATAATCAGATGTGATCCGAATCCTACAAAGTCATACCAAATCAATCGGAATCGGTGATTTAGATCGCAACAAACTCGTCAAAATAAGTTGTTCGATTTTGACGTTGGTTGTAAGTGCATGAAATAAATGTGTTTATATTTTTTCTTGGTGAGTGGAGTTTGAGCTGGATCACTTCTTACTTTTATTTATTTTACGCTTAGAAATAACTGCTTGTATGTTGAATGACATTGTTGAGCACCACAGATTTGGGTGCTTTTAAATTGCGTAATTGTCGTTTTGAACCACTGACTTTTTGGGGAAAGTAAGATGTTGAAACCTAGTTTGATTGCTGCTTCTGTTATCGCAACACTAGCAGGTTGTTCTGCTCTGCAAAGCTCTGAGCAACAAGTTGTAAATTCACTGGCTGATAACCTTGATATCCAGTATCAAGTGCTCACTAACCATGGTGCTAATGAGGGGCTGGCATGTCAGGATTTGGGCGCTGAGTGGGCATCTTGTAACAAGGTCAACATGACGCTAGTAAACCAAGGCGAAGCAGTTAACTCAAAAGATTGGGCGATCTACTTTCACAGCATTCGTTTGATCCTAGATGTCGACAATGAACAGTTTAAAATCTCTCGCGTAACGGGTGATCTACACAAACTTGAACCAACTGATAAGTTTGATGGTTTTGCAGCGGGTGAAGAGGTGGTTCTTCCTCTGATCGGTGAATACTGGCAGCTTTTTGAAACAGACTTTATGCCGGGTGCATTTGTTGCAGCGCCAAACGCTGAACCTAAAATGATCGCTTCTCTCAATACTGAAGATGTGGCTTCTTTTGTCACTGGTCTTGAGGGTAATAACCTAAAACGTACACCAGATGACAACAACATCTTTGCTAGTGCGGTATCGCGGTTCGAGAAGAACGACGACT
>NZ_JAWOTC010000115.1:0-1804 GCF_033338675.1 Vibrio sp. Vb1574
CGCTTTATCGTGTTCAGTGGTGTTGATGACATTGCGCTTGAGTCGCTGATGTTAGGAGCGACAGGCTGGATTTCTGGCTTAACCAATGCGTTCCCAGAAGAATCAGTTGCAATTTACAAGCTGGCGAGCCAAGGCCGTTATGCAGAAGCGTTAGAAATTTACCGTTGGTTCTTACCGCTGCTGCGTCTCGACACCATTCCTACGCTGGTTCAGTGCATTAAGCTTGCTGAACAAGTGTGTGGCCGTGGTTCAGAGCAAGTTCGTGCACCGCGCCAACTGCTTAAAGGTGAGGAGCGTCAACAAGTGATCCAGATGGTGGAGCACGCGCTTGCTACCCGCTTAGACCTATCAAAATACAATCTGTAATTGAGCTAGTGAGTAGGGCGCTTTGTGGCGCTCTACTTATTTTCGCTATACAAAAATGAACGGAGGGATGCCATGAGCACAGCAAACAAGGATTATGTGAGCTTTCAACATGTTAAGAAAACCTACGACGGTGCAAACTTGGTGGTTAAAGACTTCAACTTAGACATCGCACCCGGAGAGTTTGTCACCATGTTGGGGCCTTCTGGATCAGGCAAAACAACGTGTCTGATGATGCTGGCGGGTTTTGAAACGGCAACGGGCGGGGAGAGTTACATTGATGGCGTTCCGGTAAACAATCTCGCGCCACATAAACGCGACATCGGAATGGTATTTCAAAACTACGCGCTGTTTCCTCACATGACGATTGCGGAGAATCTCGCTTTTCCTCTAAAAGTGCGTAAGCTCGATAATCAAACCATTCAAAATAAAGTACAGAGCGCACTGGACATGGTCGAGTTGGGGCACGTTGCCAGTCGTTATCCAAAGCAGTTATCTGGCGGGCAGCAACAACGTGTCGCGTTGGCGAGAGCGCTTGTGTTTGAACCGAAACTCGTCCTGATGGATGAGCCTTTGGGCGCGTTGGACAAGCAACTTCGTGAGCAAATGCAGATGGAGATTAAACACCTGCACGAAAAGCTCGGCATTACGATTTTGTATGTCACGCATGACCAAGATGAAGCGCTCACTATGTCTGACCGAATCGCAGTTTTTAATCAAGGCGAAGTGCAGCAACTTGCCCCGCCAACGGAACTGTATGAATCTCCGAGTAACGCGTTCGTCGCTCAGTTTATTGGTGAAAATAATCAGCTTTCTGGTGTGGTAAAAGAGTGGCAATCAGAGCGATGCCAAGTCCAGGTCGGCCCCGCTCACTTCGTTGCCAAACCGGTTCGAGTGACCCAAAACGGCGAGCACACCACCTTGTCTATTCGACCAGAGAAAATTTCCATCCAACCTGATGACGAATCGTGTGATAACCAAATTGAAGGCGTGCTGCGTGAGCTAATTTATCACGGTGATCATTATCGATTAGTGGTTGACGTTGAACTGGTTGGTCAGTTTGTTGTGAAAGTGCCCAACGACAACCGAACGCATCTGAACCTTATTCCGGGAACGGTGTGTCGAATTGGGTGGCAAAGTACAGATTGCCATGCGCTAGATGCGATTCAACCAGAAACCGAAGAGGTGGCGGCATGAGTCGAGAGCTAACCTCGTTAGATTCGGTGCTGGAAATCGAACGACATGTGAATCACCAAAAGAGCGATCTCAGAGCCCAACTACAAAAAGCGGAGCGCAATAAAAACCTACGCTCAATCATGCTGACGTTGCCGTTGGTATGCTTTAATTTGCTCACATTTGCGTTTCCTATTTTAGAAATGCTTTATCGCAGTATCGACAACCGAGATATTCCGCAGGCCTTGCCGAAAACAATCCAAGCGTT
>NZ_JAWOTC010000116.1:0-1799 GCF_033338675.1 Vibrio sp. Vb1574
TATAGATTGATCACAATCTCCTTTATTGCTCCTATCAGGCAGGAAACATGGTCAGCTTTGGTACTCCGGAATACAAACGCATTACGCTATCTCTGGCGCTTGGCTCTTTTTTGGTTTTTTCTAACCTATACCTTTTACAACCTATGCTGCCGACCTTCGCAACGCTGTTTTCCATTTCAGAAACGCAGGTTAACTGGTTGTTTGCTGCCTCAACGTTAGCGCTTTCATTCAGTTTGGTGCCAATGGCGGTCTTGTCCGAATCCATTGGTCGTAAGCCAGTGATGATGGTTGGCTTGTTCTCTATTCCTGCCATTTCTGCGTTGATGCTACTCGGAGACTCATTTATATTTTTGGTGGCATGCCGAGCATTAATCGGAATCGCTTTGGCCGCATTTGCCGCTGTTGCCGTCGCATACATGGCAGAAGAACTTGATAAGCACGCATTTTCAATGGCCATTGGTACTTACATTGCAGCAAACTCATTAGGTGGCATCGCAGGACGTATTAGCGGCGGTTTGTTGGCGGATAACTTTAGTGTCGATGTCGCCATCGAAGTCATGATGGTTGTAACATTGATTGGCGTAATCTGCGTTCACTACTTACTGCCAAAACAACGCAACTTCACACCGTCATCCAGCAGCTTAAGACACCAAAATCGTGCCATTATTGGCCACTTCCGAAATCAGCGGGTTTGGTTTGCAATGCTCATCGGCGGGCTTAACTTTGCGTTGTTCGTCAATCTTTACTCAGTGATGGGCTTTCGTTTGGTTAGCGCGCCGCACAACGTTCCGGTCGGTCTAGCATCGTTGATATTCATCTGTTATCTGGGAGGAACTTTTTCTTCTCGATGCGCAGGGCATTGGAGCAAACGTTACTCTTCTATTCTAGGTATGTTCTTAGGCGCTGTGGTTAGCATGGCAGGCATGTGGATTGCGGCTTTTGAGAGCCTCGCCGCTATGCTTATCGGTCTTCTGCTGATTAGTTTTGGCGCGTTTTTTACCCATACTTTGGCTTACGGCTGGGTAGGCCAAAACGCAACACAAGCAAAAGCAACCGCAACAGCTTTGTACTTGGTGCACTACTATGTTGGCGGAAGTTTAGGTGGTTTTTTATTGCTCTACTGTTGGCAACATGGCGGTTGGTCAACCGTACTGCTTGGCGGAAGCGTTTTGTATGCCGTGATGTTTGCTGCCATTGCCTATTTAAAACACATTTGTGAAAGCGTAGATACCGACAGCAACACTGATGTAGCAAGCTTGGGAAGAAGTTAATCGACTTCTCTGCTATGCTTGCGCCAAATTCATAAAAGCAAGAAAGTCGTATGCCAACGCGCTCAACACAAGAAACACCGAATACAGATATTAATGCGATCACGCAACAAGTCGATCAATGGCTTAATGATGTCGTGATTGGTCTGAATTTGTGTCCTTTCGCTGCAAAGCCGCAGCGTAACAAACAAATTAAGATTTTTGTCAGCAAAGCAACACAAGAAGAAGCGTTGCTTGAGGATATTCTGCTGCAACTTATTGAACTCAGCACCACCGAACCAGAAAAGCTGGAAACAACATTGGTCGTCGTACCTAACATGCTGCAAGATTTCTGGGACTACAACTTCTGCATCGATTGGGTTGAAGGGCTGATCAAACAACAGGATTGGGAAGGTATATTCCAAGTGGCGACTTTCCATCCAGACTATTGCTTCGGTGGTGCAGCGCCAGAAGATGACGAGAACTTAACCAATCGTTCACCATACCCCATCTTCCATCTTATTCGAGAAGAGAGTATGGAAAAGGTGTTGA
>NZ_JAWOTC010000117.1:0-1796 GCF_033338675.1 Vibrio sp. Vb1574
CGTGCTGGTAGCAATGACTGACGCTACCACCCCAACCGTCGCAAAGAGGTAAATAAAGAGAGTATTACCTTTTGAATAGTGTTCGCGTTTGGTTTGTGTTTTCAACCACGCAATCGGCTCACCCGCGAGATCGCTGATTGGGGTCCATTTGATGATGGACTCTGAGGTTTTATCGATGCTTTTAGTTTTGGCATGATCGACAGGATTAAACGACTTGGTCACGAGCGTATTGCTGGCAGACATCATCGCTTTAAAGTCGCCAGGGAAACGCTCAGACAGATTGCGTCCCCAAAGCATCCAGCCGTTCGAAGGACGATCTCCTTCGCTGTTGCGAACTGGCGCTAAGCTCAACCCCCAAATGTTGTCATTGATCTTAAATATGCCCGCCAAACTTTCGCGGTGAACATCAAGCTTACTGTTCATCGCCAAAATATGCTGTTGGAGGAGTGGCACGGACACGACTTTATTGTTTAGTGAGGATGAAGACTCTGGTGTGTTTTCACGACTCAATGACACTAAGGATTGACCATCCAGTGTGATAAACGACATCAAATCGAGGTTCAGCGCATCAAGGGTTTCGACATATAAGTTGCGTTCGCTGTAACCTGCGATGTCACGGTGTGCGAAAAGGTCATAGGTCTCATCCCAGTAAGCCCAATCATAGGAACTTCCTTCTTGCTGAGTCACCATCATGTCAATTACGGCTATAGCTTGCTGACTTGAGTGGTCAATTTCCATGTTTTCCAACTCATCTAAGCTGTACAGGAAAAAGTATCGGCTGATAAAAAGGAAACTAATTATCATCCCGAGCAGACCGAGCGAGAAATACAAGGCAGTCTTGTAGCGAAGATTTAAGTTAAACAAGCGAGGTGTTTGCATTAAAAAATAGTTATAAGTATTAGTTTTAAAAAAGTGTACGACATATCATATTTGAAATAGTTGATGCTCGTCCAACTTGTCGACATCCATTTTCGCTCGCTTATCTAGGTTATACAGTGAGTTAACCGATTGCTTTTTAAGCAAAACGAGCAGTAAATTAATAAAAAAGTAGATAGTACAATCGCTTAGATAACAGCGCTTCTAGCACGTCATTTTTTGCAAAAAATTTTGTTGATTGTTTAACACGCCTTGATACAAGCATCCGTTTTTCATTCGCCTGTTGACGTAGTAAACTGCGAAAAAACAACAGGAAATTGTGATGTTTATAGTTCAACGCTTGGTCAAATTGGCCATCATCTGTGTCATCTTCTTCACCATCTTTGATTTGATTGCTTACGGTGAAGTCACTTGGTTTTATCGCTTGCTTGCCTTCATCAACTAGCCACGCTCTATTGCCTTCCTGACGCGAGTTCGAATTCTATTGGACTCGCTCTGTCTGTTTTTATCTCTCTCCCTCTTGAGCTTTATACGAAACAAAATCATACCTTTTACTCTCGCCTGAAAATGGCAAAAAATCGCATTTGCAACTAGGTTCATAATTAGGGCGTTCTAGGAAGTTCAAGTTATGAGGCTGAGTACAGCTATCAAATGGGGTGCCGCCGTGCTATTCGTTTGTACCGCATCATCCGTCAGTGTTGCAAAAGCAGAAGTCGAACTTGTTTTGCCTATCGAGGGCGATCCGGTCGTCGACGTTAAGTTAGCGCGGATTGGTTGGCATTTATTTAGAGATCCCAACTTGTCATCGAATGGTAAAGTCAGTTGTGAAAGTTGCCACAATCTACAAACGAATGGCGCGCAAAACACAGCCGTAGCAGCAGGTGTAAAAGGAGCAGGAATACGAAACGCGATCACGGTTT
>NZ_JAWOTC010000118.1:0-1794 GCF_033338675.1 Vibrio sp. Vb1574
AGAATCGATTTGCCACTTTTGATGGCGATAATTCCGATCATGTTATTGAGCTCGCTGACGCTATGGAGCGCCAGTGGCTTTGATGAATCCATGCTCTTTAAACACTTAGCCCGCTGCGCACTGACACTGGTGTGTATTCTGGTGATGTCATCCATTCCAGCAGCCAGTTATCAACGCTCGGCACCGTACTTGTATTTTGTCGCCGTGTCGTTACTGCTGGCCGTCGCGCTGTTTGGTGACAGCACTAACGGTTCACAACGATGGCTAGATATCGGCTTTTTTCGTTTTCAACCTTCGGAATTAATTAAGCTGTCGATTCCGATCATGATCGCTTGGATGCTGCACTTGGAAGGCGGCAGACCTGACTTTCGTAAAATCGCGCTTTGTTTGATGATTACCTTGGTTCCCGCAGGGTTGATCGCTTTGCAACCCGATCTGGATGGTGCGATCTTTACCGTGATCTACGCACTATTCGTGTTGTTTTTCGCGGGTATGAGCTGGAAAATCATTGGCGGATTTGTGGTGAGCGTTCTAACGCTCGCCCCGATTCTGTGGTTTTTCGTGATGGAAGCCTACCAAAAAAGCCGTGTGACTCAGTTCTTACACCCAGAATCTGACCCACTTGGCTCTGGTTACCAAATCATTCAGTCGCTGATTGCGATCGGTTCGGGCGGTATGAAAGGCAAAGGTTGGATGAATGCCACACAAGGAACACTGGGCTTTATTCCAGAAAGTCATACCGACTTTATCTTTTCAACCTATGCGGAGGAATGGGGGTTCATTGGCTGTGTGAGATTGCTGTCGCTATACCTATTTATTACCGCACGGGTGATGTTGCTAGCAGGCCAATCTGAGCACTTTTTTAGTCGCTTAGTCAGTGGCACCTTGGCGATGAGCTTCTTCCTCTACGCCTTTATTAATACTGGAATGGTGAGTGGATTGTTGCCAGTAATGGGAAGCCCGCTTCCATTCTTTAGTTACGGCGGAACTGCCATGCTGACACAGGGCATCTGCTTTGGCGTAATCATGTCTCTGTGTTACTCCAAATACCGTAATACTTAGCGCTACTCGCAACCATCAGCACGATCAAAAAAGGCTTCCCTCGGGAAGCCTTTTTTACAACAACGAAAGCTAAAAATTATAGCTCAGCGTTGTGGTATACCTGCTGAACGTCGTCACAGTCATCTAGAAGGTCTAGGAACTTCTGGAATTTCTCTGCGTCTTCACCCGTTACTGGCGTTTGAGTTTGAGGAACGAAAGTGATTTCTTCCACATCAATTGTCAGATCAGGGAAAGCTGCGTTTAGCGCTGTTTTCGTTTTGAAGAACTCAGTGTGAGGAGCAAATACTGTGATCACACCATCTTCTAGTTCAACGTCAGTTACGTCTACGTCTTCCATCATTAGCGTTTCAAGAATCACTTCATCGTCTTCGCCTTTGAATTGGAATACCGCTTGGTGATCGAACATGTGAGACACAGAACCTTCCACACCAATTTTCGCGCCAACTTTTACAAAGCATTGGCGAACATCTTGGAAAGTACGGTTGCCGTTGTCTGTTAGACAGTCGACGATCACGCTTGTGCCACCAGGACCAAAGCCTTCGTAACGTGCAGGTACGTAGTCTTCACCACCGCCGCCGTTTGCTTTGTCTAGTGCTTTTTCAATAACGTGCGCAGGAACCTGGTCTTTTTTCGCTTTTGCGATTAGGTGTTTCAGAGACAAGTTCATGTCTGGATCACCACCACCGTTTTTCGCGCACATGTAAATTTCTTTACCGTATTTGGAATAAACTT
>NZ_JAWOTC010000119.1:0-1780 GCF_033338675.1 Vibrio sp. Vb1574
TATTCACCTACAGATGGAGTCAAGGCGTATTTTTTTCAAGGGAGTTGGCAAAAACTGCATAAGAAAAAGGTATGAAAAGGAAGTTGTGATATAGTTCACTGCTCTTTGTTGAGTAATAATTTTATTGCAAATTTAGCAATTTAGAGTCGATAGTTATATTTTTATAGCCCAATTGACTAACGTTAGAATAAAGGAATCAATTCAGTGAAGCGTTTAGAGCTAAGTGCAGGATTATCAAGCAGACCGCTACTGGCTCAGATCAAGTCCAACCACCACGCAATTCAAGCGAAGCTCAGTTTGCTACTTACTTGCCTATTTATTGCGATAACTGGGTGGATACTCGGTAAAGTGGTGTGGTTAGCAATCCCTCAAACGTCTGATGTGCCAAAATGGAGGCCGTCGGCGGGTAATGTTATTGCCAGCAATAAATCGAATACGATTGATTTCAATGCCCTTCAAAGCGCCAACTTATTTGGCAAATACACCGAACAAAAGCCTGTGGTCGTTGAGCAACCTGTTGTGAAAGACGCCCCAAAAACACGCCTGAATCTTACCCTTGTTGGCGCCGTTGCTAGCAGCAATCCTCAAACCAGCTTAGCGGTGATCGCTAACCGTGGTAAGCAAGCGACCTACGGAATTAGCGAAGAAATTGAAGGTACGCGTGCCACACTAAAAGCGGTGTTGGTCGATCGCGTGATCATCGATAACGAAGGCAGAGATGAAACTCTAATGCTGGAAGGCGTTGAGTATAAAAAATTGTCAGAATCGCCGCAGGCTACTCGAGTGCAAGCTGCACAGAAAGAACCTGCGTCAGACGTGAGTGACAAACTAGAGCAAATCCGAGAGGAGATTGCGAAAGATCCACAGAGTGTCTTTAAATACATCACCATTTCTCCAGTGAAAAAAGACGACGCCATTATTGGCTACCGAGTTTCTCCGGGTCGTGATGCGGCGTTATTTAATGATGTGGGTCTAGAACCTGGTGATATTGCGGTGCAACTTAATGGGATCGATTTAAGTGATCCGTCTTCTTCAGTACAACTGATGCAAGTGATGAGCGATCCGCAAGAACTGAATTTGACTGTTGAGCGAGATGGTCAGCAGTACGACATCTATATCCAATTGTAATACTTAGGCAACCAGCGTAAGTTCAGGGAGACATACGTGAAACATTGGTTTAGCAAAAGTGCTTGGTTACTGGCAGGGAGTCTACTCTGCGTTCCAGGCGCGATGGCAAATGAATTTAGTGCGAGTTTCAAAGGCACTGACATTCAAGAATTCATCAACATTGTTGGTCGTAACTTAGAAAAGACCATCATCGTTGACCCTTCGGTGCGCGGTAAAATCGACGTTCGCAGCTACGACGTGTTAAACGAAGAGCAATATTACAGCTTCTTCCTTAACGTGTTGGAAGTGTACGGCTATGCAGTCGTAGAAATGGACAACGGCGTACTCAAAGTCATCAAAGCAAAAGACTCTAAGACCTCTGCAATCCCTGTTATGGGTGATGGTAGCGCAAAAGGCGATAGCGTCATCACTCGTGTGGTTGCTGTGCGAAATGTCTCTGTTCGTGAATTGTCACCGCTATTGCGCCAGCTGATTGATAATGCCGGTGCGGGTAATGTGGTTCATTACGATCCAGCTAACATCATCCTGATCACCGGTCGTGCAGCGGTAGTAAACCGTCTAGCAGAAATCATCAAACGCGTTGACCAAGCTGGTGACAAAGAGATCGAGCTAGTAGAGCTTCGCAATGCCTCGGCTGCTGAAATGGTTCGTA
>NZ_JAWOTC010000120.1:0-1780 GCF_033338675.1 Vibrio sp. Vb1574
CGCTGGAAAACATGGCGGCCGAAGGCAAGATAGAGCTGCATAATTTGCGAGTGCTCAACGAAAGAAGACCTGCTGATTCGGTTTGCGCAGTTAGTACTCCTCTGTACCCAAATTGGACCATGGCCATGACGGAGCGTGCTCCAGTAGATGTTGGGCAAAAGGTCGCACAAACCCTGTTTGCAATGCCTGCAGATCATTCAGCCGCTATTGCTGCCAACAATGTGGGTTGGACGCTACCTGCGCCTAGCGTTAACGTAGATAAAGTCTACAAGCATTTGGACTTACATCCCTTACAGAAACCTTGGGCGCAAAAGGTTCAAGAGTGGCTACATAAAAACCAAGCAGTCGCTATCGCAGCGCTGCTAACATTGGTGTTACTGACTATCTATCACTTTTGGCTAGAGTGGACGTTCAAACGTAGTAGAGAAAAGTTGAAAGCTACCCTCAATGATTTACGTCGCAAGAGTAGCATGTTGGAACACGCTCAACGTATTACGATTGTGGGAGAATTAGGCAGCAGTATCGCACATGAAATTAATCAACCATTGGCTGCGATTAAAAACTACAGTCAAGGTGCAAAGATGCGGATGGAGCAAGGCACTACACCCGAGGAAATGTTGCCGATAATAGAGAAAATTCAACAACAAGTGACGTCTGCGAGTGACATAGTGCAGCGTTTACGTAGTTTGATTCACCGGACGCCAATCGAGAAAAGCTGGGTTGACTTACCTGCCGTCATCAATGATGCAATGAAGTTGGTGGATTATGAGTTCCAACGTCACAATATCCAACTAGGTGTGATGTATTCGGGCGAGGTACAAAACGTTTATGCGGATGTGACTGGATTGCAACAGGTGATCATTAATGTGCTTAATAACGCCAAAGATGCCTGTCTTGCTCATTCGACTTCGCAAAAAGAGTTGTTTGTTGATCTCCATGTCAGCTTTTGTGATGACGTTGTCATCATTGATGTCATGGATAACGGGGTCGGGCTCGAAGAGCAAAATACCCCTCTTGATCAGCCTTTTTATACCACGAAGGAAAATGGCCTAGGGCTAGGGCTTGCTATTTGTCGCGATGTAATTGAAGCGCACCAAGGTTCCATCAATTTTAGGTCAATTGACCCATCTGGGTGTCAAGTGACTATCGTTTTACCATATCAGGAAGCTCAGAATGAGTCGTAATCTTTGCCCACTTTATATCGTTGACGATGAAGTGCCCGTTTTAGAATCAATGGCCTTTATGTTAGAAAGTTATGGTTATAGCGTCGATGTCTATTCAAACGGGCAAGATTTCTTACAGAGTGTGAATCTGCATCAAGCTGGATGTGTATTGTTGGATAGCCGAATGCCAGAAATGCGTGGGCAGGAGCTTCACCTGCTAATGCGTAATCAATGTAGTCCAATCAGCGTTATATACCTGACTGGGCATGGTGATATTCCAATGGCAGTCGAGGCCTTAAAAGAAGGCGCGTTGGACTTTTTTCAAAAGCCTGTGGACGGTAATGCTTTAGTGGCGGCAATCGATAATGCTATGGAATGTTCACTAAAAAACCAAGAAAAACAAAGTGCAAAACTAACTCTTCAAAGCCTTACTAGAAGAGAAAAAGAAGTACTGATTCTGGTGGTTAAAGGGATGAAAAATCAGGATATGGCGAACCAACTGTGTGTTTCGCTTCGCACTATAGAAGTTCATCGCTCCAATGTAATGAAGAAGTTGGAAGTAGAAAGTTTAGCGGCATTGATTCATAAAGTAGGGCACGTAATTTAGGTATAAAAAA
>NZ_JAWOTC010000121.1:0-1780 GCF_033338675.1 Vibrio sp. Vb1574
CCTCTGTTGGGGAAACCTCAATCCAAGGTTTGACGTTTGTTGGGTCATCTATCGCCGATGCGCCGTTTGATACTTCTGCCGCAGAAATCGTAAACTATGATGCGTGCACGGACAAACTCTACGTGGTCAATGCTCAAGCCAAACGTGTGGATGTGTTGTCGCTTAACGAAAGCAGTGCGCCTTCACAAACCGATTTTATTGACCTAACCGATGCGGGCACTTCCGCAGGTATTGAAATAGGCGCGGCCAACAGTGTTGCTGTGTTTAATGGCTTAGTCGCCGTCGCGATTGAAAACAATAATAAGCAGGAAGATGGCTTGATCGCGCTGTATCGCTCGGATGATCTTTCTCTAATCACCACTTTCAAAACCGGTGCGCTGCCAGATATGGTTGGTTTTTCTAAAGATGGTCGTTACATTGCCACCGCAAACGAAGGCGAACCGAACTCCGATTACAGTATCGATCCCGAAGGTAGCGTGACGTTGGTCGATTTGAGCAAAGGTATTAACAATGCTGACGTTACGCAAATTGGCTTTGGCGAATTTGATGGAGTGCGCTCAGATGAATTGCCAAAAGCTGTACGTATTTCCGGCCCTAATGCCTCAATTGCTCAAGACCTTGAACCGGAATATCTGACGTTTGCTGACAACGGGAAAATTTATGTCGCCTTGCAGGAAAATAACGCAATGGCGATTATTGATCCACAAAGCCAATCGGTAGAAAAAATTGTCGCTTTAGGGGAAAAGTCTTGGTCAAATTCAAAGCTGGACGCCTCAAATAAAGATAAGATCATCGGCAATTTGAAAAGCTATCCGCAGCTGGTTGGCTTGTACATGCCCGACACGCTAGACAGTTACTCTGTCAATGGCAAAACCTACATTGTTTCGGTCAATGAAGGGGATGGTCGCGAATATGGTTTTAAAACCACTCAAGCTGAATGTGATCAAGCAGGATTCATGTCGGACGAGGATGACTATCAAGGTACGCCAGATTACACCAATGTCAAAGGCTCCTGTTTGAGCCATATCGACGAAGTCCGTGGCAAAAAACTCAAAGTTACGACCGACCACCCTCTTGCTGAAGCTCTAAAAGATAACAAACAGCTAGCTAGACTCAAAGTTATCAAACCAAACCACACATTAAACGCAGAAGAAAACGTTCAAGCATTTGGCGCGCGTTCATTCTCAATTTGGAATGAAAATGGTGAGCTAGTTTTTGATAGTGGAGACGACTTCGCAACAGTTGCCCTCTTGAACGAAGGTAAACACTTCAACAGCACAAACGACAGCAACAGTAGCGGTGATGACCGAAGTGATGATAAAGGCATCGAGCCAGAAGCCATCGAAGTAGCGAAAATCAATGGGCGATACTACGCATTTATCGGTTTAGAGCGCCAAGGCGGTATTATGGTTTACGACATCACCGAGCCAAAACAAGCGCAGTTCTTGCATTATGTAAACCACCGCGATTACACCCAACCAGTATGTACGTTGGTAGAAGATGGTGAGTGTGCAAATGACACTTACAATCCTAAAGCGGGCGATCTAGCGCCCGAGTCAATTAACTACTTTACTCGTAACGGACAACATTTTATTGCCGTCGGCAACGAGGTATCAGGCACAACCTCAGTTTTTCGTATCGAACTCTAAAAACAGTAGTATCTCAAAGTATCTACAACTGTGGCGCTAAAACCGCGGCCATAAAACAGAAGTGCTAAAGCTAAATAGGAAACGCCCGAATATCAGTTCGGGCGTTTTTTATTCACGGTTAAGTGTGTTAA
>NZ_JAWOTC010000122.1:0-1756 GCF_033338675.1 Vibrio sp. Vb1574
GAATGGCACTTCATTGGCCCGATTCAATCCAATAAATCGCGACTTGTTGCTGAACATTTCGATTGGGTTCACACCATTGATCGCGCTAAGATCGCACAGCGACTCAATGAGCAACGTCCGCAAGAACTCAAACCATTGCAAGTGCTGATTCAAGTCAACACCAGTGGTGAAGATTCCAAATCTGGCGTTAGTGACGCAGAAATATTCGAACTGGCTGAGTTGATTTCTCGCCTTCCCAACCTCACTTTAAGAGGATTGATGTCGATTCCTGCGAACGTGTCAGACTACGACGCCCAGCTTCGTGAGTTCGAGAAGCTAGCGACACTGAAGCAAGCCCTTGAACAGCAATACCCAGAAATCGATACCTTATCGATGGGCATGAGTGGCGACATGACCGCTGCGATTGAAGCAGGCAGCACCATGGTTCGTATCGGAACGGCTATCTTTGGCGCGCGAGACTACAGCACGAAAAGTGAATAGTCATTTAAGAGCGAAAATGCTTAATTGATACCGCGATGAAACAGCGGTTAACGCAAAGCGGCGCCATTATACACCTGAGCGCACAATAAATCGTAAATATCATGATGGAAATCAGACAAATGGAACATAAAAAGATCGCCTTTATCGGTGCGGGAAACATGGTCAGAGCCATTGTTTCTGGCCTCGTGGCTAACGGCTACCCTGCACAAAACATTGTTGCAACCGCCCCATCAGAGGCGCGTCGTCTGCCGCTTGAGCAAGATTTTGGTATCCGCACCACCAGCGACAACATGCTGGCAGCGTCCGAGGCCGATGTGGTGGTTCTGTCTGTGAAACCACAAATGATGGCGGATGTTTGTAAACCTCTGCAATCTATCGACTTTAGCAACAAGCTCGTGATTTCTATTGCGGCAGGCATCAATTGTTCACGTTTGGATGAGATGCTAGCGACAAAATTGAATTTGGTTCGCGTCATGCCAAACACTCCATCTCAGTTGGGGTTGGGCATGAGTGGCTTATTCGCTCCAGAACATGTCAAAGAACAAGACAGAGCCTTTGCCGCAGAACTGATGCAAGCAGTTGGTAAAGTTTGCTGGGTGGAACAAGAATCAGGCATCAACAATGTGATTGCAGCAGCAGGCAGCGCTCCGGCATACTTCTTCCTGTTTATGGAAGCGATGCAAGCTGAAGCGATAGCTCAAGGTTTTGATAAAGAAACGGCTCGTTTGTTGGTTCAACAAGCAGCGCTGGGTGCGGCAAGTATGGTGGTGAGCAATCCAGACACCGAACTGTCGACACTGCGTGAAAACGTGACTTCGAAAGGCGGCACAACCGCCGAAGCACTTCGTACATTCAACGAACATCAGTTAACGGACATCATTGCAAAAGCCATGCAAGCTGCGGTTGCTCGCGCAGAAGAAATGGAAAAACTGTTTTAATTATCTGGATGATTCTCAAGAAACATCATCCACTACTTGTTAAGGGTACCTTATGAATTCAATGAGTTTTCTCATCTCAACCCTATTTGACCTGTATATCATGGTCGTGATTTTGCGAATTTGGTTGCAAGCTGCACGTGCAGATTTCTACAACCCGTTCTCGCAATTTATTGTAAAAGCGACTCAGCCAGTCATTGGCCCACTGCGTCGTGTTATTCCATCTATCGGCAATATTGACCTTGCAACGGTTCTGTTCGCTTACGTGCTGTGTGTATTGAAATTTGTCGCGCTGATTCTGATTGCGTCTAACGGCTCTGTCTCTTTCAGCGTTGATTTCC
>NZ_JAWOTC010000123.1:0-1748 GCF_033338675.1 Vibrio sp. Vb1574
CTGGCGCGACTTGTCGTAGCTGCGCACACTGTCCTTGGATGGCAATGAACGGCTTGAAAGCGATTGAAAAAGCGCTTAGTGAAGGTGGAGAAGAGCACGAAATCTTCGTAGATGAAGCGCTACGAGTGAAGTCTCTTATTCCACTGAACCGCATGCTAGACTTTGCCGAGCAGCTAAATATGCAAGTGAAAGGTAACGCGTAATCACTTCTATTTATTAAGATAAGTCCCAAAAAACCAGCCGAATATGGCTGGTTTTTTTGTTTTTGATTATCAATGGTTTAATATTGATTGATTTTGTAAATGCAGGGATCGGATATTTATGGCTGTGTGGCTAGTAGTTAAAAAGTGGCTTAGTTCGCACCTATTTAAATTAAGCAACCGAAACCTTCTTGTTATTAGCATTTTGTACATCAGTTTATCGTGGGGGTTTTTGGCTCTTGCGGGTGAAAAAGCGCTAACGGACAACTTCTCCAACTTCATTTATTACCTCATGGTCACCGCTAGTACGGTGGGCTATGGAGATCACTCTCCGGTCACAGACTTAGGGAAGTGGGTTGTTGTGTTGTTTGTTATTCCCGGTGGCTTGAGTTTGTTTGCTGCGTTACTGGGGCGTGTAGCTGGTTCTGCAATCGATTATTGGCGAGCGGGTATTTTGGGTAAACGGAGAGTGAGAGTGGAAAATCATATCGTATTGCTTGGGTGGAACGGGTCGAGAACAATGCACTTGATTCGTATGTTGCAACACGAAGAAGAAGGCAAGCGCCCTATCGTGTTGTGTAGTCGCTCTGATATTGAAAACCCATTGCCGGGTGAGATTCATTTTATCAAAGTGACCAGTTATACCGACGCACAGGAAATGAAGAACGCCAACATTACTGATGCGAGTTGTATCATTGTTGATAATCTTTCGGATGACATTACGCTCTCCGCTGCGCTTTATTGTGCCTCTGTGAATCCTGACGCACACTTGCTGGCTTATTTTAAAGACGACGCCTTAGGTCGATTGCTCAGTCAGCATTGCCCTAAAGCAGAGTGCATTCCTGCCGTAGGAGCAGAAATGTTGGCGAAAGCGGCAGTAGACCCTGGCTCTAGTGCCTTGCACCAAGCATTACTGGCATCCACCCGTGGGATGACACAGTACTCAGTCATTTATCCTGAGAATCAACCTATCACCACCATTGAGAGCATCTTTGGCTTTATCAAAAAGCGTCACCACGCGACGTTGATTGCGTTTGATATCGGCAACGGTATCCAACTCAACCCAGATTTAGATGCGGTAGTGCCACCGGGTACCAAGCTGTTTTACATTGCAGATGAACGTATTGATGATTTTGCATGGAAAGAAATGAACAAGGAACAATAATGCACATGATTGCCGGCCTGTTAGCAGGTTTTCCAAACTTTTTACTCTACTTCTCAGTATCCATTATTTTTGTTTTGGCGTTTAAGTTCATCTACGTCAAGCTTACGCCTTATGATGAATGGCATCTGATCAAGGAAAAGCAAAATACCGCAGCCGCAGTGGCGTTGAGTGGCGCTTTTCTGGGTTATTGTATTGCGATTTCGGGTGCGGCAAAAAACTCAGTCAACATTGTCGATTTTATGGTTTGGGGCGTTGTTGCCATGCTTGCGCAAATCATCGCATTTGCCATCGTGCGTTTTATTTTGCTGCCAAGAGTTACTGAGCGTATCGAAAAAGATGAGCTGCCTGCAGGCATTGTACTTGCGGCGGTTTCTATATCGGTC
>NZ_JAWOTC010000124.1:0-1742 GCF_033338675.1 Vibrio sp. Vb1574
GTATTTGTCTATGTACTGGCGTTTAGATGCGGGTATGGCAGCCGCAATGGGATTGAGTTTGGTCGTGGGTATTGCTGCAGTCGAAGCACTGGAAAGTATCGGTATCCAAGGTGTTAAGCTTAAGTGGCCAAACGACATCTACTATCAAGATAAAAAACTAGCCGGTATTTTAGTGGAGATGTCTGGTCAAGCAGGAGGCGCAGCTCACTTAGTGATTGGAATGGGATTAAATATTGGCATGCCTGATGTGCAGCCCGGTATTGATCAACCTTGGACAACACTCAACCAAATTTCCAATGAAGTGAGTATCGATAGAACTCAATTGGCGATACGTCTTATCGATCATTGGAAAGCCGCGTTAGAAGAATATGAACTGACTGGACTGGGTGGTTTTGTTGAACGTTGGAATCGTTTGGACAACTTTATCGGCCGACCGGTTAAGCTTCTTATGGGACCGAGAGAAATACACGGAGTGGTACAAGGTATCGACCAACAGGGTGGGGTGGTGCTCAAAACTGAAAATGGTTTGGAAACCTACATTGGCGGAGAAATTTCGTTGAGAAAAGGGGACTGAGCCCCTTTACTTTCTTAGCGATACTTTGTCGACAAGGTGGTTAGCACCTTTGTGGAGGATCAAATGGGCTCTTTCTCTGGTTGGAAGAATGTTCAATTCCAGATTGAGTCCATTAATATTGCGCCAAATTTCTTTCGCTTTACTTTTCGCTTCATCGACCGACAGTTGCGTATAGTGGCTGAAGTAGGAGCCTGGTTTAGTAAAAGCTCCGCGGCGAAACTTCAAAAATCTCTCAACATACCACTGCTCTATCGTTTCACTTTCCGCATCAACATAAATTGAGAAATCAAGAAAATCAGATACAAATACTCGATGTGGATCATGTGGGTAGTCCATACCGCTTTGTAATACGTTTAAGCCTTCAATAATAAGCACGTCAGGTCGGTCGACTTTTTTTAGCTCATCAGTAATGTCGTATGTGATGTGTGAGTAAACAGGTACTTCAAGATTTGGCTTGCCCGCCTTTACATCAGAAACAAATTCTACCAAACGTTTGATGTCGTAAGATTCGGGAAAACCCTTGCGATGCATGATACCGCGCTCTTCCAAAACCTTTTTGGGATACAGAAAGCCATCCGTTGTAACTAAGGCGACTTTGGGATGATTTTCCCAACGAGAAAGCAGTGCTTTAAGAATGCGTGCTGTTGTACTTTTTCCAACAGCCACACTACCTGCAATGCCAATAACAAATGGCGGAGCGTGTTCCTCGGTATTTAGAAACTGCTGAAGAACAGAGTTGCGACTTTGGCGAGCCTGTACATATAAATTGAGTAGACGAGACAAAGGAAGGTAGATCTCTACCGCTTCCTCCATAGTGAGGTTTTCATTTATGCCTTGAAGCGCCTTTAGATCGTCTTCAGAGAGTGTCATCGGAACAGAATTACGCAGTTCTGCCCACTCGGCACGGTCAAATGACAAAAATGGACTCATGGGTCTCTTTTATCCTTGGTTTAGTAGAGAGCAAGAACATACAACAAGCACCGTGCAAAGCAAACGACAAAGCACGAAAGTTTGCTTTAAAAAGCGAGGTTTGTATGATTTTGCAGCAATTGAAACTAAAAAACCGAATTTTACGACTTTTTTTTAAATAGCTATTGCAACCTAGAAAATCATTCAATAGAATGCGCACCACTTATGCCGACTTAGCTCAGTAGGTAGAGCAACTGAC
>NZ_JAWOTC010000125.1:0-1730 GCF_033338675.1 Vibrio sp. Vb1574
TTAAACTTTATGTCGACCCAAGGCGACCTAAATGTGCTCTCAAGCCCACGTATTACGGCGGCGAACAACCAAAAATCAGTGATCAAAGTTGGTACCGATCAGTACTTCGTGACTGAGCTTTCCAGTAATGCGGGTAATGGTGAAAACTCTAATGCGGTCCCTGAAGTAGAACTGACGCCATTCTTCTCGGGTATTTCACTTGATGTGACGCCACAAATCGACAACAAGGGCAACGTGTTCTTGCATGTGCATCCAGCGGTCATTGAAGTCACAGAAGAAGTGAAGCAGTTAAATCTTGGTGGTGATTTTCAAAACATTCAATTGCCTTTGGCAAAAAGCTCGATTCGAGAATCTGATTCGGTCATTCGTGCGAAAGATGGCGATGTTGTGGTTATCGGCGGCTTGATGAAGCAACAAAATGTCGAGCAAGTGTCAAAAGTCCCATTCCTTGGCGACGTGCCTGCTCTGGGGCACTTGTTCCGCAACACTTCGAATGTGACGCAAAAAACCGAGCTAGTTATTCTGCTTAAACCGACCGTTGTTGGCGTGAACTCTTGGCAAAAAGAGCTAGAGCGCTCGCGTGATTTGCTGCAAGAGTGGTTCCCCGATGCGCAATAAGCGCAGAAGAAACGTTAGCTTTTCAAAGAGTTTGTGATTCGTTATGTACTTGTCGCATTTTGGATTTCGAGTTCCACCTTTCTCACTGACCCCAAATACGGAAATGTTTTTGGGGTTAGTGCCTCACTATGAGGCGATTCAAACCATCTTAGCCGCCGTGCAGATGGGTGAAGGGGTGATTAAGGTGACAGGTGAAGTTGGTACGGGCAAAACCATGGTTTGTCGCAAGCTGATTGAACAGATCGAATCGCAAGTGGAATTGGTCTATCTGCCCAATCCTGTGCTCAACGGAGAGCAATTGCAGTTTGCCGTGGCAAGAGAGCTAGGTATTGATAATGACGATCCATTGCGCATTGTTTCTTTAATTCAAGAACACTTGATTCGTGTGCATTCAACCGGGAAGAAAACCGTTCTGATCGTCGATGAAGCTCAAGCTCTTTCTCCTGAGGCTTTAGAAACACTGCGCTTGTTCGGCAATTTAGAAACCGAGCAAGACAAATTAATTCAGTTGGTACTTTTCGGTCAGCCTGAATTGGATGAACGCTTGTCCATGCACGAATTACGACAGTTTCGTCAACGCATTACGTTCAGTTGTGGGCTGCGTCCGTTATCTGTCGATGAAGGGGTTGCGTACATCAATAATCGCTTAGACAAAGCGGGCAATGGGTCGCACATTTTCTCCATTGAACAGAAAAAAGCGATTTGGCGTTCAGCCATGGGCATACCAAGGTTGATCAACCAAATTAGTCATAAAGCTCTGTTAGCTGCGTTTAACGACCGTTGTACCTTACTGAAAAATCACCACGTTTATGCGGCCATGCACGATACGTTTGATGCCCGTAAACCTAAGTTTAAAACACCCGTATTTTGGGGATGGAGTCAACCTTGAGTGCCATCAATAAAGCATTATCTGAACTTGCTGAAAAAACATCACCGAGTGAACTTACTCGTGCTGAGATTCCGAATGTCTCACGTAGTAAGCCCTGGTTGTGGTTGGTTGCTGGTTTTTCATTAAGTCTTGCCGTAGGCGGCTGGGCTGTGTCCCAAGGCCCAGCACCTTCAGATGAGATTACATCGTTCCAACCAAGCGCAACGCAACCTTTTGACACCAC
>NZ_JAWOTC010000126.1:0-1722 GCF_033338675.1 Vibrio sp. Vb1574
GCCAAAATTGATTTGCACCAAACCAGCCATGCATTGAATCTGAAGCTGGCTAACTTCGACGGTGGTGCCTACGCCACGGTGTGTAAAGCGCTGGTAACCAAAGCCAGTGTTTTCATTCCTGCTCTGAGCCCTTACCTTTTAGCTCTGTACCGAGTAATGAAAGAGAAAGGCACGCATGAACGCTGCATCGAACAAATGCAACGTCTGTTCACGACGAAGCTTTACGATCAGCCTAAAGTTCCTGTTGATGGCGAGCGATTGATTCGAATTGATGACTTAGAACTGGATCCGCAAACGCAGGCTGAAGTGAGTCATTTATTAGAACAAATGAATGCGGAGAACTTTAAAGAGATTGGTGATTACCAAGGCTTTAAAGACGAGTTCATGAAACTAAACGGCTTTAACTTTGACGATGTAGACTACTCGCAAGACATTTCGTTAGAAACCTTGGCGTCACTTAAGCCATAAGTTCGTCAAATTTGTTTCATATTTGAGATGGCTTCCAACAATTTAGGGTCCTGAAAGGTTTTCAGGACTTTTTTTTGTTTCGTCTGTGGGCGACCCTATACTTAAGTAAAACGACTAATGTTATAACAATTACTACTGCATAAATCTTCGATTCACAGGATGTGAAACTACCGGAAAGGAAGGCCTCTATGGGGAGATTTCAAACACTAGATTATGAGATTCCTGAATCCATGCAGCGAAGCTGGCAGGATATCGTCAATCTCCTCGCACAGATTGCAGACGTGCCAACCACGCTTATTATGCGAGTGCATCAAAACCACATCGAAGTAAACACCTCAAGTGACACTCAAGGTAATCCATATAAAGCTGGCGACAAAGAAGATCTTGGACATGGTTTGTACTGTGAACATGTCATTGAAACCAAAAGCCAACTGGTTGTTCCCGATGCCCTTGCCGATGAAAAATGGTCGAATAATCCGGACATCAAACTTGGTATGCTCTCCTATTGTGGTTTGCCGTTGTTTTGGCCAAATGGCGAAACGTTTGGAACCATTTGTATGTTGGACTCTAAAGCCAATGAGTACAGCGAAACTTACCGGCAATTGCTCAATACGTTCAAGGACTCAATAGAAGCTCAACTTGCTGTTGTCTACCAACAATACAAACTGTTGAGACTTAACAGCGAACTTAAAAATCGCGTAGAAAACCGAACCACTGACCTCGCCCAACTCAGCTTTTCACTCACTCAAGAAATTGACCGCCGCAAAGCCGCTGAAAGGCAAGTTAACTACCAGAAAACCCATGACCAAGGTACCGGATTTCTTAATCGCGCCGCACTGGAAGCGGTGGTTGAAGATACGCTTCAATCCCTAGAACACGGGCATCAGTCTTTAATTGTTATAAATGTGGGCTTTAGCAATGCGCGTAGTATACAAACTCGATACGGCTTTGAAGCGTTTGATGAGATCCTCAAAGAATTTCGTAAGCGCCTTGGGATGAACGATTCAAACTACTTCATTACTGGTCGCCCAAGTTCAAACGACTTAGTGCTTTTGTTATGGGGAGAAGATGCTGATTCGAAACTGCATAATCTGCTTGATAAAATCACTAACATCAGCGTGGGGAACTTCTACATCAACGACACAGAAGTGCATTTGCACTCCTACGTTGGCGTAGTTCAGGCTCATCGCTCGAGCAGCGCCAAACAACTTCTACAAAATGCTTGTTACGCGATGTTGCTATGTAAAGAGTCGG
>NZ_JAWOTC010000127.1:0-1719 GCF_033338675.1 Vibrio sp. Vb1574
CGCAAGACATAGCCGAAAACGTGGAAGTATTTCGATTAGGCTACGAATAAGACCTAGACTATGTAAAACCAGACCAAACCGTTGACCTTACGGTGTGGAATTCTGGGTAAGGAGAGCAATTATGACAGCAATGTTGTCAGGTGCAGAGATGGTGGTGCAATCTCTGATAGAGGAAAACGTAGAGCAGATCTTCGGTTATCCGGGTGGTTCCGTTTTGGATATCTATGATGCACTGCACGCAAAAACCGACCAAATTAAACACGTACTCGTAAGACACGAACAGGCTGCGACGCACATGGCTGATGGCTATGCTCGCGCAACAGGTAAGCCGGGTGTGGTACTGGTATGTTCAGGGCCTGGCGCAACCAATACCATTACCGGTATTGCAACGGCGTACATGGACTCCATCCCGATGATCGTGATTTCAGGGAACGTGCCAAACAGCCTGATTGGTAACGACGCTTTCCAAGAATGTGACATCGTGGGCGTCTCTCGTCCGGTAGTAAAACACAGCTTTTTGGTGAAAAAGGCGGAAGATATCCCTGAAACGATCAAAAAAGCCTTCTACATTTCAACAACGGGTCGTCCAGGGCCTGTTGTGATTGATTTGCCAAAAGATGTGATGAACCCGCAAATCAAACTGCCTTACCAATATCCAGAAAGCATTTCGATGCGTTCATACAAGCCAACCACTTCGGGTCATAAAGGCCAAATCAAGAAAGCGCTGAAGTTTTTGATTGAAGCGAAAAAACCTGTGCTTTATGTCGGTGGTGGCGCAGTCATTTCTGGTGCTCACGAACATATTTTAGAACTGGCAGACAAACTTAACCTGCCAGTTGTCAGTACCTTAATGGGCCTAGGTGCATTTCCGGGTACTCACAAAAACTCGCTTGGTATGTTGGGGATGCACGGTACTTACGAAGCCAATATGGCGATGCACGAAGCGGATCTGATCTTCGGTATTGGGGTGCGTTTTGATGACCGCACCACCAATAACCTTGAGAAGTACTGTCCAAATGCGAAAGTGATGCACATTGATATTGATCCGTCGTCGATCTCCAAAAACGTCAAAGTGGATCTTCCAATTGTAGGCTCTGCTGAAAAAGTACTGACTACTATGCTTGGTCTACTGGCAGAGCAAGATTGTGGCAACGATGAAGCGGCGATCACTAAGTGGTGGGATGATATTCAAGTGTGGCGCGATCGTCAGTGCTTGTCTTACGAAACGTCGTCGGATCGTATTAAGCCACAGCAAGTCATTGAAACACTGCACAAGCTAACCAATGGTGACGCGTATGTGGCGTCTGATGTAGGCCAGCACCAAATGTTTGCGGCGTTGTACTACCCATTCAACAAACCTCGCCGTTGGATCAATTCGGGTGGCTTGGGCACAATGGGCTTTGGTCTTCCTGCTGGTATGGGCGTTAAGTTCGCGATGCCTGAAGAAGAAGTGGTGGTGGTGACGGGTGATGGCAGTATCCAGATGAACATTCAGGAGCTATCGACGGCCATGCAGTACGATATTCCTGTGAAGATCATCAATCTGAATAACCGATTCCTCGGCATGGTAAAACAATGGCAAGACATAATTTATCAAGGTCGTCACTCTAATTCTTACATGAGTTCTGTTCCAGATTTTGCTGCGATTGCAGAAGCTTATGGTCACGTCGGTATTCGTATCGAAACGCCTGATCAGCTCGAAGAAGGGCTACAAAAAGC
>NZ_JAWOTC010000128.1:0-1714 GCF_033338675.1 Vibrio sp. Vb1574
TGCTGCTCGTGGCAGGAATTCTTCAAAGCTCATTGGTGATTCTTTATCAGCACCGTCAGAGATAGCACGTACAACAACAAATGGTGTGTTGAACTGGTGGCAAGTCTGAGCAATAGCTGATGCTTCCATTTCAACCGCAATAACGGATGGGAAGTTTTCACGAATGAACGCTTGGCGCTCAGCCGTGCAAACAAACGCATCGCCCGTACAGATCAAACCGCGAACAGCATGTGTATTCGCCATTTGCTCGAGTGCTTTTTCCGCTAGGTCCATCAGTTTTTCATCCGCTTTGAATGCTGCTGGTTGACCTGCCATTTGACCAATTTCATAGCCAAAAGCAGTCACGTCTGCATCATGGTGGCGCACTTCTGTAGAAATCACTACGTCACCTAGATTTAGGCTTGAATCGAAACCACCAGCAGAACCTGTGTTGATAACCACATCTGGTTGGTATTCATCAAGAAGAATTGTTGTACCAACTGCCGCAGCAACTTTACCGATACCAGATTGTAGTAGCACTACATCTACATCGTTAATTTGACCAGAGAAAAACGTACAACCTGCTTTGTTTACGGTTTGGCAGTTTGTCATAGCTTCTTTCAGGATGGTCACTTCTTGTTCCATCGCACCGATGATACCAACTTTCATAGCACTCTCTTTAGGTAAAATATTTAATCGGCGAGAGTATAGCACTCCCTGTCAGCAGTTTTCTATTTGATGAGTTCTGCTTTAGAAAGTTCGGTTCGTAATTGCTCGGCCCGTTTTCGATTGACGCCAAAGTCGGAATACCCTACGCGTGATTCTGAACGCACGATCAGAGTATTCCCGTCGATCTTTAATTCGAGATCATCCACGAAGCGCATGATTTTAGATGTGCATTCAATGCGCAGATAATTGCCATCTTTCTCTGCTGTTTTAGCCCCCGATAGTTGCAGTGCTGCTTGCTCAATTGCATCCAATGTGGCGGATTCGGTGAGAGTAAAAGGTTCGAGGTGGTGTTCTTCTCGTTGGTCTTGTGTTGAAACGCAGTTAGGTTTGTTTCCACATGGGGTTTGAGTTCTATCTGGCATCGAAGTGACTCCTTGGCTGCATGCGGTTAAGCCGAGAAAAGTGATGAGCATCAGAGCGGCTTTTTTCATGAGTTCTATTCCTTAACAGAGGAATTTAATTATATGTAATAAAAGAAAAAAGGATCCAATCTTTGGATCCTTTTTGAGTGTTGGTACGACGCTATACGTTTAAGTAATCAAGAATGCCTTCTGCTGCTTTTCGTCCTTCATCAATGGCGGTTACCACTAAATCAGAACCGCGAACTGCGTCTCCCCCAGCAAAGATCTTTTCATTGCTGGTTTGATATTGAAACTCTTGGTTGTTGGGTGCTTTGATTCGTCCCCATTGATCAAGTTCAACATTGAACGGAGTAAGCCAGTTCATTTGATGAGGTTGGAAACCAAATGCCATGATGACAGCATCGGCAGGCAGTACGTGTTCACTTCCTTCTACAGGTTCTGGGCGACGGCGACCTGCGTCATCAGGCTCGCCTAAAGCAGTTTTGACCACTTTCACGCCTGAAACTTTGCCATACGCATCAACCTCAATACCTAAAGGCTGAAGGTTAAACATGAACTTCACGCCCTCTTCTTTGGCATTTTTCACTTCTCGACGAGAGCCTGGCATGTTTTCTTCATCACGACGGTAGGCACAAATCACGTTA
>NZ_JAWOTC010000129.1:0-1712 GCF_033338675.1 Vibrio sp. Vb1574
CAATGAACGGGTCCGAGGTGACTTGCTCTACTACCGGGTGGCGACCTGCTTGAATGTGAATACCTGGGTCTTTAACTAGAGTAGGGCGGCAATAATCCAATGAGTCTGCGCGTTCTGCTAGGTTTTGTAACACGTCCATCTGTGAAACGGCAGAAGCTAGGTTTTGCATTTGTTCAAGATGAGGCATCAGCAAATCGAACAGCTCTTCCCACAGTTTTTTCTCTAGTGCGAGTGCTTTTGATTTTGAGTTCAGAACTTTGTCTTCATGCTCTTTAAGCTCAGGAATAATGTAGCGCTCTGCATTTTTCAGAGTTTGGCGACGCACGTAATGTGGCGGTACCAAATGGCTTTGGCCACGGCTTACCTGAATGAAGAACCCATGTACAGCGTTGTAGCCAACTTTCAGCGTATCGATGCCATGACGCTCGCGTTCATCCGCTTCGAGCTTTTCTAGATACTCGGTTGCACCATCAGCGAGCTTGCGCCACTCATCCAATTCTTCGTTATAGCCTTCTGCAATCACACCACCATCGCGGATCACTACCGGCGGGTTTTCTTTGATAGCACGTTCAAGAAGCTCACATACCTCATCTATTGGCGCAGCAAATTGAGCCAACTTCACTAGGTATGGATGAGTTAAGGATGCAGTGAGTGATTCTAGTTCAGGAAGTTGCTGCATGGCATGGCGTAGGCGAGCCATATCTCGTGGACGAGCAGAACGTAGAGCAAGACGCGCTAAGATACGTTCAATATCGCCAATCTGTTTTAAAGTTGGCTGAAGATCGGTAAATAAGCCTTGATCTTTAATTTCACCAATCGCATCCAGGCGGTTGTTTAGCGTATCAATACAACGCATCGGCTGATGCAGCCAACGCTTTAACATGCGGCTGCCCATTGGGGTTGAGCAATGGTCGAGAACTGCGGCGAGTGTATTGTCCGTGCCGCCAGCTAAATTTTGGGTGATTTCTAGATTGCGACGCGTAGCTGCATCTAAAATTACAGAGTGATCTTGGCGATCAAACGTTAGTGAGCGGATATGTGGTAGAGCAGTGCGTTGTGTGTCTTTTACGTATTGAATCAAACAACCTGCGGCGCACAAACCAAGAGAGGCGTGCTCAACACCAAAACCGACAAGATCACGGGTGCCAAACTGCTGGTTCAACTGTTGTTTGGCAGTATCTAGTTCAAATTCCCATACAGGGCGACGACGGTTCCCGTTACGGTTCGACATCAAGTGGACTGGCTCGAAATCTTCAGGGAACAACAACTCACGCGGTGCGGTGCGTTGTAGTTCTGCCATCATGGATTCTTCGGTTTCTGGCTCCGTTAATTGAAAACGGCCAGAAGTAACGTCTAACGTCGCATAACCAAACTTGCCGTTGTGATGGTAAATCGCAGCGATTAAGTTATCGAGACGTTCAGAAAGCAGTGCCTCATCGGTTACGGTGCCTGGCGTGACAATGCGTACTACTTTACGCTCAACAGGACCTTTGCTCGTCGCAGGATCCCCAATTTGTTCACAGATTGCGACTGACTCACCAAGCTGAACTAGTTTCGCGAGATACCCTTCCACTGCATGGAATGGCACTCCCGCCATAGGAATAGGTTCTCCGGCCGATGAACCGCGCTTGGTTAATGAAATATCAAGCAGTTGAGACGCTCGTTTCGCGTCATCATAGAAGAGTTCGTAGAAATCGCCCATGCGGTAGAAC
>NZ_JAWOTC010000130.1:0-1709 GCF_033338675.1 Vibrio sp. Vb1574
ACAATCGACACCAACAGGAAGAAGAGTTCGAGGCGTCCAGTTAAGCTTTGTGTGTTGTTAAATAAGCGGCGAATCATGCCCCCGGCTCCAAGCGGAAGCCGACTTTAGGGATGGTTTTCAATAAATGTTCTTCAAAGGGTTTATCGAGTTGACCGCGCAGTTGATAAATGTGGCTGCGCAAAACGTCATTGTTTGGCTCATTTTCTTGCCATAGGCGGAATGCGATTTCTTCACGCGTCACAACTTCGGGGGCATTTTTGACCAGCATTTCTAGAATAGTGTACGTGGTTGGATTCAACGCCAACAGCTTATCTTGACGGTAGGCTTGATGCGTTTTTTGATCGATAGACACTTCGCCATACTGGAGTTTGGTTGATGCAACCGTACCGCGGTAGCGTTTAATCAATGCAGTCATGCGTGCTTCAAGAATATCGAGATCAAACGGTTTGGTGAGGTAGTCGTCGGCGCCGTGTTGGAAGCCTTTGAGCATGTCGTCTCGGCTATCAAGTGCAGTCAACATCAACACCGGAGTGTTATTACCCGCATCGCGCAGCTTGTTGCACAGTGTTAGGCCATCCATGCGCGGCAGCATGAGGTCGAGCAAAATGATGTCAAACGCATTATCCATCGCCAGCTTTAAGCCTAGCTCACCGTTGTCGGCATAATCCAGCTGCATGCCAGCACACTCAAAATAATCGAACAACATTCCCGCTATTTCACGATTATCTTCTACCAAAAGTACACGTTTCATTTATTCTTATCCAATCTCGATAAATTCGAATGTTGATCTTAACGAACATTATTCACTATAGGTGTGAAAAAGTTGTCGACAATGATTTTCTCACCTTTGTGTCGGTTTTCAATGTCTAACCTTAAATACAGTGGTACCTGTTTATTTATATCTATCAATACTGATTGAAATATAAATGGTATAGATTGGTTGGTTCTGTTAACTCCATATAAAACATGAAGATACTAAATTATTTATGTGACACTGAGCACATTATTAATAATTGCCAATCTTCACAAGTGCACTTGATAGGGAAGGTTCTTACTTTTTATAAAACCATTTTTTAGATATGGTTATTGCGTTTAAATACAAACGCTTAGATTCTCTTTTTTGAGATAATTCAATCAAATCAATGGTTTCATGCATAAGCGAAACGCTGCATTATTTTATTTTTATTAATAAAACTACATTTTCTGTTCTTGAACTGTTCATAAACGAAAGTCTCCCATTAACTTTACTTGTTTAAAATCCATGATCCTTCCAATGCTTAATGCCAGATAAAAATCAATTTGTGAGGCTATCATGTTTAACAGTATACGCACTCGAATTGCTGTCAGTGCGGGTGGGGCAATGGCCTTCACTCTATTGATTGCAATGGGTATGACAACCAATGCGTTCACGCAAGTGAATGAACAAATCACTACAAAAGTAAAATCTCAACTGACCGAAGCCACCACGACCGACCTGAGCAATACGGCGATTCAGCAAGGGCTGAATATTTCCAACCAGTTAGAGCCAGTGTTGGCGAACTTAAAGCAAGCGCGTTCAATTATCGAATTAAGCGCAGAGACGGCCGCGACGCCAGACATTATTGTTAAACAGTTTATTGCGTCGCTAGAAGCTCAGAACAAAGCTGTGTTTGCTGGTTACATGGTATGGGAAAAGCCATCGTGGGTTGAGCCAACGATTCAAGACAAAA
>NZ_JAWOTC010000131.1:0-1706 GCF_033338675.1 Vibrio sp. Vb1574
AGCAGGGGCACATGACCTTGGCAGACTACATTACTTGGGTACGCGTGGATCGTGCGAAGTTTATGCTCAAGAAATACAACTTCAAACTCAATGACGTGTCAGTGCGCTGTGGATTTAAAGACGTGAACTATTTCTGCCGAGTATTTAAGAACCGTACAGGCAGAACGCCGACGGAATATCGTGGTTCGATTTAAGCCTTCAGTCAGAGTGCGTAAATCATAGAGAAGTTTAGGCGAGCAGCCTCGACATGGCGTACATCAGCAGCGCTTGTAAGTCGACGCTGCTTTTTGTTAGTAGTAGGCGTTCCGCCATTTGATCGGTAAGCAGATTTCGTGTGAGGTTAGTGGCCGCAATGATCTGTTCTCTGGTCGGCTTTTCTGGCATCACCAGTGCTATAGCCAGATGAACATCACCCATCTTTGAAGCCCAATCCATCGACTTGTCATTTGCAATAACGGCAATGGAAATATGGTCAACACCTGAAAACATCACATGCGGTAGAGCGATCCCCGGAGTCACGCAAGTTGATGAACGTTCTTCGCGTTTAATAAAAGCAAGAATCAGTTCGTCGGGATGAATGGGGTGGATCAGCTGAGCTAATCCTTTAAGACATTCAAACTTGGTGAGCTCGGTATGCGCTTTGGCGTAGTGCCATTTGATTTCACAAGGTGGGCAAATTTGCGGTAAACGCTCGGCCAGTTGGCTAGAAAACTCATAGTTGATATGAGATCCCACCACCGTAAAGTGTTCAGCAATCATGTCTTTGATGACGAAGCAGGCCAGCTCTGCGTCAATGCCAATCGCTGTGATTTGACACAAATCACCTTGTTGTAGACCTGCTTGCAAAATCGCCACGGACTTGGTGAGTTCCGCAACACGATTTTGCGTTACATTAATGATATGTAAGGTACTTTTGAACTTCTTTGCCACTCGATTGAGTGGCTGAGCAAGGTGCGCACTGGCATTTGCATTATCGACGAAAAAGGTGATTTGGTATTCATTCATCTGCAAATTTAGTCGCGGCAGTGGACGAGGAATACTTTGTCGACGTTCAGCAAAACCTCTTCAATGGGGATTTGAATTTTGCGCGGCCCTTCGAATCGGCCAGGTTGTTCTATCTCAATATCCGACACGATCAAAACCCGATCCGCTTGAGCAATATCGTGAGGAGTGAGCTGATTCTCTATCCCCATCGCACCTTGCGTTTCTACTTTAATTTGCACGTTATGTTTTGGCGCAGCTTTCATTAGTGCATCTGCCGCCATATAAGTATGAGCGATGCCTGTAGGGCATGCTGTCACCGCTACGATTTTCATGTTCTATCCATTTTATTTTTTGTGGATATTAGCACAGCCACCGCAGATTGAATTGATTTGAGCTGGATTAACGCAAGAGCTCTATCACAGTTTGAATCTCATGTTACATTAATCCAGTTAATGCACTTTTAGTCCTATATATCAAAGGGTAGGCACTGGTTAATCTATGCCCAAATAAAATGAGTAGGGACGCATACGAGCCAGGGGATCCTGTATCTCAAACTCACTTGGGTATATATTCGAGCGTGAATATTGGAAGGTAAAACAATGGACATCACAAACCTAATTGAGCTGGAAACGATATGTTTAGATCTAAAAGCTCAAACCAAAGATGAAGCGCTCAAAGAGCTGGTCGAGATGCTAGAGGCCGCCGGCAAACTCAATAGTCAA
>NZ_JAWOTC010000132.1:0-1687 GCF_033338675.1 Vibrio sp. Vb1574
CCCTTTAGGTTAGAATCCCAAACAAAATAGAGTTACACGGTACCTGTTAATGTCAGATCCCAAGTTCGTCCACCTTCGTATTCACAGTGATTTCTCGATGGTGGATGGTATCAATAAAGTTCCACCGATAGTCAAGAAAGTCGCCGAGCTTGGTATGCCTGCCATGGCTTTGACTGACTTCACCAACTTATGTGGTTTGGTGAAGTTTTATGGCACAGCGCATGGCTCCGGCGTTAAACCGATCATCGGTGCAGATTTCAAAATGCAATCTGATGAATTTGGTGAAGAACTGACCCAGCTGACAGTACTTGCTGCCGACAATGCAGGTTACAAGAACCTCACGTTACTGATTTCCAAAGCGTACTTACGTGGCCACGTTCAGCACCAACCTGTGATTGATAGGGCGTGGCTGGCCGAGATGTCAGAAGGCTTAATCGTTCTCTCTGGTGCTAAAAATGGCGATATCGGCAAAGCGCTGCTTAAAGGTAACCGTAAACTGGTTGAAAGCTGTGTAGAGTTTTACAAACAGCATTTCCCGGACCGTTTCTATCTAGAATTGATTCGTACAGGCCGTCCGGATGAAGAGACGTACTTGCACTTTGCCATCGATCTCGCTGAGCAACATGACTTGCCCGTGGTCGCGACAAACGAAGTGGTTTTCCTAAGTGCAGACCTTTTCGATGCGCACGAGATTCGTGTTGCGATTCATGATGGTTACACATTAGAAGATCCACGCCGACCAAAAAATTACAGCCCGCAGCAGTACCTTCGCACTGAAGAGGAAATGTGTGAGCTGTTTGCTGATATTCCAGAAGCGCTAGAAAACAGTGTTGAGATCGCCAAGCGTTGTAACGTGACCGTTCGTTTAGGTGAATACTTCTTGCCAGCCTTCCCAACAGAAGGGATGGAAGAAACTGAATTCTTGGTCATGAAGTCGCGTGAAGGTTTGGAAGAGCGTCTAGAGTTCCTATTCCCTGATGAAGAAGAGCGCAAAAAGCGCCGTCCAGAATACGACGAGCGTTTACAAATCGAACTCGACGTAATCAACCAAATGGGGTTCCCAGGCTACTTCTTGATCGTAATGGAGTTCATCCAGTGGTCGAAAGACAACGCGATTCCAGTCGGTCCTGGTCGTGGTTCGGGTGCCGGTTCTTTGGTGGCCTACGCGCTGAAAAGCACCGATCTTGATCCGCTTGAATATGACTTGCTCTTCGAACGTTTCTTGAACCCAGAACGTGTATCCATGCCCGATTTCGACGTCGACTTTTGTATGGATAAGCGTGACCAAGTGATTGATCACGTTGCCGAAATGTACGGTCGCGATGCCGTATCTCAGATCATCACATTCGGTACGATGGCGGCGAAAGCGGTAATCCGTGACGTTGGTCGTGTTCTTGGTCACCCATTTGGTTTCGTTGACCGTATTTCGAAACTGGTTCCGCCAGATCCGGGTATGACGCTAGAAAAAGCGTTTAAAGCCGAGCCTGCTCTGCCTGAGCTTTATGAGGCCGATGAGGAAGTTAAAGAACTCATCGATATGTGTCGCCTATTAGAAGGTTGTACACGTAACGCCGGTAAGCACGCGGGTGGTGTTGTAATTTCACCAACCACGATTACAGACTTTGCGCCAATTTATGCGGATGCGGAAGGGCATTTCCCCGTAACTCAGTTTGATAAGAACGACGTA
>NZ_JAWOTC010000133.1:0-1681 GCF_033338675.1 Vibrio sp. Vb1574
CCACAAGGAACACCTAGCCAAATGACGTTGTTAGTGAACGCTATGTTCACAACACAAGCCAATAGCCCCGACTGCCTATTGGCTTATTTTTTGCCTATTCTAAGTATCTCTTTAGAAACAGCTTTTCGTGTTAACTAGCTATTCGCGATGAATTGCGCACGCAGTTTTTCTATTTCATCACGCTTCTCAGCCGCAAGCTCGAATTCCAGATCCTGAGCATGTTGGTACATCGCCGCTTCTAGTCGACTGATTTCCTTCTCCAATTGTTGTGGAGACATCACTTCGTAAGTTTGAGATGGTTCAGCCACTTTAGACAGTGGCACTTGCTTAGTATTGCGTTGACGTTTGGACTTAGTAATGTCGCCCAACTCCATAATATCCTTGATATTACGCTTTAGCGCTTGCGGCGTAATGCCCATTTTCTCGTTGTACGCTTGCTGCTTCTCACGACGACGATTGGTTTCATCCATCGCTTTTTTCATCGATTTTGTAATGCTATCCGCATAGAGAATCGCTTTACCCTCAATGTTTCGCGCAGCACGACCTATCGTCTGAATGAGTGAACGTTCTGAACGCAAGAAACCTTCTTTGTCGGCATCCAAAATTGCCACCAGCGAGACTTCCGGCATATCCAAACCTTCTCGAAGCAAGTTGATACCCACTAAGACATCGAACTCACCTAAGCGCAAATCTCGAATGATCTCGACGCGCTCTACCGTGTCGATGTCGGAGTGAAGATAACGAACACGAACATCATGTTCATGCAGATATTCCGTTAAATCTTCCGCCATTCGTTTGGTCAGAGTCGTAACAAGAACACGTTCCTCTTTGGCGGCACGAATACGAATTTCAGACAATAGATCATCGACCTGAGTCGCGACTGGTCGAACTTCGAGTATTGGATCCAGCAAGCCGGTAGGACGCACGACTTGATCCGCAATTTCACCTGCCGATTTCTCTAGCTCATAATTGCCCGGCGTTGCCGAGACGAAAATAGTTTGCGGAGCAAGAGACTCAAATTCTTCAAATTTTAGAGGACGGTTGTCCAACGCCGATGGTAAGCGGAAACCAAACTCAACCAGAGTTTCTTTACGTGAACGGTCACCTTTATACATCGCACCAATCTGCGGTACAGTCACGTGGGACTCATCGATGATAAGCAAACCATCATGAGGCAAGTAATCGAACAAGGTTGGAGGCGGCTCGCCCTCAGAACGACCACTGAGATAACGTGAGTAGTTTTCGATACCAGAACAGAAACCAAGCTCATTCATCATCTCGATATCAAACTGTGTACGCTGGCTAATGCGCTGCTCTTCTATTAGCTTGTTATTCTCTAGTAATTGTTTCTTGCGTACTTCGAGCTCAACTTTGATGCTTTCTATCGCTTCGAGAATACGGTCGCGGGGCGTCACGTAGTGCGTTTTCGGGTAAATCGTGTAACGCGGCAAATCTCTTTGTTTCACGACACCCGTCAATGGGTCGAACACACTGATGCAATCCACTTCATCATCAAACATTTCAACGCGCACAGCATCTTGGTCAGACTCAGCTGGGAATATGTCAATCACTTCGCCGCGAACACGGAACTGACCGCGTTCAAAAGCGACATCATTACGCGAGTATTGGAGTTCCGCTAGGCGACGAAGCATGTCACGCTGATCGATCACGTCACCACGGC
>NZ_JAWOTC010000134.1:0-1674 GCF_033338675.1 Vibrio sp. Vb1574
AGATAACGCGATTTCGCGTTGAGCCATCGCGTAACGCGTTAGGGAATCCATCAACAAAAGTACATCTTTGCCTTGATCTCGGAAATACTCCGCGACGCGGTGACAAAGCAGTGTCGCTCTAAGTCGCATCAATGGTGATTCATCCGCAGGAGCTGCAATGATGATGGCTTTTTCTCTCGCTTCTGGCGTTAAGTTGCGTTCAATAAACTCACGAACTTCTCGACCACGCTCACCAATCAAACCCACCACAATGACGTCCGCTTCCGTGTTTTTGGTGATCATCCCCATCAACACACTTTTACCAACACCACTGCCCGCCATTAGACCAATACGCTGACCTTTACCGACCGTCAGCAAACCGTTGATCGCACGAACGCCAACATTAAGCGGTGTATCGACAGGACGACGCTTAAGGGGGTTGATCGGTTTAGGTTCAAGTGAAACACGATCGCCTCCTTTAAGCGGCATGCCGTCATCCAATGGCTCGCCTAAGCCGTTCACCACGCGCCCCATCCACTGAGAGCTGAGTTGCACGGTACTGTCGCCGTCTAATGGGATCACCTTCGCACCGGCAAACAAACCGCCTAAACGGCGGATTGGCATTAAGTACGCAACGGTATGATCAAAGCCGACCACTTGTGCTTCGATCATATCGCCTTCGGCGGTTTCCACTAAGCAACGTTGCTCAAGCTTAAAACGACATCCAACCGCTTGTAACATCAAGCCGTTCACTTTAATCAAGCGTCCGGTTACTCGCGCAACGGGAATAGAATCAAGCGATGCTAATGCATCGCTCAAACGCTCACTTAGTAGTTCGTGGCTTAATGTACTACTCATTTTCAGACTCAACCTGTGGAATGCTGACTTCGTCTAACAAGTGCTGTTTTACGTTGTCCATGCACGCCTCTAAGCGTGAGTCACAACTGGCGTCTGCTTCCGCATCATCCGTCACTAACTGACAACCACCAATTGGCAGTTCGTTGTTGGCAACCAGCTTCCAAGACTTAGGCAGATCCGCGTTAATGTGCGTAATGCGTTCTAGATCTTGTGGATTGAGATGAACCGTCACAGTCTCCGCTTTGCCCGGCATCGCTGACAGTGTTTCATCCACCAGCGCCAGAATTTGCTGTGGCATCAGAGTAAGCTCGGCACGAATCACCTGCTGAGCCACCTTCTGTACCAACTCACAAATCATGTGGCGTTGCTGCTGCTCTTTTTCACTTTGCCAGCGAGACAAGGCTTGGAACAAGTCATTAACTGGCTTCGCCGCTTCTAAAAAGCCTTGCTTACCAGCTTGTTCACCAGAAACAAATCCTTTCTGGAAGCCTTCTTTCTGACCATCGAGCAAGCCTTGTTGCTTACCTTGCTCGATGCCTTGGCGTAAACCTTCTTCATGACCTTGTTGCAGCCCCTGTTGGAAACCTGCTTCAAGTTGCTGCTGAATGTCCACTTGCGACTCTTGCCAACCTTGGTTGTCCAAGCCGAACTCTTCATCAACCGCAACTGGCTGAGCCAGCGGCGGAAAACGGTGTAAACGGTAACCACTTGGAGGCAGTCGCATAATGTTCGATCTTTGTTCTGCCATGCTTTATTCCACCGTTGGCTCTTCGTATAGAAGCAACTGAACTTCGCCCGACTCATCAAGCTCACGCACCATTTGCATGATGTCTTGGC
>NZ_JAWOTC010000135.1:0-1670 GCF_033338675.1 Vibrio sp. Vb1574
CTCTCTCTGAAACTGATTCAGAGCTGACAGGCTATATCTAAACTTTCTGTCAGCTTGAGAAGAAGCTGACGGGAACAACCACATACTCTCTCCCATTCCTTTCAGTTTCTTCCAAGCGAAACGTATAAGAGGAATAACAATGTTAAGCGCACGCAATATCGCCGCCTTAGGCTTTATGACTTTCGCCATGTATTTGGGCGCAGGTAACCTTATCTTCCCTCCATTTTTGGGTTACCAAGCGGGTGAAAACTTTTTGAGTGGAATGTCTGGATTCCTTTTAACTGGCGTGGGTCTACCTGCTTTAGCACTGGTAATGGTGGCGATCGTTAATGGCTCAGACAAGCTAACCGCTGCGCTACCAAAACCGCTAGCAACCAGCTTTTGGGTGATGGTCTTCATCGTCATCGGGCCAGCATTTGTGATTCCGCGAGCCATTACCGTCGCCTATCAATTTAGCTTCGCCCCAATCTTTGGTGAGGCGGCATTAGTGCCGTTTACGATTGCCTTTTGTGTAGCAACCATTTGGTTTGCGCTTTACCCAGGTAAGTTGGTTGATAACTTAGGCAAAATCCTAACACCGGCGTTAATGGCGATTTTGATCATCATGTCTGTCACTGCCTTGATTTACCCAGCAGGTGAGTTGACACAAGCCAGTGGCCCATACGTGAGTGGTGCGTTTGCAGAAGGTTTGACGCAAGGGTACATGACGATGGATGCGTTGGGCTCAATTGGCTTTGGTTGGATCATTTTCCGTGCCATCCGCAGCATGGGAGTGGACTGCCCGAAAGCAACGGCGAAATACACTCTAATTGCAGCCTTAATGTACGCTGTCGCGATGGCGTTTGTTTACATTTCGTTGTCTTACATCGGTTCCACTAGCTCTTACTTAGGTTCAGAATTTAGCAATGGTGGCGATATTTTAACGGCGTTCACCTTCAACCACTTTGGTGCGTTTGGCTCGGTGTTGTTGGGTGCAGTCATGGTATTGGCCTGTTTAACCACAGCGATTGGCGTAACAACCGCAGGCAGCGAGTTCTATGACAACACCTTTAGCAAAGTGAACTACAAAATCTGTGTCGTCATCACCATGGTACTGTCAGGCTTTATCGCCAACATCGGTTTAGAGCAGCTATTGGCAATCACTTTACCTGCGGTTGTGGCACTTCATCCTGTGGCGATTGCTTTGATGATGATGGCACCCGTTCGCAACAAAATGTCTCAGTTCATGTTGGTGCTTACCGCGTTCACCGCACTAGCATTTGGTTGTGTCGATGCTCTGCACATTTTGGGCTACATGCCAGAAGCCGTAGACCAATGGATGAGCCACAACATGCCTTTGTACAATGAGTTCGCGAGCTGGATTGTACCTAGTGTCATCATGGCAACGATCGGACTTTTGTTCACTAAAAAAGCAGAAGAAATCAAAGAATTCGAGCTGGTCAACGAATAGCCGCTTAACTTAAGACATCATTCTATAATTACGCTAACATACTGGACGTTTATTGATGACGGGCAAAGGAGTTGCCCGAGAAATGGTTCGCTGTGGAGCACATATGGAGAGTCACTATTTAGATATAAGAACCCTCAACTTTATTATCATTTTGTTTTCTTGTATCTATGCTATTAGCCTGCTTTGCTATCAATATACTCAGAGCAAAATTAAAGGATTA
>NZ_JAWOTC010000136.1:0-1654 GCF_033338675.1 Vibrio sp. Vb1574
ATATCGCACGTGCTCGTGCAATGAGCAAGGCATTTGAATCGCACGATGTGCAGGTCGACTTTCTTTTTTCTGGGCGAGCACCGGAGAAATACTTTTCAATGGAAGCGTTTGGCGATTATCAGACTCGTCGCGGTTTTACGTTTGTGACGGAAAAAGGCTCGGTCAATTACGCCAAAACGGCCTTGAACAACAATTTGATTCATTTTTTCAAAGAAGTGAACCAACTCAACCTGGCGCCTTATGATTTAATCATCAACGACTTTGAACCCGTCACGGCTTGGGCAGCTCGTCAACAAAATAAGCCGTGTATCGGTATCAGTCACCAAAATGCGTTTCGTTATCCAGTGCCTCTGAAGGGGGCGAGCTGGCTGGATAAATCAGTACTTGAGTATTTTGCTCCATCTCAACATCAGCTTGGATTGCACTGGTATCACTTTGACCAGCCGTTGCTACCGCCCATCGTTCACACTTTGGATAACCAAGCGGATAACGATGATTTCGTGTTGGTGTATTTACCGTTTGAGTCGATTGAGGACATCTGCGACTTGTTGTTCCACTTTAATCAGCAGACGTTTATTTGTTATCACCCCGACGTGATAGAAGTAGAGAAAGTGGAGAACATAGAATTGCGTCCGCTGTGCCATACCAACTTTCAGCACCATCTACATCGTTGCTGTGGGGTCATCGCCAATGGCGGTTTTGAACTGCCTTCAGAAGCACTTTCTCTTGGCAAAAAACTGCTAATGAAACCACTGGCAGGACAATTTGAACAGCAGAGCAACGTAGCCACACTTGAAGATCTTGGGTTAGCCACTGCAATGGACAGTTTAGACATTTCTACCGTACGTCAGTGGCTCAAAGAGCAGCAAGCTGAGAGTGTTAAATACCCCGACGTTGCACAAGCCATCGTGAATTGGGTTTTACAAGGGGCGTGGGATTCGCAAGAAGAACTCTCCAAACAGTTGTGGGAGCAGGTGGATTTTCCGAGCTATGTATCCAATATCTAAGTTTGTTTGCTCGGATTGTTTGTGGCAAACACATAATAACTATTAACTACCTATTATTACGTTTCTTCCAACATTCCTACATGGTACTTGATGCAGCTTTTCGATTTCGAAGGGCTGCATTTTTATTCCCTCTCGTTCATTTCTATTCATTGTTTAATTGCAGATTATTTGACTGATACGCGCAAATTTACGCCAAAGACATAGGCTGTGTTTTTTGGTCTGCTGGTTATTAATAGGTGAGGTAAATGTGTTTCGATGTTTGTTCTTAGTCTTATCAATTTGCTAAATACATACTCAAAGAGTGTGGTTTTAGTTGTTTTATAGTTTTTTATGTTTTTCTCAATTGGTTGATTTTAAATGATTAAATACCTAAGTGGCTAAAATTTAGTGATTAAATATCAATCTAGTTGCTAAACCCCAATCGATTAGTTGATAGTACGCTTCGAGCCGGAAGTATCCGGACGATAAATATAATAAAAATTAGGTTTCTATTCGTAAAAATGATTCGAATCCAGCCGCCGTCTTTTGTGCGAGATGGGATTCTATTCGTTATGAATTCATTGAAACAATTTGACGATTACAAAAGAGGCGCACTCAATGTTAGAGAAGAAAGACGCGATGAGCGCAATTGCTAGCTACCGTATGGA
>NZ_JAWOTC010000137.1:0-1650 GCF_033338675.1 Vibrio sp. Vb1574
TAATGAAAAAGCAGTTGGTAAAGCATGAACTTAGGTTGATGGGTGTTGCTATTTTTAGCGCATTTTTGTTGGTGTTTGCACACTTGATATTGGCGAAATCTTTCTCTCATATGGTTTGGACGGAATACACTGCTGCCGTTATCCCATTTGTGATGTTTGGCTTGTGTGTGGTTGGAGTAAAATACGCAGCGCGAGCAGATGAGGATGACGATGAAAATAACAACTAGAGTGCATACACCGGTTGCTAGAAAATCATTCGTACAAAATAAAAGACCTCCACATGGGAGGTCTTTTTAATTCAATATCACTAAAAAGTGATTAGAAGTTCGCAGAGCGAGGAGTACGTGGGAATGGGATCACGTCACGAACGTTGCCCATACCAGTGACGTAAGATACTAGGCGCTCAAAGCCTAGACCGAAGCCTGCGTGTGGCACTGTACCGTATTTACGTAGGTCGCGGTACCAGCTCATGTGTTCAGGATCGATACCCACTTCACGCATACGTGCATCTAGAATGTCTAGGCGCTCTTCACGCTGAGAACCACCGATGATTTCGCCGATGCCCGGTGCTAGAACGTCCATCGCTGCAACTGTTTTACCGTCATCGTTAGCACGCATGTAGAATGCTTTAATGTCTTTCGGGTAGTTCTTAACGATTACAGGTGCTTTGAAGTGTTCTTCAGCAAGGAAACGCTCGTGCTCAGAAGACATATCGATACCCCATTCAACTGGGAATTCGAACTCACGACCTGAATCAAGAAGGATCTGGATTGCGTCAGTGTAGTCAACTTGCGCGAAGTCAGAAGAAACGAACTGCTCTAGACGAGTGATTGCTTCTTTGTCGATGCGTTGAGCGAAGAACTCAAGGTCATCGCGACACTCTGCAAGCACTGCTTTAAACACGTACTTGAGCATGTCTTCAGCCAGTTTCGCTACATCATCCAGTTCTGCGAACGCAACTTCAGGCTCAACCATCCAGAATTCTGCTAGGTGGCGGCTTGTGTTTGAGTTTTCAGCTCGGAAAGTAGGGCCGAAAGTGTAAACTTTGCTTAGCGCACAAGCGTAAGCTTCTGCGTTTAGCTGACCAGATACGGTTAGGAACGTCTCTTTACCGAAGAAGTCTTCGTTGTAGTCCACTTTACCAGCGTCAGTGCGAGGAAGGTTTTCCATGTCTAGCGTAGATACGCGGAACATTTCACCAGCGCCTTCAGCATCTGAAGCCGTGATCAACGGCGCAGATACCCAGAAGTAACCTTGCTCGTGGTAGAAGCGGTGGATTGCTTGAGATAGGCAGTTACGTACACGTGCTACTGCACCGATTACGTTTGTGCGCGGACGTAGGTGCGCAACTTCACGTAGGTACTCGATTGAGTGACGAGTTTTTGCCATTGGGTAAGTTTCAGCATCTTCAACCCAACCAACCACTTTAACGTCAGTGGCAGCAAGTTCGAAGTCTTGACCCTTTGCAGGAGATTCAACAATCTTACCAGTTACTTCAACAGAGCAGCCAGTCGTTAGCTTTAATACTTCGTCTTCGTAATTATTAAGATTATTTGGGACCACGGCCTGAATCGGGTCGAAACAAGAGCCGTCATATATGGCAAGGAAAGAGATTCCAGCTTTGGAATCACGACGTGAACGGATCCAGCC
>NZ_JAWOTC010000138.1:0-1649 GCF_033338675.1 Vibrio sp. Vb1574
AAAGGTGATATGCAGGCAGTTACCCCTTCTTATGCTGCCCAACTTATCGAACAAAGCAAAGCGACACTTGTGATGACAGAAGACGGACAGATCATCTTTCACTCCTAAATTCCATCAATCCTATGACGAAAAAGGCCTGCATTGCTGCAGGCCTTTGTATGAGTGAATTAAGAGTTATTTACTGGAAACTCACTGCCGTTGGTAGGCGATCAAGCATCTTGTAGTAATCACCAGCCACAGCGCCGATATCACCACGCAAATACGCTTGGATCATATTGAGATCTTTCAGCCAAAGTTCTTTGTCAGCATCTGAAGACGCCATGTACCCTGCGTACACATTGTCGACCGCGAACATCATGTCTTCGGCGTGATCGTTGTAAATCAAAAGCATCGCATCTGTGTAAGCTTCGAACGCTTTCAGCTCATCGTGCGCTTTACCACCTTTGTAGCTCAATGTGCCCGAAGTTGCATCGATGACCAAATCACCCGAAGTCACATTCGCTGTCGTAAAGTTGATGAAAGACTGGCTGAACGACAGCACACCTGCCGCGATATCCGCATCAATGGTTCGCTTCATTGCGTTGACCATTGGTGCATCCAGCAGCAATACAGGATCGTGGAACGCTGGGACAATCGCTGTTCGGAATGGCCCCCAAGCGCTATCGATGCTCTCTGCGACCTTGTTTAGTGTTGCAGGCTCATAGCTATCTAGGTACGTTTTTAGATCGTAACCTTTGGACGTCACCAGTTGATTTGCGTAGTCGTAAGCCAGCTTGTTTGCTTTTGTTGCCACAAACTTCTCGCCGTCGATAACAAACTCAACCTTGTCACCCGCGATAATACCGTAGCGGTCTTGTTGCTTCGTAAACGTATCAAACTGAGATTGACCACGAGTCTTCACTGTGTAGTCGTAAGACTTCATTTGGCGCACACCCATTCTCAAGATGACATCGCCAACACGTCCGCGGCCTTCTGCGCCAATATCAAGGAATCTTGCAATACCACGAGGCATTGGTGGTAGGGACTCCATTTGCTCAGTGATGTGTAGGTTCACGGTAACACCTTTTAGATTGGTGTATTCCTTACCGTCTTTACCCACCAATTTAACTGGCGTATTTAACGCATCATTTGCCACGATGTTGCCCATGATGTCTTCGTATTCAGCTTGCACCCCAGGGATATCAAGCAGCGATGCAAAGCTCACCTCATCGGTAAAACGGTTCGAGAATCGACGTGCTAAGAAGTGGCTCGCAAGCGCTTTGTCTGGCCAGTTACCCAACACAGACACCGCATTTGACCAAGGGTAATCCGGGTCAAAGCTACCAATTGAGTTTAGGAAGCGTCCATTCGCAGTTTCCGCAACAGCTATATAGCCCTCATCTGAATCTTCGATAAAGCGTGCTGCCAAATCATCAAAACAGCTGGCTGTTGAAAGATCGTAATCAGCCGGGATTTGGTGTGAGTTGTTGTCTAACAGTTGTCCAAAAGAAATCACTTTTTGGTTGCCTGCCGCATTTTCTATCACACATTGATGCTCTGGTGTGCGCAAGATATCAAGGAAGAACGCCGCGGATTTTTTCGCCCCATTCGCGTAATCACAGAACCATGAGTTATCGGCTTTGCCTTCGCTACAGTATTGAGGGTTTGAA
>NZ_JAWOTC010000139.1:0-1648 GCF_033338675.1 Vibrio sp. Vb1574
CGCCACAACACAGCTTCAAGCCATGCAAATGACGGTGTTCATTCTTCTGCCTTCGATTCTACTGTCTGGATTTATGTTCCCTTACGAGGGCATGCCAGTCGCTGCACAGTGGATTTCAGAAGCCCTGCCCGCCACTCACTTTATGCGCATGATTCGAGGCATAGTGTTGCGAGGAGCGGATCTGATGGACTTATGGCGAGATACCCTTTGGTTGCTCGGGTTTACCGTATTTGGATTGGTCGTCGCGTCACTAAGGTTTAAGAAATCGCTCGATTAAAGTTGCTCATTTTTCTCTTCCGTAGAAACAAAAATAGCCTCGACAATGAGGCTATTGTTGTTAGGACATTTAAATGTCTAACTGACAATGCTCAATGGCACGATTCGGTTTAGTAATATTCACCAAAAGAACAATCGCGTAAGTCAGAAATGCTGTAGTTCTTCAACGAGTTAATTTTGAAGTTAAAAACCACTTCTTTACATACCATCCCGTCTCGGTCGGTATAGGTGATGAACCCTTCACTGTAAGCACGTTTGCCATCAGAGGACTTAACATGCGCAGCAAGCTCTAAATGCCCTTTGTGAGCTTCTACGCGGTTCATCATTTCAAACACATCCATCCACTCTTCGCGATTTGCCATTTGTATCAACATGGATTTGGCCTGTGTTTCCAACTGCTGCGGATACACGTAATAACGGTTGTAACCAAAGTATGCGCACATCAGTAATAGAACGAGTGCAAATGAGGTTGTTCTTGTCATGCAAGCTGCCTCTTGTTGTTATAAAAACTCTGCTTCGTTAATTCAGTATAGGAAGCGAGCAAAGTTTAGGTTATAGAACTTGCTCAAATAACAGAGGATCGTCAGAGACAGTCAATTCTATGACAAGCTCAGCACAGGTTTTACTTATGAAACATGACAAATTCTAAGAGCTTGAACTATGGAATATGCACACCGATCTGGGTTGTCACCATGCGGTGATCTGAGCCTTGTGGTAAAGCAGACGATTCACGAGCGCAGATGATTCGCTGTCCTTGCTCAGATTTTAGCCACAAATGATCAATACCTATCATCATCGGCTCTGGCACGTTGATGCCTTTGATGTTAGTTGGCCAGCTCGTCACTGGCGCGGTTTGAAAACTCGGGAACAGCGTAGAAAAACGAGGGCTAACCGAGGAAAGATTGAAATCCCCCACAACCAACACCTCTGGCTCGGGATAAAGCGCGGTCAGCGTTTCTATGGTTCGCACCAGCGCATTTCTTTGATGCCAAAGCTCGCTGGTTCTTGGTGATGGCGGATGAGCCGCAAACAAAGTGATCGGTGCTTGACCTTTAGGCAACCAAACCGCTCTGATGACTTCTTGTCCATTTGGCGCACGATAAACCGAAACCTCCGTGATCGGGTGTCGGCTAAGAATCATCAAATTGGATGGGTACCCTACGTCACGTTGGCCACCATAATAATGCGGATAGACATCATCCAACATGTGCAAGAGGCTGCCAACACGCGGCGTCAGCTCTTGCATCACCACCAAATCAGCAGGATGCCTCAATAGATAGTTGATGAACTGATTGATGTCTGAGTTTTCGTAAAAAAGATTGAATTGAATGACGCTCAAAGACTGCGAGCAAGACGCCACATGGCTGCGCTG
>NZ_JAWOTC010000140.1:0-1644 GCF_033338675.1 Vibrio sp. Vb1574
TCTTGCTCTTTTTCTGGCCCAAATACCACCGACAACGGATCTTGATGGATCAATACATCCGCCTCTGGGAACAATGCCAACAAATTATCTTCCACTTTATCGGCAATATAATGCGCCTCAATTAAACGCAAGTTGTCATCCAATTCCAAATGCAATTGAATAAAACGTGTTGGACCAGACATACGGGTACGCAACTGATGTACACCCAACACGCCTTTCACGCTCAAACAAGCTTGGTTAATTTGCTCAAGCTCTTCATCGGGCAGCTTTCTGTCAAGCAACGTTTGAATCGCTTCGCTGACCATTTTGAAGGCGCTGTAAAGAATGAAGATACCAATACCAATCGCGAAGACCGCATCCGCTTGCGTTACACCAAAGTAGCTGAGCCCAAGCGCGACCATGATCGCCCCGTTCATGTATAAATCCGTTTGGTAGTGCAACGAATCTGCCGCGATTGCTTGGCTGCCCGTGATGCGCACCACGCGTTTCTGGAACATGACCAAACCAAACGTCACCATCATCGCAAACAAGGAGACATACACACCCAGCTCCGGCGCGTTCAGCTCGTGTGGCCTGAAGAAACGATCGATACCGTTTAGGATCAAAAAGACCGCAGAGCCGGAGATAAACATCGCCTGTGCCAACGCAGCGAGAGACTCGGCCTTACCATGCCCAAAAGTGTGTTCTCTGTCGGCTGGTTGCAGCGAATAGCGAACCACCACCAAATTCACCACTGAAGCGGCGATGTCCAGCATCGAATCAATAAGCGATGCCAATAGGCTGACCGATCCCGTCACCCACCATGTGATGACTTTTACAATGAGAAGAAGCGTCGCCACTATGGTTGCTGTCCAAGCTGCCGTCGTGACTAAGCGTGCATATTGCTGTTTCATAATCAAAGAGTTAACTCAAACCGTATTTTGAGTATACGTTGAATGCGCGTGAAATCGCCAGATCAAAAAGAGGCAACCTGTGGCTGCCTCTTCATATATATCATCGGATCATGACTTAATTATTGCGGTGTTTTCCCATGCGTTGTTGCATTTGGTCACCACATTCTTGCATGCGCTCGTTTTGCAGTTTTACAAATTCAGCTTTTTGCTCTGGAGTCAGCACGCTCAACATTTGGTGTTTTCTCTCCAGCATTTTCACACGGTGCTCAGTTTGGCGCTCAACCATCTCTTTCGCTAGAGCTGTGGCTTGCGCTTCATCGAACGTATCCGCTAGCAATAGAGACTGCATTTTCGCGTGATGCGCTTGGCGCTCTGCCATGCGTGCTTCGCGGTTTTGTGAATATTTGCCTTTCATTTCCGCGCGGTTTGCATCACGGAAAGATTGCAGTTGGTCTTTTTGTGCATCAGTTAAGTTCAAATCGCGCATAATGCCGCGGTCCATACCCATACCACATTCATCGCGTGGGCCTTTGTGGTGATCTTTACCACCAAATGCGAATGCACTCGCAGTGCCTAAAGTTAGAGGTAGAACAACAGCAGCTAACACAAGTTTTTTTGCAGATTTCATAATTCGATTCCTTACACAAGTGAGTGATTCTTCTGGGCTGTTCTCACAGCGCTTGAGTATAGAATACGACCCGCTAGGTAAAGCGGCGTATAGGGAGCGTAAAGAATCGTAAAGAGTGATTTT
>NZ_JAWOTC010000141.1:0-1643 GCF_033338675.1 Vibrio sp. Vb1574
ACAGGTAGCCTTGATGGTATTGCACTCCCATATTTTTCAAATGCTCTGCTTGCGCCGGCGTTTCGACGCCTTCAGCAATCAACTTCACTTGCAGCTCGTCCGCAAAATGAACGATGGCATTCAATACGGATGCACTCACACTTTGAATGCCTATGGTTTCAACAAAACACTTGTCGATCTTCAAATAATCAATTTTCATGTGCTGCAAAAATGCTAACGACGTTTGCCCAGTTCCAAAGTCGTCGATCGATAAAGCAAAGCCCAGCTTTTTAATCGCATTCAGCATTTGCAGCGTATGTTCGCTGTCACTCATCACCGCGCTTTCCGTTAGCTCAAACGTGATGCAACTTGGATCAAGTTCGGTTGTGCGCAGCAGCTTCTCCATAAAGTCGATCAACTGAGGGTTGCCAAACTGTTCTGGAGACAGGTTGATCGCGACGCGACCCGGCAAAATGCCTTGTTGTTTCCAGCGTTTTACGGTGTTGAATACATCACGCATCACCACGCGGCCCAGATGCTCAATCAAACCTGCTCGTTCCGCCACAGGAATAAATGATCCTGGGCTAATGTAGCCCTCAACCGGATGTTTCCAACGTACTAAAGCCTCAGCGCCATTGATACTGAAATCACGGGCGTTCACTTTGGGCTGATACCAAACTTCAAGACCATTTTGCTGCAGGGCTTTTTGCAGTTCGATTTCGAGCCACAAACGCATACGCGCTTCTTTGTTCATTTGGTCATTGAATTTGATCAGACGGTTTCGCCCGCGATCTTTGGCTTCGTACATTGCGGTATCGGCGTTTTGTAGCAAGATACGAGCATCCTGCCCATCTTCCGGATAGCGGACGCTACCAATTGAGCAGGCAAGACGTTTACTGAAATGGTGCAGATCAAAAGGTTGGTTTATCAAAGAAATAATGCGATCTGATAACACTTCTGCCATGCGCGAGTTTTCTGGCTCAGGAAGGATGATGCCGAACTCATCACCGCCAAGATGGCCGATGATCGCTTGGTTTGGCAGCAGTCGTTTTAAACGTGCAGAAACTTCTTGGATGACTTTGTCACCGATGTGATGACCCAGCGAGTCATTAATGTTCTTAAAGTTATCGATATCGAGGTAAAACACCAATAGCGGTGTTTGGCTTTTGATCAGTTGTTCTAGGCGCTTGGTGAAACCAAATCGGTTATACAGTTTGGTTAAAGAGTCGATATGAGAATCTTCACTGGAGGCTGACGACAAGTGTTTTGGTGTGTCATCCGCATCTTGGATAAGAAGAATTTGAGATTCACTGCCTAGAATTGCCGTCGAGTCCGCATGCAATTGGACTTTGCGCTCAAATCCGCAACGCGCGCTAGTCAGGCAAACAAACGGTTTGTCCGAAATAAGCGTGCTGAGTCGGTGACTGAAAACTTTTTTGGTGTTTTCGTCGATGAACAAGCGAGAGAGCTCTTCACCGAGTAGCTCGTGAGGGGAGTTAAGCCCAAGCAGACGAGCCGAGGCAGGGTTTGCTGAGATGATGGTGTCATCTTCAATCAGCAGCAGGCCATCGGGCAATAGTTGGGTCAGCTTGGCAAATTTGTTTTCGGCTTCTTCCAGAGAGCGGACAAGTATTTGCTTTTCGGAGGTGTCGACGGCGTGAAAC
>NZ_JAWOTC010000142.1:0-1641 GCF_033338675.1 Vibrio sp. Vb1574
GAAGTGTAACCAAGATTGGTGTACAGGTTATCGATGCGCTCAAGATCTTCCATCTTGTCACGGATAGCGCTCATTTCCATATAACGGCGCACTAAGTAACCAGGATAATCGGACGAGAATAATCCCGTCGTCCCATATAACTCCAAGTTGCGTCGATCATAGCTATCGAAATAGTTCTGGCACTCGTAAGAAACAATTTCTTCTAGGTTTGTACCTTCGTCAAAACGGTTACAGTCGCTGTTTAGAGAAACGTTCCCATCGGTACAGAAATCGTAAGACTTACGCTCAATTTCATTCACTTTATCTAGGTAGTAAAGTGCGCCATAACGAGTTTTCGCATTCAGTTCTGGATCATCAGACAACGCGGCGGTATCGAATCGGCTGAAGTCACAGTTGTAGAGTGATTTGCCTTTCTCGTTCCCCGTTAGTGCCTTCACTTCAGAACAAACCATCAGCGATGTGTTGTCTGGATTGTTGCCAAACTTGTATGCAAAGCTTTGTTGGTAGGCTTGCTGATCAGCGAGGTAACGAGCGTATGCCGCTTTGTCTTCATCGCTCGCACTGTCTGCCGGTTTCGCAACAGGCGCAGGAGCTGAACCTGAAGAATCTTGAATCGTCTCGACTTTACGACCGTAGCCAAACTTAAACGCCGCAATGTCGTACAGACCCCAAGTTGGCGTTTCATCCAACATGCTTGGTGCGTAGTCCATCGTCGAACTGTAAGCAGGAATGTTGTTCAAACCAAGTTGATGCGCTTGCTCTAGCGTGTAGTAGTTCGCTTTGTCATTTGAGCCTTTAAAGTTATGGCGCAGACCCATGTTATGACCAAGCTCGTGAACAAGCGTATTGCTGTAAGTCGCAACCGTAATCGCATCTGCGGCTTTCACTTGCAACTCTTTTGGCAGGTATTTCCAACGCTTAAGCTGACGCGATACTTCGTTACCTGCGTCATCAAGTTTGATCTCAAAGTAACGCTCGTCATCCAACTTCAAGTTGTCCAACATGGCCTTGTTGGTTGAAGAAACCCACGACGCTTCGATTGGATAGACGTTGTTCTCTGCCCAGAAAGACAAACGGTTCTCTTCAGCTTCAACCACCTTTTCAAACTCCATGTCATCATTGAAGTTTTTCATTAGCTGAGTTGGGCTCTTCGTCGCTGCTTTTCCAGAAACGATGTCTTCTTTTGAAACGAGCGGCGCATGAATGTTTTCATCCGATTTCAGGCTCGCCATCGCCGCCATTGTAGAAAGCGCTTCAATTCTATCCGCGACTTCTGTTTTCACAGATTCGCTGCTGCTTGGCAATGGATCTAAGCCATCTAAGTCCAGTTGATTACGATTATAGAAACGCGCCAAGTTATCCCAATAGAAAGGTACACCCGTTCTTGCAACGCCTGCGTATTGGTTCACGTGGCCTTTGATGATTTCCCCCGTCATCGGGTTAGAAACCGACGGGCCGTAGCCAAGCAGACCGTTCGCTAGAGGCTCGTCAATCAGGTTAATCACGTTGTAACGCAGATCACCTGGGTGAATACCAGCCGCTTTGGTTTTGTTCACAATCTCGATTTCAGGCTTGCCTGCATCCGCCCCAAATACATTCAGCGCGTGGTTCATCTTGTCGATCGATTGCAGCGTTGCATCC
>NZ_JAWOTC010000143.1:0-1631 GCF_033338675.1 Vibrio sp. Vb1574
GTATTATTGCTCTTTTAGGTCTAGCCGTTATTTTGGGTGGTTGTTCTAACAAAGTCTCTTACGGTGATTCACAAGCGACTGAAACGACAACCATCGATTTCGGTTCGACGGACCTACAAAAAATTGCTGGCGAGATGGTAGACAGCATGATGATGTCAGGTTCAGTAGCAGCAATTACTCGTGACCAACGTCCAATCGTGTTTGTTGAGCGAATCAAGAACAAAACCAGTGAGCACATCGACACTGAATCGATCACTGATACCATCTCAACTAAAATGCTGAACTCAGGCAAATTCCGCTTTGTTGATATGGACCGCGTAGAATCGGTTCGTGAACAACTTAACTTCCAAAATACGGACGAGCTTGTTAACCAAAGTACAGCAATTCAGTTTGGTAAAATGGTCGGTGCGCAATACATGCTTTACGGTAACCTTTCTAGCATCGTGAAAAATGCAGGTAGCGATAAAGATGTATACTACAAAATGACAATGCGTTTGATGGATTTGGAAACAGGCCTAATCGAATGGGCTGATGAAACAGAAATCCGCAAAGAGCAATCTAAGAGCCTATTTGGCCTTTAATTGACCATAATGGAGAAGTCATCAATGGCGTGGTTTTCTTGGCAACAAGCAAAACAGTTAGATCCGAGCTTAAATGCGTTAGATGGCTTCTTTTCAGAACCACCGGTGAAGGTGCAAACCGTCACCGGAGGGCTCACCAACCGCTGTTGGCGGTTGGAATCTTCTCAAGGCCTTGCTTATGTCTGGCGACCGACCAGCAACGTATGCAAGGCTTTTTCTATCTCTCGTAATAACGAGTATCAAGTTCTTCACGCGATCGAGCCGCTAAATCTCGGGCCAAAGCCGATCTTCGTTCATGAGCAAGGGTTATTAGTGGAGTGGATCGATGGGATCACGCTGACAAAAGATGGCATCGAGTTGGAAGAACTCTTACCCATCGCGGCGACCATTCATCAATACCATTCGAGCTCCATACCTGTTGTGCCATTTTCTTACATCTCACGAATTGATCATTATTGGTTGGAGTTAGAAGGAAAGTACGTCGGTTCGGAATTTGAAACCCTATACAAACACTGGCGTTCTGAACCTAGTGTTGAACAAATTCCGTTAGCGCTGTGTCACTTTGATTTGGGGTGTTACAACCTAGTTCGGGGAGAGCAGGGCGTGAAAGTCATTGATTGGGAGTACGCAAGCCTTGCAGATCCAAGATTAGATTTAACGCTCATTTTGCAAATTACCGATTCGCCAATAGAAGAGTCGGTTGAACGCTATTGCCAGATTCGAAATATTGAAAATACCTCAGTTTGGCTTGAAGGAGTAAAAGCGTGGCAACCCCGCACTTTAGTGATGGAAATGGTTTGGTACTTGCTTGCTTATAAATTGTGGGGAGATGAACAATACTTAAACAGTGCGCAAGAGTTTAAAGATTTATTGTGTTTAGAAGATCACTGTTTTGAGAACTCGTGACGTTTTCCCCTTTATCAGTAAGGAAATAGTGGTAGTTTTAAAAAAAGTACCAGATTTTACAGGGAGAGGTACACATGATTATTTACTTGCACGGCTTTGATAGTACAAGCCCAGGTAACCACGAAAAAGTTCTTCAACTACAGT
>NZ_JAWOTC010000144.1:0-1617 GCF_033338675.1 Vibrio sp. Vb1574
ATTGTCGTAGAGGGCCTTGCAGGCGCAGGGAAAAGCACTGCGATTAAAACGGTTTTGGACACGCTCAAACAAGCGGGAATCGAAAACATCGTTAACACGCGTGAACCTGGTGGGACACCTCTTGCCGAGAAAATGCGCGCTTTAGTCAAGGAAGAGCATGAAGGCGAAGAGTTGAAAGACATCACAGAGTTGCTTCTGTTGTACGCCGCGCGTGTTCAACTGGTTGAGAATGTGATTAAGCCAGCGCTTGCAAACGGACAATGGGTTGTTGGCGATCGCCATGACTTGTCATCACAAGCTTACCAAGGTGGTGGCCGTCAAATTGATGCGTCACTCATGAAAAACCTTCGTGACACCACGTTGGGTGACTTTAAGCCCGCATTTACACTTTATATGGATATCGATCCTCGTATCGGTCTTGAGCGCGCTCGTGGTCGTGGCGAGCTAGACCGTATTGAAAAGATGGATATCAGCTTCTTCGAGCGCACTCGTGAGCGTTACTTGGAAATCGCCAATGCTGATCCGTCAATTGTTGTGATCAATGCAGAACAATCGATTGAAGAAGTGTCTCGTGATATTCAAGACGCCTTGAACGAATGGTCGTCTCGCCAGTAAGTAAAAAGCGAATATAGGTTACGCATGTTTAATGATTTTCCTTGGCTAAAGCCAGCATGGGAGAACCTCAAATCTGGGTTGGATTCAGATCGAATTCCTGGAGCTTTATTGCTGCAAAGTAAAAAAGGCTTGGCAGTAGAAAAGCTTGTTGAGTTTTTTAGTCATGCACTTCTTTGTCAAAACTACAGCAGCGAAGCTTGTGGTTTCTGCCATAGTTGTCAACTGACGAAATCTCAAAGCCATCCAGATTTGCACTGGATTAGGCCAGAGAAAGAAGGCAAGGCGATTACGGTTGACCAAATTCGCGCTTGCAAGCGTCTAGCTCATGAATCTTCTCAGCTGAATGGTTACCGTTTGTTTGTGATTGAGCCAGCCGATGCGATGAATGAATCCGCTTCTAATGCGCTATTAAAAACGCTGGAAGAACCGGGCGAAAAATGTTTGTTTTTGCTGGTCACTCATAATCAAGAAAGATTGCTACCGACGATTCGTAGCCGATGCCAGCATTGGGTTGTGACGCCGCCTTCAACCGAACAAGCTATGCAGTGGATTGGGGAGCAAGGCTTGTCTCAAGTACCGGCTTTCGCACTGAAACTGAATATGGGTTCTCCATTAAAAACGCTTGCATCGTTGAAAAATGGTGAGCTAGAGGAGTATTCGGCTTTCGAACGTTGTTTGGTTGAAACACTGTTATCTCCGACGTCTGATGTATCCAAATGTGCATCGTTAATGGCAAAAAATCCAGACCAAGCGCTGGATTGGGCATGGTGGGTATTGACGGATGCTCACAAGGCGCAGTTTGGTGTTGTAGACGAAGGCATACTGCCTGGTGCCGCGAAATTTCAGCCCCATCATTACGATGGGTTGTATGCATCAACAAAGAAACTCATGGAGCTCAAAGCGCAAATGCAAACCTTTCCGGGTTTGAACCTTGAGCTACTATCAATGAATTGGTTAATTGAATCACGAGAGGCATTATGTTCGTAGATTCTCATTGTCATT
>NZ_JAWOTC010000145.1:0-1604 GCF_033338675.1 Vibrio sp. Vb1574
CTGAATACATGCCAATGTTTAGGCGTCCCGACTATGGTGGTGCCATCTTCATCTCTTTCATGCATGGAGACGATGTCATAGCCTTCAAAACATTGCTCGACTTGCTGGCGAGTGAGTGAGGTTAGATGAGCATGCGAGTTTGAATCAACCCAAGAATCGTTCACGCCTAAAAAGTCTCCGCAGAAAACACCACCTGATGGCAAAGAAGAATCGATTTGATTCCACACGTTTTCAAAGTGCGCTTTTGGACAAAAGAACAGGCTGGCGCTAGCAATAAATAGGGTGCACTTAGGGTAATCAAAATCGCTGAAACACGCTTGCGAGATGGAGAAGTTCGACTGTTCAGAAAAACGCGTCTCACAGGTTTTTATTGCATCTGAGTTGTTGTCGAATGCGTGAACACGAAAGCCTTGTGCGAGAAGAAAATTGGAGTCTCTCCCTGTACCGCAGCCAGCGTCAACGGCAATTTTCTTTGCTAATGTGTGAAATTGTAGGGCTTTCTCTACATTGACCCTGTGTGGTTGTTGAGCGACTTTTTGATAGTACGGATCCCATGAAACTGACATTGAATTTCCTTTTCGTTATAAAAAACGCCATTCAAATTTGAATAGCGTTTTTGCTGTCTTTGAAGCTAGCCTACACAACTCTATTTTTTGCGGCGCTAACGGAATGTAGAGAATGTGACCGAGTTAAAGTTGATCTTCTATTGGCAAAATGCCGGAGAACCAAGCGCCTAATCGGCGAAAAACGCCTGCTTCGGGTTCCGAATCATATTCCTCACCAGTTTTGGTGTTTGTCCAAACAATGTCTCCGTCACGTAGAGTGAGTCGATAAGCGTTGTCTTTCAGTTGGCTGGGTAATTTTGCCAAAAACGTTTGCACGTATTCCGGTTGTTCAATCACAACGGCCATTTCGGTATTCAAAGCCGCAGATCGAGGGTCCCAGTTCATAGAGCCGACGAACAGTGTTTTGTCATCAATCGTCATTGCCTTTGCGTGTAAGCTCGCGCGGCTACTACCTGTTAAGCTCCATTTACTCTTGAGCTTCGCGCTGGATTTCACTTCCCAAAGTTTGATGCCGGATTCGAGCAAATCTTCACGATATTTGGCGTACCAGCCATGAACGGCAAAGACGTCATTCGACGCAAGGCTGTTGGTTACGATGGTGATGTCGACACCTCGCTTAGCTGCATTCGTCAGAGCTTTTGTGCCAGCTTCTGTTGGGATGAAATAAGGCGAGATGAGCACGAAAGAGTGCTCAACACTTTTTAATAGCTCGGTTAAGTTTCCGACTAACTGACTATCGTGTGTCGTGACTTTATCTGGCAAATCGAACCAAACTTGTCCATCACCCCAGTACAAGTTCAGTTTGCCTTGTTTGAGGTCTTGATACATATCCAAGGCGGTAAAATCGTATCGGCCAGAAGAGAATTTCTCTTGCAAGTTCAGTTTGGTGACTTGTTTTTGAATCGCGGCATCGGAGACGCTTTGAGATTCTGGCGATATCCACTCCATCGGCACGGCGTGTACGCTGTTCCAATAAAGATCAAATTGATCTGCCGTTTGCTGCACGGCTTCCCCGTAGAGCAGTAAATCGAAGTCGCC
>NZ_JAWOTC010000146.1:0-1604 GCF_033338675.1 Vibrio sp. Vb1574
TGTAGGTCGATAGTTTGCGAATAGTGTTGAGGAGACAGAAGCGCTTCTATTTGAGGGGTGTCACTTCCAACTGGATGAGCACTGATAGCCGCGATTTTACCAGCTTGAATACCAACACGGGCTGGTGGCGTTGGTAAATAACCTGCTTCACCACGTTCCATGCTAACTAGTCGGGCATTCTCAATCAGCAAATCCATTCTCTCATTCCTACTTTGATTTGTATCTTTAAATGTATATACAAATAAATAGGTCAAAAAGAATGCGGTGACAAGCGTGATGTTGCTAAAATGTGATCAAAACGTAGTGAGAAAGGCTATTTATATGCACCTAGAGCAGAACTTTAGAGCTCAGCTTGTACTTGTTACCTGGGTGGTAGAGTAGAGCTGTACTGACCAATTTGTCTTGGCTCCATGTTCTACGATTAAGAAGAAGACAAGGTTCATTGGCCTGCATTTTCAAATCCAGTTTGATGCGATTATCGGGAACAATGGCTTCAACCGTGTGTTCAATCGCGCTCAACGGACAGTTATTAGATAGGTACTGATTAGGAGTAATTTGGGTGAAGTCTTGGTTAAGATAACTCGGGGCGTATTGGCTGTTTACCCAACGCAGTTCTAACTGAATAGGTGTGCTGTCTTCATAGTGAATGATCTCACTGTAAAACACCGTTGTACCAAGCATTACACCAAGTTTTATTGCGATGCTATCATCCGCTTTTATCGCGACTTGCTGAACTACTTTACTGCTGTATTGGCGTCCTCGGTCACTGACTTCTTCCGCTATATTGCGAATATCTAGTAATGGGGATTCTGATTTCTCACTAGGGTCACAAACGAACGTTCCCAACCTTGGGCGACGCTGTAGTTTCCCTTCATTCACCAAATCTCGTATCGCTTTGTTTACTGTCATTCGGCTTACACCAAACTGTTCAGTCAGCTCGATTTCAGTCGCAATGCGCTGTCCGACCATCCAATCTCCGGAATCAATTTTATCGAGGATAAATTGTTTGATTTGCATGTAGAGTGGCGCAGACATAATGATACCTTTTAAATTGACTATACAAATACTGCTCAATTTAAGTACAAATTGCAAATAGTTATCGACAAATACGACATTTAGAGACAAATAACGGGCATTTGCTTGCTGAATGATTTGGCTGATTTGATATTTTTTGAATCGATAGTGGAATCAAGCCGTATTCTTGCGGTCTATTGCTTGCAGCTTATAAGGCAATTGTGTAAACAAAGCACAACTAATAAAAACAGTCGCAAAAAGGAAAGGCATGTTTAAGAAATTAAAAGCATCGTTGGGTATTGGATCTGCAAAAGTGGATACTATTTTGGATGAAATGAGCGTGTTTCAAGGTGCGACGCTGAAGGGACATGTTCATATCAAAGGTGGGGATGTTGAACAGCAGATCGACGCTATCACCATTAAATTGAACACAGAAATGAAAGTTGAAGTGGACGATAGCGTAAGTTATCAAACCTTCACTATCGACCAGCTCAAGGCGGTTGACCCGTTTGTGATTCAACCGAATGAAGAAAAACAAGTGCCTTTCGAGCTAAAACTGCATGACGAAACACCTATCACTGCCGTTAGCG
>NZ_JAWOTC010000147.1:0-1602 GCF_033338675.1 Vibrio sp. Vb1574
AGCTTATCGCTCGTAAAGCCGATACCGAAGCCTTTACCGTACTAAAAGAAGCACTGAAAAAGCAGCCTGAACCAGAACTTTACCAACTACTGCCAGACTTAAACCTACCAGATATCCATCCTGTAGTAGTCTTCCTAGAAGGCGTAGTAAAGAAAGAAGCTGACAACGCAGCGGCACACAGCGCTCTAGCACACTTCTACTTCCGTCAAGAGAAATGGCAACAAGCTCAGGAGCACTTTGAAATAGCTCTAAAACTTCGCTCAGACGTATCTGATTATGCTTTCCTAGCAGACACACTAGAGAAGCAAAATCTAACCAAAGCAGCTCATGAAGTCTCTCGTAAAGCTCTGATGCTGGTTCAGCACGACTAACCAGTAACAACATTATCAAGCCGACAGTTTACTGTCGGCTTTTTATTGCCTGCCATTTATCCATAACCATCAACACGTATTAAATTAACTACAAACCCAGCCCCTCTCTCTTAAACCACTCGCTACAGTTTGACCCTTATCGTTTTTTGGCTTTTCTCCACCCACGCCAATGAGCACCACTCAACAGACAAGTAATACCAATCTAAGTAAAAACATGATCCAATTGAGGATGTCCAACAACAGAACTGATTCGCTATGGACAGCCTCAATAATATCGACTTTAAAAAACTCGCAAGTCAGCAAAAATCCATTCAGATGAAAATGAGGCCACTGACCCTTGATCATTTCAAAGATGGACACTCACATACACAAATCGCCAAGTTTCTCAAGGTAAGCCGAACCAGTGTCAATAAGTTGGTCCAAAGCTTTCTTGAAGAGGGGCTAAAAGGGCGGCAAGAAAAGCCAAGCACAGGAGGATTTGAAAAAATTCAAAATCGAAACGATCCTTAAGTTCCCAGAACATATAGCTTTAGAGTATGTTGATGTCTGGTTTCAGGACGAAGCCAGATTTTGGCAAAAAACACGACAACATGCTTATAGGCTGAAAAAGCAACTCGCCCAAGAGCCGTGAAGCAATAACAATTTGTGTATGCTTATCTGTTCGGTTCAGTCTGTCCCAGAAAAGGAATTAGTGAGGCTATCATTGTCCCTGGGTTAATAAAGACATCATGATAGAGCACTTAAAACAAATATTGGCAGTCACGGAGGAAGGACGTCACGCCGTCGTTGTAATGGATGGCGCAGGATGGCATACAGAAGAAATTGCCAATGACTTTAAAATGTCAGTGTCATCAAACTTCCACCCTATTCTCCAGAGCTAAACCCTATCGAACAAGTATGGCGTTGATTGAGGCAACGCTATTTAGCCAACCAATCTTTTACGGATTACGACGACATCACCTTCAAAGTCTACGATGCATAGAATCGGTTTTGAATTGATCCAAAAGAGTCTCCAAAATATGCTCGAAAAGTGGATAGACCTGACCAGTTAATTTTCCAGATTGGTATGACTTCTCTTGGAAGGGAAAATGACAGACTCTAAAACGACAAAAGCCCTGCTATTTCTAGCAGGGCTTTCAAATAAGTGGCGGAGCGGACGGGACTCGAACCCGCGACCCCCGGCGTGACAGGCCGGTATTCTAACCAACTGAACTACCACTCCGCAGTGGTA
>NZ_JAWOTC010000148.1:0-1591 GCF_033338675.1 Vibrio sp. Vb1574
TTGTGATGGATCTTGTTCTCTTGGCGACGCAAGTCATTTTGTACGGACTGATAGTTATGGAAACTAGAAATTCGGGTTAGCACTTATCTCTTCTCCTTACCTCAGTTGCAAAATGGTGTTGAAGGTGTCATTTGCCGCCTGCATCACGCGTGATGAAGCCATGTAAGCTTGTTGAAACTTCATCATGTTGGCGGCCTCTTCATCGAGGTTCACACCCGCAATCGATGCTACACGTTCTTGTGCGGCTTCATGCTCTAAACGCGCAACCGATGCTAAGCGGTTAGCCGTTGCCGATTTCAAACCCACTTCAGTATTAAGATTGTGGTAAACGTCAATCAAGGTGCTCGATTTACCATCCATCATTTTGTTGGTTTGTAATTGCTGCATCTTTCTCAAGTTGCCGTTACCACCTTCTGACGGCACCAAGTTGGCCGTAAATTTATCGTTCAGCAGTGCGCCTTCTGTCAGTTCAAAGATGGTTGCATCGCCATTTTTGTATAGCGGATGACTCTTCGGCACTGAGATTTCAATCAGCGGATCATCTTTGTCTAACGGATAAGAGTATTTATCGGACAATAAGTTACCTTTGTTATCGGTAATCTTTAGCCACGCTTTGTCGTGCTTTTCATCGGGCGGCTGAACCGTCACTTCAAACTCTTTTACATCACCCGCTTCACGAATATTGAATTTCGCACTGCCTTGAGCAAACGTCGTAGACGCTTCATAACTTTGTGCGGCAATGGATTTAGCGTCATTGGTTTCCATCTTGATGATGGCAGCACCACTGCGAGTAGGACGCAGCAGCACTCGTTCGCCAGCGGCAAGGCCTTCGCCGATTTGCACTCTCATGCCATCCAATACGAAGGTAGAATCCGACTGGTCTATATCTATCTGGACTTGCTCGCCTTTCGGTGTTGTCACACTGTAGCGATCACCGTCGAAGCGCAGCGCATATTCGCCACCTTTCAACGCTGAAATATCATCGACATAAACGGCAACGTCCGCTTTCGAGTTTGGTGCAGTAAACACTCGTGATTTAGCCACCAGCTCAGAATTCACATCGGTGAAAACGTCTTTACCGATTTTGCCGTTGAGATCCAAACCTTGCGATTGCAGTTGGTTGACCTTGTAAGAGAATCCGGTAGCTAAGCGCCCCATTTCATCCAGCAGTTGCGGAATGTGTTTGTCACGCATGTCGAGTAGCGCGCCGATTTTGCCGTCCATGTCGTCGGCCTTAATCGCTTTGATGCCATCGCCTTCGACCATCGCTAGACGTCGTTGGTGCACGTCTGGGTAGCCATCAATCATTTTTAATTGGCTTGCCTCTGTGCCCGACACCAAGGTATGACCATTGCCGATGTGCACGTTGAAACCTTCAGCGTTTTTACGTGGGGTCACGGTGACCTTAGTGTATTCCGACAGCTCGGTAATCAGCTTTTCATGCTGATCCATCAAATCGTTATGTGGACCAGGAGTGCGCATCATCAAGCGGTGAATGTCACGAATTTCTAGCGCCAGTTGGTTAATGCGCTCAATGCCCATGTCCAATTTTTTATTGGTCACATCTGACTGCAGTCGCACCGTTTCGTGA
>NZ_JAWOTC010000149.1:0-1587 GCF_033338675.1 Vibrio sp. Vb1574
ACACTCATCGCAATAATCATCGTTTAAGGAGGTGATCCAGCGCCAGGTTCCCCTAGCGCTACCTTGTTACGACTTCACCCCAGTCATGAACCACAAAGTGGTAAGCGTCCCCCCGAAGGTTAAACTACCTACTTCTTTTGCAGCCCACTCCCATGGTGTGACGGGCGGTGTGTACAAGGCCCGGGAACGTATTCACCGTGGCATTCTGATCCACGATTACTAGCGATTCCGACTTCATGGAGTCGAGTTGCAGACTCCAATCCGGACTACGACGCACTTTTTGGGATTCGCTCACTTTCGCAAGTTGGCCGCCCTCTGTATGCGCCATTGTAGCACGTGTGTAGCCCTACTCGTAAGGGCCATGATGACTTGACGTCGTCCCCACCTTCCTCCGGTTTATCACCGGCAGTCTCCCTGGAGTTCCCGACATTACTCGCTGGCAAACAAGGATAAGGGTTGCGCTCGTTGCGGGACTTAACCCAACATTTCACAACACGAGCTGACGACAGCCATGCAGCACCTGTCTCAGAGTTCCCGAAGGCACCAATCCATCTCTGGAAAGTTCTCTGGATGTCAAGAGTAGGTAAGGTTCTTCGCGTTGCATCGAATTAAACCACATGCTCCACCGCTTGTGCGGGCCCCCGTCAATTCATTTGAGTTTTAATCTTGCGACCGTACTCCCCAGGCGGTCTACTTAACGCGTTAGCTCCGAAAGCCACGGCTCAAGGCCACAACCTCCAAGTAGACATCGTTTACGGCGTGGACTACCAGGGTATCTAATCCTGTTTGCTCCCCACGCTTTCGCATCTGAGTGTCAGTATCTGTCCAGGGGGCCGCCTTCGCCACCGGTATTCCTTCAGATCTCTACGCATTTCACCGCTACACCTGAAATTCTACCCCCCTCTACAGTACTCTAGTCTGCCAGTTTCAAATGCTATTCCGAGGTTGAGCCCCGGGCTTTCACATCTGACTTAACAAACCACCTGCATGCGCTTTACGCCCAGTAATTCCGATTAACGCTCGCACCCTCCGTATTACCGCGGCTGCTGGCACGGAGTTAGCCGGTGCTTCTTCTGTCGCTAACGTCAAATAATGCAGCTATTAACTACACTACCTTCCTCACGACTGAAAGTGCTTTACAACCCGAAGGCCTTCTTCACACACGCGGCATGGCTGCATCAGGCTTGCGCCCATTGTGCAATATTCCCCACTGCTGCCTCCCGTAGGAGTCTGGACCGTGTCTCAGTTCCAGTGTGGCTGATCATCCTCTCAGACCAGCTAGGGATCGTCGCCTTGGTGAGCCCTTACCTCACCAACTAGCTAATCCCACCTAGGCATATCCTGACGCGAGAGGCCCGAAGGTCCCCCTCTTTGGCCCGTAGGCATTATGCGGTATTAGCCATCGTTTCCAATGGTTATCCCCCACATCAGGGCAATTTCCTAGGCATTACTCACCCGTCCGCCGCTCGACGCCGTTATCGTTCCCCGAAGGTTCAGATAACTCGTTTCCGCTCGACTTGCATGTGTTAGGCCTGCCGCCAGCGTTCAATCTGAGCCATGATCAAACTCTTCAATTTAAGATTTTGT
>NZ_JAWOTC010000150.1:0-1587 GCF_033338675.1 Vibrio sp. Vb1574
CGGGTTACTATGGTGTTTCTAAAATTCTGGCAAAAGAGCGAGCAGAAAAATACCTGAAGAAGCTCGATTTATGGGAGAAGCGCAAAGAGCGTGCTCGTAACTTATCGGGTGGTATGAAGCGTCGCTTGATGATTGCTCGCGCGCTCATGCACGAGCCAAAACTGCTGATTTTGGATGAGCCGACGGCTGGGGTGGACATTGAGTTGCGTCGTTCAATGTGGGATTTCCTCAAAGAAATCAATCAGCAGCAAGGGATCACTATCATTCTTACTACGCACTATTTAGAAGAAGCGGAAATGCTGTGTCGCAACATAGGCATTATCAATCGCGGCGAGTTGATTGAAAACACAACCATGAAAGCGTTGCTCAGTAAGCTCAGCGTAGAAACCTTTATTCTAGATATCGAGACTGACGGCGAAGTGCCTGAGTTGAATGGTGTCAATCGTCAAAGCTTAATCGATGGCTCATTAGAAATTGAGCTAGATAAAAGCCAAGGTCTCAATGCGGTGTTTGCTCAATTAACGGAACATGGCGTGAAAGTGCTGTCGATGCGCAATAAAGCCAACCGATTAGAAGAACTGTTTGTCAGCATTGTCAGAGAGGGGAGCAAGTAAATGTACCAACTGTATTGGACGGCATTTCGTAGTTTGCTGGGTAAAGAGGTGACGCGCTTCTCGCGTATTTGGGTACAAACTTTGGTGCCACCAGCGATTACGATGACGCTGTACTTCATCATCTTCGGTAATCTGATCGGTTCTCGAATTGGTGAAATGAGCGGATTTAGCTATATGGAATACATCGTGCCGGGTTTGATCATGATGTCGGTGATCACCAACTCATATTCAAATGTCGCGTCTTCATTCTTTAGTGCAAAACTGCAAAAGAACATCGAAGAGTTGTTGGTTGCACCTGTGCCAAACTACGTCATCATCGCAGGTTATGTCATGGGTGGTGTAACCCGTGGCTTGCTGGTTGGTGCTATTGTGACGTGCGTGTCGCTGCTGTTTGTAGATCTACAGGTTGAGCACTGGGGCATTATTGTGGCGACGGTATTTATGACGTCGGTGGTGTTTGCTCTTGGTGGATTGATTAATGCGGTTTACGCAAAGACGTTTGATGACATTTCAATCATTCCTACGTTTGTATTAACGCCGCTTACCTATCTTGGCGGTGTATTTTATTCGATTAGCCTGTTGCCTGAGTTTTGGCAAGGTGTATCGAAAATCAACCCAATTGTTTACATGGTAAATGCATTCCGTTACGGATTTTTAGGCGTATCGGATGTCGGTATCGTGACTTCATTTAGTGTACTGGGTGTGTTTGTTGTGGTGCTGTACGCCATTGCCCACTATTTGGTAACAAAAGGGATTGGGCTACGAAGCTAAGCCATGCTCATAAAGAAAAAGAGCAGCTATTTACGCTGCTCTTTTGCATGCACAACAATACATACCCATACAATCTTCCGGTTTTTATCATGATAGGTTTCAATCATTTGTAATAAATGAGTGATCCTATGAATATTGTCCCGCCGCCGCTTTTTTCCTATCAGTTACTTAAGCCCAAATATTGGTCTGTTTGGCTGGCATT
>NZ_JAWOTC010000151.1:0-1586 GCF_033338675.1 Vibrio sp. Vb1574
ACGGAAGTTTTCAAGTCCTCAGTAACCGATACTTTCTTGCCTGCAATTTCGCTTGGTGGATTTGCACGTAACTTGTCACCAATTGGTGGTGAGTTTGGATCCAACGCAATACTACGCTGAGCGTTAAAGTAAAAACCGTGTTGACGGTAAAGCGCTTCCAACTTGTCCCACAGTGTTTTGCCTCGTGCTTTGAGCTTTCCGGTTAATTGCGAAAACGCAACAATCGCGGACAAACCATCTTTATCCCACACCTTGTTGCCAACGGTGTAGCCGAGCGCCTCTTCGTAAGCAAACAAGAACGGATGTTGCTCGGTTTCTTGGCTCATCGCGACGTTGGTTAGCCATTTAAAGCCTGTTAGCGTTTGGTAATACTCTGCGCCATGCGCTTTTGCGATGCTGCTCAAGAGGCGAGATGACACGATGGTGTTACCGACCAGTGAGTTCGGCTGTTGCTCTAGCAAGTAATCACCAAACAATGAACCAACTTGGTCGCCAGTTAACATTTGGTATTCACCGTCTGGGCGTTTTACGGCGACGGCGAAACGGTCTGCATCTGGGTCGTTAGCACAGGCGATATCCGCATCTACGGATTTACCGAGCGCCATGACCATGTCCATTGCCCCTGCTTCTTCTGGATTTGGGAAGTTAACTGTAGGGAATGTGCCATCAGGTTCGCGCTGCTCCGCAACACTGGCCACTTTTTTAAAGCCAGCGTCAGCAAGTAACGTTTCTGCCATGTCTGCGCCAACACCGTGCATCGCAGTGTAAGCGATAGAAATATCGGTGTTGCTATCAGGAGTCAGCAGAGCATTTTCGTTCATGGTTTTACGGTAAGTTTGGTAGTAGTCATCTTCCAACCAAACCAGTAAGCCTTGTTGTTTAGCATCGTCTAAAGATATCAACGGCAGAGGCTTTGTGGTCGCTTCATCAATTTTTGCCGCGATGCCCGAGTCGTGAGGTGGAATGATTTGCGCGCCATTTTCCCAATACACTTTGAAGCCGTTGTATTCGGGTGGATTGTGGCTAGCGGTTACAACAACGGCCGCTGCAGCATTCATTGTGCGTACACCAAAAGCAACAATAGGCGTTGCCGCGACTTGGTAGGTTAGGTAAACCTTGATACCGAGTGCTGTTAAGACAGAAGCAGTATCGTGCGCGAACTGTTTAGAATCTGGTCGGCCATCGTAACCAATAACAACGCCGCGACTCGCTGCATCTTGCACTTGTTCAAGTAAATAGTGGCCGAGACCTGTGGCAGTTTCTTGAATCACCAAACGGTTCATTCGGTTTGGACCTGCGCCCACTTTGCCACGAAGACCCGCGGTACCAAAGGCAAGACGGGAGCCGAAGCGGTCAGAAAGTTCTTGTTCATTATTCGTATCAACGAGGTGCTGAAGCTCTTCACGAGTTTTAGGGTCAGGATCTCGCGCTAGCCATTGAGTAATTAGTGCTGTCATATCTTTCATTCCTTAGCAGGGGGAGCCTACTTGTTTGGACACTTTTTCTGAAAAAGTATCCAATGTTTTCTTTCACTTTAATGTAAATGGTTCTCAATTACATTTCAAAGAGGGCAATCGATAAACCGA
>NZ_JAWOTC010000152.1:0-1585 GCF_033338675.1 Vibrio sp. Vb1574
GCAGCAAGCCTGCTGGTCGACAATGCGGTTATTATTGCTAAGCATTTCGGCATGAGCGACCTAGTGATCGGTCTGACAATTATTGCCATCGGTACGAGTCTTCCTGAGCTTGCAGCATCACTTGCTGGTGTATTGAAAGGCGAAGACGACATGGCAGTTGGTAACATCATCGGCTCGAACGTTTTCAATATTTTGGCGGTAATGGGCCTTCCTGGCATCATTAACCCATCCACACTAAGTGAATACGCAATGGGACGTGACTTTTGGGTCATGCTTGGCGTGTCACTGTTGTGAGTAGCAATGTGTTTAGGTAAATCACGTAGCATCAACCGCCTCGAAGGGGCGATTCTGTTTACGTGTTTCTTGGGTTACCAAGTGTACCTATTTGCCAACATGGCCGCTTAATCCCACTAATAATTAGAGACAAATTGGAGCCCTGATATGTCCAATCCATTTGATTTTCGCGCTGCAGCTAAACAAGTTCTTGATATCGAAGTCGCGGCTCTGCAAGAGCTAGACAAATACTTTGATGAGCAGTTTGAACAAGCTTGCGAATTGATCCTTTCCAATAGCGGCAAAGTTGTCGTGATGGGTATGGGCAAATCAGGCCACATTGGCAACAAGATTGCAGCAACGCTTGCCAGCACAGGTACATCAGCGTTTTTCGTTCACCCGGGTGAAGCAGCGCATGGTGACTTGGGTATGATCAGCGCGGGTGACATTGTTATCGCCATTTCTAACTCTGGCGAGTCCCATGAAATCTTGTCTCTCTTCCCAGTTCTAAAGCGTTTAAACATTAAAATCATTAGCATGACGGGCAAGCCAGAATCCAACATGGCAAAACTGGCTGACTTGCACTTGCAAATCACTGTCCCTCAAGAAGCTTGTCCACTTGGCCTTGCACCAACCAGCAGTACCACAGCAACTTTAGTAATGGGCGATGCGCTAGCAGTTGCCCTACTTCAAGCGCGTGGATTCTCAGCAGAAGACTTCGCTCTCTCACATCCTGGTGGTGCTTTAGGAAGAAAATTGCTACTTAAGCTGTCTGATATTATGCACTTCGGAAATGCATTACCGAAAGTGTCTCCAGATGCGTTGATTCGCGATGCACTTTTGGAGATTTCAGAGAAAGGTTTGGGAATGACAGCAATCGTGGACGAGCACGATGCTATGCTTGGCATATTCACCAATGGTGACTTACGCCGCACTTTGGATAAGCGCATTGATATTCATACCACGGCTATTGGCGAAGTCATGACGAAAAATCCAACCACAGCACATCCAGAAATGTTAGCAGTGGAAGGATTGAACTTAATGCAGAACAAAAACCTCAACGCACTTATCCTATGCAAAGAAGATAAAATCGTTGGCGCATTAAATATGCATGATTTACTAAAAGCTGGTGTGATGTAATATCGGCAACACGAAACATTCAAACGATTGATTACACAGATTAAGGCAATAGTCAGGGAAGTACTGAGCTAAACAAAAGGCCTTTAATAGATGAGTTTTACTCGCCTTATTTATTTGCTCTTGGTTTTCGTCGTCGCATGGTGTGGTTATTACCTACTCACACCAAAAGGTA
>NZ_JAWOTC010000153.1:0-1584 GCF_033338675.1 Vibrio sp. Vb1574
GTAAGTGTTCACCAAGCCCCTATTGACAGAAAAAGTGTGACACTCAGCACTTGATCCATTCTTGGCTATTGAGTGATCATTCCAGTGCTTCATCCTGTTTGTTATGAGCAGAAAGAAAGCCCCTAAATATCAAGAGGAACCGCCCGTAGCCTCTGACCTTAACGAAGCAAACGCACTGATTGAAGAGTTGTGGGAACAGTTGCGCCACCTTACCGATAAACAAGCTACTAACTCCAAAAATTCATCGAAACCACCTTCGTCTGACAACCCTAAGGACAAGCATGAGCGAAAAAAGATCAAAGCTCTAGTGGTTGCAATTCGAGAGGAGCTAAAGAAGGCCACACAGGGCATCAACGAAAACTCTCACGACTGAAAGCAACGGATGTAGTTATCGATTGTTTTCCTGAAGTGTGCCCTTGCTGTGCCCAGTCTGATATAGATGTTCAAGGTGGCCCTTACTACCGCCATCAGGTCTTCGATATTCCCAAACCCACTGTCGATATCACCGAATACCGTTTATTTTCAGGCCAATGTCGGCACTGTAAAGAAACCGTCAAGGCTCAAAAGCCTGACGATGCATCGCAAGGGATTATAGGGCCGAACTTATTAAGTTACATTGGAGTTCTTGCAGGGCAATATCACCTCAGTGTTCGGAAAATCCAATCTCTACTTAAAGAACAGCTTGGCACAACCTTTTCGGTCGGCGCGATTAGCGAAGCGCAAACGAAGGTCGCTTCAATGCTAACGCCATTGCATCAGGCGATAAAACAAGCGTTAAAGAAAGCGACTTTGATTCATGCTGACGAAACCTCTCATCACCGAAATGATGAAACGAGCCTTCGTTGGTGTTGGTTAGTGGCCAGTGATGACCTTGTCTATGAACAAATACTCTATTCACGCTCAACCTCCTCAGCAAAAAAGGTCATCGATGAAGACTATGCAGGCATTGTGGTTAGCGACCAATGCCCAAGCTATAACTGGATAGCCGCAGACCGTCATCAGTTATGTTGGGCACATGTGAAGCGCAATCTTCAGCAAATGGCGGATTATAGTGGCGGTGGCCACACCGCTTATATTGGCAAACATCTTTGTTTGCTGACGAACGCCATTTTCCATACTCGGCATCGTTATGAGCAAGGTGAATTGGATTATTCACGGTACTTGCGGCGAATGCACAGGCTACAAAAATCGTTCGATCATTGGTTGAGCAAAGGGACAGGTGTGATGGTCAAGCGGTATAGAGGGCGATGCAAGTTACTGCTTAAACATAGAGAGAGCTTGTGGGTTTTCCTCAAGAAAACGTCAATCCCCTTAACCAATAATGAAGCTGAGCGATGTATTAGAGGTTTTGTCATTCAAAGGAAAATCAGCTTCGGAACGACCTCGGATGCAGGTGATAAATTCCGAAGTAGGATACATACCCTCATCGAAACCTGCAAAAAGCGTGGCTTATCGGCAATGTCAGTGTTGAGTGAAATCATCACGGCTGTTGTGACGAAGAGACCGTACCCAAACGTTTTTGATCTATAAACTGCATATGTTTCTTCAGATCTGGTAAGTCAAGATACCTCGGTGAACGCTTAC
>NZ_JAWOTC010000154.1:0-1584 GCF_033338675.1 Vibrio sp. Vb1574
TAGCATGCAAATATGCCACTTGTCACATTGCTACTAATCACTTTCTCAGCAAAAAACCAACTACTACTTTATGATTATCCATTAGCTTTCATATTTTTACCCTATACTGCTAATTAATGAGGAAAAATACCTCAGTAAATGGATTTCACGGTTGGTACCTAGGAGAGCTCTATGTTTGCGTTCGTTCGTCAGTTTCCCCTCTATATCATGGTCAGTGTTGTTGCAGGCGTCCCATTATTACTTGCTATTTTTCTTGCGGTTCAGCACACCATCAATTTAAACACTCAGTCCCACCAAGCCCTGAAAGATCAGCAGCTAGTGACCTTAATCACCCACTACGACAACCTAGCGCATAATCTCGCCGTCGAACGTGGACTAACAGCCGGCGTACTGGGTAGCCAAGGCAAAACTGAAATCGTGCAAAAGCTGACTCAGCAAAGAAAAAAAGTCGATGACGCGATCAATTCATTGGTTCAACTTAACACGCCATTAATTAGCAGCAGCGATAGCTACGACTTACTCCAAGATGTCCAAGTGCAGCTCAATCGACTCAATCAGGTTCGACAAGGGGTTGATCGCCTTTCGCCTCAAATTGCACCTTTTGGTTATTACTCCAACCTGAATCAGCTCATCATCGACAACATTGACGTTTTGATTGCACAGACTCAAAGCCGAGAGCTAGGTACACTTGGCGATGCGTTGATCTCTGTGATCGTGATGAAAGAGCGTGCAGGCCAAGCACGCGGCGCACTTAATGGGGTATTTGCGAAAGGAAGCGCCACATCTGTTTTGTTCTCCAACATTGAGGGATACATCCAATCGGGGGATTACGCATCAAGAAAAGCGCAAATTGCGTTCCCAGAACAATATCGACAGTCATTGCAATCGCACCAAAGCAATCCTGCGTGGAAGAAGGTTGAGCAAATACAGCAATCCTTCCTTAACCAGAGTGCCAACCTAGACAGCATTCAAGGCCCTCAAGCAACTGAATGGTTTCCTATGGCAACCGAGCGCATCGGTCTCATGAACCAGTTGCGTAACCAAATGGTTGATCAGATGCTCAGTGCAGCAGAACATTCCGCGCAGCAAGCCACGTTAAATCGCAACTTGTTGATGGCTGCGACTGCTGTGATTTCTCTGCTTATGATCATGATGGTGTGGGGGTTGGTTGCAAGCCTACGAAGCCGCGTTGGTCGCCTGAAACAAACCCTGCGCAGTATGTCTGAGCACCACGATATGACGGTTGAACTCGATTCTCGCGGCAAAGATGAAATCGCTTCCATCTCGAACAGCATTAATGCCTTGATCTCTAACTTCAGAAAGCTGCTGTTTGACGTCACTAAGACCAATAACGAGAGCTCAAATCGACTACAAAACATTGTTGAATCTGCGCAGGATCTTGATAGCAGTAGCCGCTCTACCATCGCTAAGTGCGACAACATCGCAACCGCGATGACTGAACTCGCACAATCGAGTGTGGAAATCGCTCAGTCCGCAGAGCGCGCAATGGGTGACACCACAACCATGAATAACAAAGTGGTCGACTGCCAGACCCAAAGTGAATTGTCTTACCGCTCCGTGCAA
>NZ_JAWOTC010000155.1:0-1580 GCF_033338675.1 Vibrio sp. Vb1574
CAATTACTGGGAATGGCAGCGCAGAATCCAAAACTAGTTGGTGTTCGTCCGAATGGCCAATCTGATGCGCCAATGTACCAAGTGCATGTAGATCACGTTAAATTGCGCGCGCTGGATGTCAGCATCAACGACGTGAACCAAATCCTATCCGCCGCTTGGGGTGGTGCGTACATCAACGACTACATTGACCGTGGTCGCGTTAAAAAAGTGATGGTGCAAAGTGATGCAGAGTTCCGTATGCAGCCAGAAGATTTTAACTCGTGGTATGTACGTAATGCGCAAGGTGAAATGGTGCCGTTCTCGGCGTTTGCAAGTGGTGAATGGACGTATGGTTCACCGCAGCTTCAACGCTTTAATGGCCTGGCCGCAATGAACATTCAAGGTGGCGCTGCTCCAGGTGTCAGTACGGGTGAAGCAATGGCTGAGATTGAAGCGATGGTTGAGCAGTTACCAGAAGGCTTTACGGTGAACTGGAACGGCATCTCTTATTAAGAGCGTTTGTCTGGCAACCAAGCTCCAATGTTGTATGCGTTGTCCATTTTGGTCGTGTTCCTAGTACTTGCTGCGTTGTATGAAAGCTGGTCTGTACCGCTTGCGGTCGTGTTGGTTGTACCTTTGGGCGTATTAGGCGCTGTGCTCGCAGTACTTGGTCGTGGAATGGACAACGACGTGTTCTTCCAAGTGAGTTTGTTAACCACCGTGGGTTTGGCAACGAAAAACGCGATTTTGATCGTTGAGTTCGCGAAAGAATATTACGAGAAAGGTGCAGGTCTGATTGAAGCTACACTGCACGCGGTGCGTGTACGTCTTCGTCCAATCATCATGACGTCCTTGGCGTTTGGCTTGGGTGTGGTTCCGTTGGCAATCAGTGCTGGCGTGGGCTCTGCTGGTCAAAACGCGGTAGGTACTGGTGTGCTTGGCGGCATGATCAGTGCGACCTTGCTTGGCATCTTCTTTGTTCCGGTGTTCTTTGTTGTGGTAGAGCGTTTGTTTGATCGCCGTGCCCAAAAAGAAGCGCAGAAAGAGCGATCTCAGGAACTCGCTCCAGCAACGGAAAAGTCGGAGTAAGACTTCGTAAGCTTAACTGAGTTATACTAATAACAATAAACATAATAAAAGGGCGCGTAAGCGCTCTTTGTTTATGCTTTCAACTCGATGGCTTAATACGTCACCGATTTTGAATGAAGCCTAGGAAGAGCGATCTCGTTTCGAATTCCTCATAAAAAGGTCAGAAAGCATAACATGAAGCCATAAGTTAAATAGGCGGCTATGAAAGAGCAAAAAATTTCACCTATCTCCGTTTTGGATCAAAGCCCAATGTTTGTCTCTGGGGTGATGCAACGGATGTATCGCAACCGAGCACAGGCAGAGTTATGTCGTCAAAATCAGATGACCTTAGAGATGGCCAGTGCGTTGGCAGCGTTAGAAGAGTTTCAGCCCATGAGTCAACAAGCGTTAGCCGATGCCGTTTTGACCGAACGAAGCGTTGCAAAGCGCATGGTCGATAACTTGGAAAAACGTGGTTTTGTGTGCGTTTCGAAGAGTGAGGCGAACCAACGACTGAAAATGCTCAGTTTGAC
>NZ_JAWOTC010000156.1:0-1579 GCF_033338675.1 Vibrio sp. Vb1574
TAAAAGAAACTACAACAACCTGTAAAAAAGTTTCATTTTTAGCCAACAAAATTACATGTAGGCCTAATTTTTTGTGCTACTGAGAGTATATCGAATCAAATACATCTCTCTACAAACCACCTTGGTTTTTATCAAAAATGTGCGAATGTTAACGTTTGTGTAAAACAGCACAATTTCACAGCAACATCCTATATAACATTTCACCTTCAGATTAGATACATTTTATTAAAAAATTAGTTTTTCTCACAAATAGTGGGGTCAATACGTTAGTTTTTTTCATTTCTTCCTAATGCACTTTTGCCTTACATTTAGCGCCGAAAACCAATCTGGAATCTGGTAAGTAGATGTTCCAATAATTGCGCAGAAATTCGATAAGAACAAAGGTGCGTATCGCAGTTATCCATCCCTTTCTAACTGTAGTCACCTCCCACGAATTTACTTAGCAACAAAACCCGATAGATTGGTGTAAATTTACCCTTTCCGTTTTTCACTAATGTGAACATTTACGAGTACGCAATATGCAGACTTTAGAGCTAGCCATTTTCCTGCAGTTTTTCTTGGGGTTGGTTGCCGCCGTTAACCCTGTAGGCATCATGCCTGTTTTCGTGTCTTTAAGCGGACATATGACACCAGAAGAAAAGATCAAAACCGCGACAACAGCCAATGTGGCAGTGGCCGTGATCCTGATCATTTCCCTGCTTGCAGGTCAGTTACTGTTGGATATGTTCAGTATTTCACTGGATTCATTCCGAGTGGCAGGTGGCTTGCTGCTGTTAAGCATCGCCTTTTCGATGATGAGCGGTAAGCTCGGTGAGGATAAGCAGAACAAACAAGAAAAATCTGAATACGTTAGCCGCGAACAGATCGGCGTTGTACCACTAGCGATGCCACTAATGGCTGGTCCTGGTGCAATCAGCTCAACAATCGTTTATGGCGCGCGTTACCCAAGTATGTTCGATACCGTGGGCATCGTTATCACGATTGGTCTGTTTTGCCTTTGTTCTTGGTTGCTATTTCGTTCGGCACCTTTGATCGTTCGTTTCTTGGGTCAAACAGGCATCAACGTGATCACACGTATCATGGGTTTGATTCTTGGTGCGCTAGGCATCGAGTTTATTGCAAACGGCTTACGTAACTTGTTCCCTGGATTAGCCTGATTTTATTAATGACGTTATGATAGAGCGATTCAACAATGGATCGCTTTGTCATGACGACTCACTCTCTAAAAAATACACTTTACGTCACTATATTTGGCACCCACACCAAAGCCGGCCGTGCTTTTGATATCGCGCTTATTATTGCCATCATCAGCTCGTTAGCCGTTCTCGTTCTAGATTCCATTCCCTCGGTACGTGCCGAGTGGGCAAAAGAACTGAAGTACCTTGAATACACCTTCACCGGCCTGTTTACCATTGAGTACTTGCTACGTCTGTATTGCTCGCCAAAACCGGTGGCGTACGCAAAAAGTTTCTACGGTATTGTCGATCTGTTGGCGATCATCCCAACTTACTTAGTATTGTTCTTCCCATCCGCCTCTTTCATGGGCGTGATCAGAGCACTACGTGTGATGCGTATTTTT
>NZ_JAWOTC010000157.1:0-1575 GCF_033338675.1 Vibrio sp. Vb1574
GGAGAATCGGGTTTCAACCCTTGCTCACAAACAAAAATAATCAATGTTTGCTTCTCTATGCCACATAGATAAGGGCGTCAAAACGCTTTTCAAGGGCAGAATTGAAAAAAAGCGTATTTTTTATGAATTAATTGATTTCTTTCAAGCTTGTTGGGAATGCATCACATTCCAGAGACAACTTCCAAAGTAAACATGATGAAAAGCGGTTATTTTTCTGTGACATAAAAAAACAAGAAAGCGAGCTCATTCCGCTCGCTTTCTATATATAGATTCAACTCTATTGTTCAAGACTAGGCATTAGCTTGTGCAGGCTGCACCTCTACTTCTTCTTGATTGCCAATCTCACCTTCTGTTTTGGCGACAATAGTGTTCACTGCGGTATCCCCTACCACGTTCGAAGAGGTACAGAACATATCGTTGATACGGTCAACCGCTGCAATGATAGCTAAACCTTCTGGTGGAAGACCCAATTGGTGAAGAAGCACACCAACCATCACTACACCACCACCTGGTACGCCACCAGCACCAATAGAAAGAAGAAGAATCGTCAGACCGAGTGTAAACACATCAGCGGTGTTAATTGGCTGGCCAAACGCGTTAGCAACGAAGATTGTTGCAAGCGCGATGTAAATAGATACACCTGACATGTTCATCGTCGCGCCTAGCGGTACACCAAAACCCGCAACTGATTTAGAAACTTGCAGTTTCTCTGTCAGAGTACGCATGGTTACGGGGATGGTTGCATTTGAACTTGCCGTAGATAGGGAAAATAGGATTTGTTCACGAGTTGCACGGAGAAACGCCTTTGGAGAAGTTCCAGTCGTAATGCCAACTGCCATTGGATAGAAGATGAAAATCCAGAACACAAGCATAGCCACGACAAGCGCAACGTAACCTGCAACAGACATCAGTGTATTCGCATTTAAGGTTGCACCTAGTTGAATCATCAGAGCAAACACACCGTAAGGTGCTAGACTCATGACCAAACCAACCAGCTTCATCATGATCTCATTGGCCATCTTAAACGTGCGGATAGCAGGGCCACCACGAGAATCCAGAGCTTGAATGGCTAGACCTGTCAAAATAGCCATAAAGATAATTTGTAGCATGTCGCCGTTAGCAAAAGCTTGTACTGGATTGCTTGGTACAATGTTTACCACGAGCGAGAAAATATCTGGTGTTTCAGTTGTCGTCAGTTTGACGGTTTCAGAAACCGTACCCGCTAAGTTTGCACCAGCACCCGGTTGGAAAATTAAACCTACGGTCAACGCTGCTGCGATCGCAATGATGGTATTGAGAATGTAGAGAGTAAAAGTTTTCCCACCAAGACGACCAAAAGCACTAATGTCTTTCAAATCGACAATGCCGCACACGATTGAAACATACACAAGAGGCACAACCAAAAGCCTGATCAGCGAGACAAACATGCCGCCAACCCCTTCTGCCGTTCCAAGTAGGTAAGTATCAAAAATCGCAATACCGCTAAATAAGTACTGAATAGCTGTGCCCAGCACAAGGCCGGCAAACAAGCCTATGAAAATCTTACTAGAAAGCGATTTATCCATTATAAATCTC
>NZ_JAWOTC010000158.1:0-1571 GCF_033338675.1 Vibrio sp. Vb1574
CATTTTGGCTTTTTGTGACATCCAGATGTCGTAGAGCGCGTTTCGATCCAGCTCTGTAAATTCCATATCTGCCTCCGATAATTCAAGTGCCAATACACTCTCACACTTGCTTGAGATAAATGTTAGCGATAAGTCAGAGAACTTATAATTGATCGTTCGAATATTTGCGCTCAGCAAAGGTATGGCAAGGCTTGCACGCGTCCGCTTTCGATTCAAAATTCATCAGATAATAGTGATAAATGGATGAAATCCCGGAAATTACTGGGGTGAAACTTCAATATCTGCTACCTTTCCCACCATGGTTCATCAGAAATAAAAGTTACTTATGTCACAGTGGTTTACCGATTTACAAAACTATGTACAAGCGCATAGTCAGGATTGGAGCGGAAGTGTTCTTTTTATCACGTTAGCCAGTTTTATCGCATGGATCGCTTGGCGAGTCATCCGTTCCCGTCTTGCAATTCTTGTCGAGAAAACCCCTTTTCATTGGGATAACATGTTGCTTGATGCGCTCAAAGCGCCAGTGAGCACACTCATTTGGTGTTGGCCTGCTACGGTGTCACTCGGCATCATTTTAGAAAGCGAACTGAATGACAAGATCAATTGGCTGAGCACGCTCAAGCTGATTCTTATTATCAGCGTCTTCGTATGGACCGTCATGCGGCTGATCACCAATATCGAAGATTTCGTTCTGGAACAGAAAAACCGAGACGAAACCACCGTTCAAGCCATCGCGAAAGTCGGGCGATTATTCATCATCACTATCGGCGTATTAACCATCATGCAGGCATTTGGCTTGTCTCTGTCTGGTCTGCTGACGTTTGGTGGTGTGGGTGGCTTAATCGTAGGTCTTGCTGCAAAAGATTTGCTGTCGAACTTCTTCGGTGGTTTGATGATTTACTTCGATCGTCCATTCAAAGTAGGCGATTGGATTCGCTCTCCAGATCGTCAAATCGAAGGCACCGTAGAGCGCATTGGTTGGCGCATGACCAGCATCCGCACGTTTGATAAACGTCCACTTTATGTGCCGAACTCCGTGTTTAGCAACACAGTGGTTGAAAACCCTTCCCGAATGCTAAACCGTCGAATCTACGAAGTGGTGGGCTTGCGTTACGATGATGCCGACAAAGTGCCAGAAATCATCACCGCAGTGCGCGAAATGTTAAAGAATCACAAAGACATCGATACGCGCCAAACCTTGATTGTGAACTTTGATACCTTTGGCCCATCATCGTTGAACTTCTTTATCTACACTTTCACGAAAACCGTGAACTGGGTGAGATACCACGAAGTGAAACAAGACGTCTTATTGAAAGTCGTCGGCATCATTAAAGAGCACAACGCAGATATCGCGTTCCCGACTCAAACACTGAAGCTCGACCCGATTCAAATGGCGAAAAATCAAGAAGACAGCGGTTTTTAATTCGCTCTTAAACACACAAAGCCCACTCAACATTGAGTGGGCTTTGTTTTATTTCGGGCTTACAAAACCTCAAAAAACATCGGTTATTTGGTAAGAACTATACGCGCATTGAGCGGTTGAACTGGACGATTGTTTTCCCCCATGACGT
>NZ_JAWOTC010000159.1:0-1569 GCF_033338675.1 Vibrio sp. Vb1574
CAGTTTGTTGATTTATATCAATTGATGAAATGTAACTGTTATTAATCGTTTAAGACTTATGATAGAAAAAAGTAATACGAACATAGATGTATCGTTATGGAATGCTTATTCAGAATCTTTTTTTCATTTTGAGGCTGAATGGCATACGTCAAGTTATGCGGTGATAACTGCTTGGAACCCCTACAGTAATTTGCGGTCAAAGAAAGAGAACTGCATAAGTAATCAAGAGTTAGAAAAACAACTTAAACACGCGAATTACGTGCTCGTTAACGTAGGTGATCGCTGCTTTGAATGGTGTGAAGAGAGTTTTGCGGCGGATATATCATTAGAAGAGGCTGTGCGATTGGCAAAAGTGTTTCAACAAAATGCCATTTACTATGTGATAGATGGTGATCTTTACTTAGTTGCGTGCGCGGCACCGAGCAAAAAACATTGGCTAGGTAAAATTAACGACAGGCTCGTATAACAGGATATCTCTCGTTGGGGTTATGCCCGAGCGAGCAAATTCACGGAGGAAATATGAGAGACATAACACCAGATATTTGTGATCAATTTGAAGACCAAGTGACGTTGCTAAATTTACCACTACAGAACTTTGGTCAACGTACCGCCTTTCATGGCGAAATTGTCACAGTGCGTTGCTATCACGATAATTCTAAAGTACGTGAAGTTCTAGAACAGGATGGCACTGGCAAAGTCTTGATTGTTGATGGACACGGTTCCTGCCAAAAAGCGCTGCTTGGTGATCAGCTGGCGATACTCGGTATCGAAAATGGTTGGGAAGGTATCATCGTGTACGGAGCGGTGCGTGATGTGGCACAAATGTCGCAAATGGACATAGGAGTGCAAGCGTTGGGTACATGCCCGTTTAAAACGGAAAAGCGTGGTGTGGGTGAAGTCAACGTGACGTTAACGATGCTGAACCAAATTGTTCAACCAAAACATCATGTTTATGCCGATTGGAATGGGGTGTTGATTTCAAAAGAAGCACTCGATTTTTAGAATCGGAAACCTAAACCTACCTCAAAGCCTTGTTGCCAATCTTGGTAATCCAACGTCGCGTGAAGGTCTAACTTATCGGTAATTTTCACGCGGCTAGAAAGTTCAGCAGCGAGGCTACTGTCTTCGGTTTGAATGCCGTTGCTATTCTCAGATTTGTAAGATCTTACGGTACTTTTTACGGTGACACGATCATTGAAGTGGTAGCTGATCCCGCTGAGAAAGCCGCTTTGGTTTTGAGTCGGAGAGTTATTGACTCGCGCACCTACATAAAGGTCAACAGAATCAAAAAGTTCATAGGCGTAGCCACCATCAATATTCCATACATCAAAGCTGTCGGTTTGGTAACTTTCACTCGAGATAAAGAGTTTGTGAGGAGACGTGCTTGTTTTCCCTGGAAGGGGAGGGAGATCGTTAGCAAAAGAAACGCCAGACACTAAAAACAGTAACAGAAAAAGCCATTTTTTCATGTCCACCACTCCTTGTGTCTAACTTTTTTATTAGTATCTGCTAAAAGCTTCTCACTATTAAAGCATAGAATATGAAAGCCAACACATCTATTTTCTAAAT
>NZ_JAWOTC010000160.1:0-1563 GCF_033338675.1 Vibrio sp. Vb1574
CTCGTCATCAAGATTTGATTCATTACGTTGGTTTGCAAGGTTCAGGCACAATTCCTGAGCTTGGTCCAATCATGAAAAAGCAAACTCAAAGACTGTACGAACTGATGCAGAAAGAAAGTCTGCCCGTCAGCGGCGAACTGTTCTGCTATTACCTTTCAATGGACATGAAGCTCGGTCATTTTGAATTTGTAACCTGCTTGCCCGTGAGTGAAATGGTAGAGGTACCAAATGGTTTTGTGTTTGGCACGATTCCAGCGTGTGAAACTTTTGTGATTGAGCACAAAGGTGACTACCAGTTTTTGGGCAATGCGTGGTCGTTAGGGATGAATTTGACACGCCAAAACGGCATAAAAGTGAAGAGCAAGCCTTTGGGGATTGAGCGCTACTTGAATAACCCGAATGAGACACCTAAAGCTGGCCTACGTACAGAAGTGATCCTATTTAAGAAATGATTTGGGTTGCAAAACCATGATGTAATACGCGGTTTCATCCTAACTGAATGATAGTATTGATGAATACTTGTAAGCAAAACAGTAATTAAAGTGACGGCTTATACTCGCAGTCACTTTTTCATGGATGAAATATGACAATCAGATACTCTTTACTTGCGGCCAGTTTACTGGCCGGGTTTGTTCACGCCAATGAAGCACCGAAAAATATTATTTATATGATCGGTGATGGAATGGGCCCTGCCTACACAACCGCCTACCGTTATTATCAAGATAACCCAGAGACTAAACAGATTGAGCCTACAGTCTTTGACTCGATACTGGTTGGCATGGCTCACACCTATCCCGATGATGATACTTATGTCACTGACAGTGCAGCAGGCGCGACGGCCTTAAGCAGTGGTATAAAGAGTTACAATGGCGCCGTCGCTGTCGATACCCATAAAAAGCCAGTTAAAACGATGTTGGAAGTAGCGAAAGAGCAGGGCATGACAACCGCTTTGGTGGCGACTTCGCAAATTAACCACGCGACGCCCGCAAGCTTTGCCGCGCACAACGAATCTCGTCGTAATTATGATCAGATAGCAGACGACTACTTGGATAACAAAGTAAATGGAAAGCTGCCCGTCGATCTGTTACTTGGTGGTGGTGTTCGATATTTTGAGCGTGAAGACAGAAATCTGATTGAAGAATTTAAAATGCAGGGTTATCACTACCTAACGGATTTTGATACCTTGCCTTCGTTGCAAACATTGCCTGCGATTGGGTTGTTTGCCGACAAAGCATTTCCGTTTGCTTTGGATGACAACCCCAACCGACTCGAGAAGATGACGAACAAGGCGCTGTCGTTATTGTCGCGCTCAGAGCATGGCTTTTTCGTCATGATCGAAGGAAGCCAAATCGACTGGTGCGGTCATGCGAATGACATAGCATGCGCGATGGCTGAAATGGATGATTTTGCTAAGTCGATTGCTTTAGCCAAGGCGTATGTTGATGCTCATCCTGACACTTTGCTCGTTGTCACCGCCGATCACTCCACGGGAGGTTTAACTATCGGCGCAAATGGAGAATACGACTGGAAAACGGATGTGATCAAAGGCGTGCATCAAACGGC
>NZ_JAWOTC010000161.1:0-1563 GCF_033338675.1 Vibrio sp. Vb1574
AATTTCTATTGCGCGGTCACCCAAAGTAGGAGAGAGACCTGTGGTTTCAAAGTCGAGTACGACCACAGAGTTTGCTTGAGGCATGAAGTTTTCCAGCTGAGTAATATTGCGCAAGAGTATTATCGAAAGCGACAGAAAAAGAAAGGCGAATTCAACGGTGCTCCTTTGTCTATTTGGTTTCTACAAAGTCAGCCTTTCTGGTTCACAATGTATGGGCAGTAATAGGCAAGTCTATGGCTTTACCCGCTTGTTTCGTTATTCGCTTGGCGTTTTAAGTGCTCGATAAACGCCGGGATCTTCTTGGCTACGTGTTTTCTGGAAGCGTAAAAGGCATACAACACCAAATCTTCTGGTTCATATTCCAGTTCGATCACTTTCAGATCTCCTGATTCGATTTCTTCATGGCAAAACTCGACAGGTAGAATCGCAAACCCGAATCCTGCTAACGCGCCGGCTTTAGCAAGTTGCCCACTGTTGACCTTAAATGCAGATTGTACTCGTTGAGTTATCAGTTCTCCTTCCGAATTTCTGAAAACCCAAGGTGTTCCTTTCAATGCAGTAAAGCTGCTGATACAAGGAACGTGCTTCAAATCGGTAATTTTGAAAGGTCTCTGACGTGTTTGCAGTAGCTGAGGTGACGCGACCACAACACTCGGCCAACGCTTGATCTCTTTTGCAATCCAATTGCTGTCTTCAAGCTTGCCGCGGTGAAAACTCAAGATAACGTCAAACCCATCGAGCAAGTCCTCTTTAGGGCTTAGGTTCGTCTCGCAATTCAATGAAATAGCAGGGTACTGAGCACAAAAAGAGACGACGGCTTTAGCTAGTTCTGGTGAATCTGGCATGACAACGTTGAGCTGCCCCATGACCTCACGAGAGTGTTGCGTCACTTCTTCAAGCGCATCATTCAGTTTGTCTAACAAAGGCTGTGTGCGTAAATAGAGCTGTTCTCCAGCGTCTGTTGCACAGATTCGTCGAGTCGTTCTGTCGAACAAACGCACATCAAGCTGTTCTTCAAGTAACGCAATGTGGCGACTGACATTTGATGTCGGCAGAGATAAAAACTCGGCGGCTCTTTTGAAGCTGTTGTTCTCGTAGACACAATGGAAGCTTTTTAGCCATTGTTGATCAATTTTCTCAAGCATCTCCATTAATCCCATTTGGTTGGATTATAAAGCTAATAAGTTGCACTTTATTACTTAAAACAGGTTTATACAATGCGATTTACCGTTGTTTGGGCATAAAGGTTTTCCAATGAGTTGGTTAGAAAAACTATTAGATAAAAAGAACATCATTAATACGCGTAAAGCGTCGATTCCGGAAGGCGTATGGACTAAGTGTCCGTCTTGTGACCAAGTGCTGTATCGCATCGCGCTCAAGGAAAACTTGGAAGTTTGCCCCAAGTGTCAACACCATTTGCGAATGTCTGCGCGACATCGTTTAGACAGCTTCTTGGACAAAGGTGAGCGTATAGAGCTTGCTAGCGAATATGAGCCGAAAGATCTGCTCAATTTTAAGGACAAGAAACGCTACAAAGAGCGTCTTGCTCTGGCTCAAAAGAGT
>NZ_JAWOTC010000162.1:0-1562 GCF_033338675.1 Vibrio sp. Vb1574
GCGAATGACCTCCGTGTTCTGGTAAAAAATCCAACCATGAACGATGTTTATGTCGAAGAGTTCAAAGACGTTCGCACTATTACGATTCATCCCAACTATGATCCTAATGACCTGTGGATTAACGACTTGGCGGTATTGGAGTTAACCCGACCAATTACCGATAACGTTCAGTCCATCACTCTGCCTCAAGATTTTGGCGATTACAGCGGCGAATCGGTTTATCAAATCTTTGGATTGGGACAAACGTCCACGACCGACACCAGTGGCCCGAACTATTTACGATGGGCGGAGGTTCAACCGCTTTCTGATGCCCAATGTGCTTCTCTCGTTGTGGGGTATAACGACCAAGAAAACATTTGTGCAAATGGCTTTCCAGACCGTAGCTATACCGGAATATGTAGCGGAGACTCTGGCGGCCCACTCACCTATCAAGACAGCAACGGTATGTATCAGCAAATCGGGATTGTGAGCTACGGCTCATCCATTTGTGAGTCGGCAGCCATTCCGAGCGTCTTCACAGAGATTCTGAATTACACCTCGTGGATAGAGGCAAGAACCAGTTCTGGGGTCAAAACCGTTTATAACGCGAGCTTAGCAGCCTTAGAGGATTACCATAGCGAAGGTGATTCAGGCTTTGATCCAGAAGACACTAATGTTTCAGGATTTAGCGACAACGGCAGCGGCGGTGCAATAGGTGCAGGGATGTTGTTCTTTGGAGGATTATTAGGGTGGCTGCGACGCAGAAAAACGACGTAACGTTTCTCTTTACTAGATAAAAATAAACGCAAAACGCTTACAACGTTTTGCGTTTCACGCGAGAGTTGATGATGTCTTCAATCAGCTTTTGCTCTTTTTTGGCTTTCTCATAATTTTGCTTGGTACGCCATCTCTCTAATACCTTTTCCAAGCCTTGAACGCGAGCGTGTTTGTGTTCTAACGTTTTTTGTACTGATGCACATTCGGCTTGCATCACCGCTTGTTCTTGCTCGTGGTGACGAAGCATTCTTTGCAGCATCTGATCAACGCGGTTGAAGTTCATCAACGCCGCGCTATTCAAAGACGGAGAGGACAACGCCGATTGACCAGCGTGTCCTTTGAGAGCTGAAAGTTGTTGCAACTGCGTTGCAAGATGATTGCGACGATGACGCATAGCGTCGAGCTGTTGCCCGACCCTATAACGCTGCTTTTCTTCCATTTGTTGCAGTTTGCCGACCGCTTTAAGTTTGGCTTTCATCGCTGCGTTCGCTCTCTACTGTGCGCCTTGGAACATTTGAGCCAGCTCAGTCAAACTGGTGGTGTAATCCACCGCCTCGTTCGCTGATTGCTGTAAGTAAGAACGCAAATGCGGATACATCGACACAGACTGATCCAACTCAGGGTCCTGACCCGGTTGATAGCCACCACGCGGCAGTAACTCTTTCACCTGAAGGTAATTGGAGTACATTTGGCGGAAGTTGTTTGCGATGGTGGAATGAGCAGGTTGCGTACAAGTGCTCATACAACGGCTGATAGAAGCATTGATATCAATCGCCGGATAATGCCCTTGTTCCGCCAGCTGGCGT
>NZ_JAWOTC010000163.1:0-1551 GCF_033338675.1 Vibrio sp. Vb1574
TAAAAAGGTATGGTCGGTTTTCCCAACTGGAGAAGGAACGAGTCTCAAGATCAGCAGAGGCCTTTAGTTTCGTTTCCAACCACGTTCGTGGTAGTTCGTCGAAATGATCGAACAAGCATTGACCTAAAATATCTTGAGACAGCACACCGCTGTAAGACTGCATAAAGCTGTTCCAGACACACACGTTATATTCTGGATCAAGAACAATGAGCCCAGAATCCATGGTATCTAAAATTTGTGTGACCCAATGAAAGTCTGCTATGTCCAGCGTGATATCGGACATCAGATTAACTCCATGATTTCATAAATAATTTCTACTGATGGTTTGTCTATTAGAAATAATACTTCACACTCAAAATCGAGCGCTTCCGCCATGTAGGTATATTCGATGGTAAAGAGTTCGCCTGATTCTCCTTGTTCTTCATTGTAAGGAGTGATTGTATCGACGATGCCCGGCTGACGAAGTGAAAACTGCTTATCAAGTTGGTTCCCTAAAGAGGTTAGGAATGACGAAACCAGCAAGTTAGAGACATTTAAAATAATTTCATTATGAGGCGTAAATTCGAGCAGATACCCCAACCTTTCGCCAATTTGATTGATATCTTTCCCACGTAGGCAACCCAACGCCTCTCCGTGTATACCGCCGCCAACAAAGCGCTGCGAAACCGCTACAGAGCTATCTCGCCCAATCACGTCCACCAGCGTCATATGCAATTCACCATAGGACAATGGCCCGACATGCGGAACTGGCAACTGGATAAACTCATGCAAGTGATCAGCCATAATGGCCGCCCCTTTGCCTAGCGCAATATTGGCAATTTCACGAAACTTGGCAAGGGATGAAAGCTCTTCTTGGCTTTGTGCAGAATTAAGCTCCATTGATGTTCGCTGTGCATAATGCAACCCAAGACGCTCGTACAGCGGGATGACTTGTTCTTCTGACAACGGCTTTGCGATAAAATCCATTGCCCCTAACTCTAGGCAGCGCTGCTTTGCTTCTTGTTGTACATCACCCGACACGATCACGATCTGAGTTGGATAATGGCTGACGGGTAAAGACTCAAGAACCTCGAAACCGTCCATAATGGGCATCGTTAAATCGAGGAACAAAACGTCAATATTTTGTTCGGCTAAGATTTTCAGCGCCTCATTCCCGTCTTGGGCTTCGATAAGGTGCAATGAGGTATCTTGTACGATGGTTCGAGCGATAAGCTTAATGTATCGATCTTAAAAACTGCCGATAAAGTCCGCTTTGTTCCGGGCGAAGATGTGACCTACGAAATCCGTGTTCTCAACAATGGCTCGCACACTGAAACTGGGTTAAAAGTCGTTGATAAGTTGCAAGATATTTTGTCTGTATTAGCGAACGACAAAGACAATCAGTATCAAGATTATCCGGACCAAAGCCCGTTCGAATATTGGCAATTTGACTATGACGACGGTGCCGGTTTTCATTCTGTAACAACGGAGAACTTTGTGTATCCCGAAGGGGACGCTTCCAAAACAATGAGTTTGGAACCGGACGAAGTGCGTACGTTTAAAATTAAAGCG
>NZ_JAWOTC010000164.1:0-1549 GCF_033338675.1 Vibrio sp. Vb1574
GCGGCTGCAAAATCCTAAGCCATTTATAGGTAGTTCTATCGCATGAATACAACGTATGTCGCTCGCCAGCCGATCTTTAACCGAAAAAGACAGACGCTGGGTTATGAATTGTTATTTAGAGATGGGGAAAGCAACGCCTATCCCGCTCATATCGAATCAAACCGAGCGACATACCGATTAATCGTCGAGAACTTTCTATCACTGGGTACTAACCCAGTAATTGCTTCTTCGCGATGCTTTATCAACTTTCCTCATCAGAGCTTGGTACGCCGTTTGCCTCGCAGCTTGCCAAAAAACAAAATCGTCGTAGAAGTCTTAGAGACTTGCCAACCTACCGATGATCTTCTCGATGCAATTCGCGAGTTATATCGAGAAGGTTATTTGATCGCGCTGGATGATTTCACCTTAACACCGGAGTGGCGTCGCTTCTTACCTTATGTGCACATCGTTAAACTCGATATCATGGCGATGGGGCTAGAAAAAGCGTGTGAACTGGTTAAAACCCACCTCGCCAAGCGCGTCAAATATCACTTTTTAGCGGAACGCGTCGAAACCGCAGAAGAGTTTGAGCAAGCCAAAGCGGCGGGCTTTAAATTCTTTCAAGGCTACTTTTTTAGCAAGCCATTGGTGTCGCAAACCAAATACGTCAGTCCGGAGCAGGTGTTAGCGTTACAACTGTTTCGGGAAGTCTGCGCGCCAGAGCCGGATTTTGACCGCATTGAAAGCATCATTACGCAAGATGTGGCCTTGTCGTACAAGTTACTGCGTTTTGTGAATACCCAGATCACCACATTAGAGGTGGAAATCAGCTCGTTCCGTCAGGCGCTGATTTCCCTTGGTCAAGACAAGCTGAAGCAATTTGTCTCTTTGGTGGTGGCGTCTTACATCTCAAGCAACAAACCGCGTGAGTTGTACAACCTCTCTTTGCAACGTGCCCAGTTCTGTGAGCTGATGTCGCGTTACCAACCTTTTTCTCATCTTAATGAGCAAGGCTTTATGGTCGGCTTATTGTCGATCTTAGATGCCATGCTCGACTTATCGATCGAAGCCTTGGTGAAGCAACTGCCGTTGAGTGATTCTGTGCAGCAAGCATTACTGCATCGTAAGGGTGAGTACGGCGTGCTGATCTCGCTAGAAGCATGCTACGAGCGAGCAGATTGGCATGGCGTCGAAAAGCTCTCGGGTCAGTTGGGTTTGTCATTCGATGAAGTCAAAGCCTCATTAAGTGAAGCGGTTCGCTGGAGCCAAAGCGTCGTCGCGGTCTAATTCTCTCTATTAGTATGAAACTTTTATGAAGGCAAGGGTGTGGCTCTTGACGCCTTGGCACAATTAAATAAACATATATGCATATCCATATATAGGTATGTTAACTATGCTTCCACATCAGTTTTTCAAGCTTTTATCTGACGAGACTCGTGTGCGCTGCTTAATGCTGGTGGCCCGCGAAGGAGAAATTTGCGTAGGTGATTTGGCGTTTGCATTGCAAGAGAGTCAGCCGAAAGTTTCTCGTCATCGTGGTCAGGTGAGATCGAGTGGCATTGGAGTCGAT
>NZ_JAWOTC010000165.1:0-1548 GCF_033338675.1 Vibrio sp. Vb1574
AGCTCGGCGGCAAAATCTGCACTTTCTTGCTCAGCTTCTTCAAGAACGGTGTTGTCAGATTCAAACAGTTCATCCAGCTCAGTCATCAGAGGATCATGCTCTGGTGACATTTCCTCAAGATCACCTAAGAAGTCATTGCTATTAAACGGGACGCTTTCTTCTTGGAATGATTTCGTTAGTTCTGGTTCTGATGCAGCCGGTGGTTGTGGCTGCGCCTCGCTCAGTAGAGCGTCGATATCTAAGCCAGATTCAAGTTCTAACTCTGAGGCGTCTTCTTCAACCTGCGCGGTTAGCGGCTTTTCTTCCTCTGGCTCAAGCGCTTTATTTTGTTCCGTTTGAGGCTCAATCTCTTCAAAACCAAAATCAGCCACCAAGTCATCGTCTAACTGACTCTCATCAGCAGTGACTATCTCATCCTCACGAATCAAATCATCGAATGGGTCGAGCTCGGTCGCGATTTCGTCTTCTAAAACGGGCTCATCATCGTCGTCTTGCAGTAACTCATCGAGTAAATCAACGCTGTTTTCGTCGAGTTCCTCAATTACTTCTTCAGCCTCAAAATCAGATAGCGCTTCCAATTCGTTGAGCGGATCGAACTCTTCCTCGGTTTCGTCTTCATCGAAATCGATCAATTCGTCGAGTAGTTCAGTGCTGTTTTCATCGATATCGGTGTCATCAGTCAAACCCGCCAGACTTTCGAGTTCATCAAGTGGGTCAAGCTCAGTTGATGTTTCTTCTGCTGGTTGATCGTATTGAGCTAATAGCTTATCAATATCGTCATCCGACGCCTCTCCTGCCGAGAAATCCTCGTCTGAGACTTGCGGCTCTGGCTTGGTATCTTCAACGTCAAGATCTAAATCATCGTCGCCAAGTTCTGCGAATAAATCGTCCAGCATCGCTTGATCAACGCTGCCACTTGAAAGGTCTTCCGATGGTTCATCATCAGCAAGAAGTTTGGCAAATTCATCATCAGAAATAGCGTTATCGTCGTCGGACAAGTCGAAGCCTGTTTCGTCTTCGTCGAGCACTTCAAGTTCTGGCGTCACTTCATCAAGCGCACGTTCCATCTCTTCAAGGCCCAGCGCTTTCTCGTCGCCATTGACTTGAATGCCGCTCGTTGAAGAATCAAACTCGTCAAATCCAACGTCTAAATCACCATCATCGCCGATACCGGCAAATGGATCTTCGCCGTCATCGCCTTCTAAGTTGAAGTCTAGTTCTTCGTCATCTAGGTTTGCGAAGACATCTTCTTCAAGCTCAGCTTTCTCATCCTGCTCTAATAGCGGTTCAGAGTCATCATCACCAAACAAGTCATCATCTAGGCTGAGCTCATCATCAAGTTGGTCAGCGGCTGCTAAACCAATTGGTGCCGCAAGTGGATCGATATCTTGTGTCTGCTGCTGCGCGGCTTCCTCTTCTTTCGCTTTCGAGCGACGACCAAGTAGCATGACAACCAACAATGCAAGCAGCGCACCTGGAATCAGGGCAGCGAGTCCGACTAGCCAACCATTGGATAGAATCTTATCCATCGTACTTGGCTGCATGCGT
>NZ_JAWOTC010000166.1:0-1543 GCF_033338675.1 Vibrio sp. Vb1574
ACATCGTTTTCCATAACACATCCTTACAGCTTATACGTGTCATCAACGACAACAACCGGTTCAAAGGTTTTACCCGACTTCATCGCTTTCTGGGTTTCTTTCTTCACGTCTTTGTCGATCCAATACGTGCCATCACCGATAATTCCGCCACTGAACAATGCTTCTGTCATTCGATTCATTGGTTTCTCTGGCAATTTCAACCAACGCCAGTGTCCATAACGAACGTAAGGCACCATGTAGCCAGTGACAATCACGTGCGCATCAATAATGTCTCGCTGAATCTCATGACCTAGTTGGATCTTCTTATCCATGTCCATGTTAAAGCGATACGCAATGATCTTTTCATCTAGCTCTGGAGTGCTGTAGTTAGTGAATGAGTTCGTTTGTGGTTTGTTCGCGTTCACGGAATGGAAGTATTCCCAATAAGTTGGGATTTCCGAAGTCCCCATATCAAAGAAAGCAAGTTCGTGTTTTTTCTCACGCACATACTTAAACATCGATGAACCATCAATCAGCTTCAGCTCAATGTCCAACCCTGCCAATTTTGCCTGTTCACGCAAGAAAGCAATACGCGGTGTATGAACTGGAGATGAGTACGTCAATTCAAAGCTCAAACGCTGACCTTTATCATTCACGCGAATACCATCGGAACCAATCTTATCGAAGCCCGCAGCTTCAAACGCTGCCGCCGCTTTTTCTGGTTCAAACTTTGGCGCTTTCACATCTGGTAACGTGTACTTACCATGCCCAAAGCCCGTTGGGTTGGGTTTACGACTGTAGTCTCCACGCATAACATTCTCGATCATGCCGTCGAAATCTGTCGCGTAAGTAATCCCTTTGCGAATGTTTAAGTCATCAAGTAGAGGCATGGCCGTGTTTATCCAAACGCCACCAGCACCAACTGGATATTGGTTGTAACCCCAGAACTTCTCAATGTAACCCTTTTGATAAGGGGCAGTATTGGATTTGTCATGCCATAGACTTGGCAAAACCAATCCAAATGCGTCCAACTTACCTTTTTCAAAGTGCTTCATCGCAATATCACTATCGCGGATAACCGTGATACGAATTTTGTCGACGTTATAGCGATTCTCGTAGTACTTATTGGTATAACCCCACCAGTCCTCACCTACGTGCTTAAAGGTAACGCTTTTACCTTTTTTGACGTCGGCTAAGTAATAAGCGCTGGTGGTTGGTTCACTTTTAAAGTTGTAGTAGCGCACAAAATCATCATGAATGCCGTCACCGTTCTCGTCTTTCTTCGGATTCGCATAGAAATGAGCAGGACGAGGACGTAGCGCCCCCATTCTCAACAACAACTCTTCTGGATTGAGCTCTTTCGCGGCCTTCACGGCGAAGGTGTGATCGTCAAATTTGATAACATCAGCAACCGTTTTGTTGTAATAGTCGTTGTACCAAGGCTCTAAAATGTCTTTCGAGCGGTAAAACTTAAGCATAAAAACAAAATCGTCTGCCGTGACTGGCTTGCCATCCGACCATTTAGCTTGTGGGTTTAGTTTGAAATAAACCGTTTTATTGTCAC
>NZ_JAWOTC010000167.1:0-1536 GCF_033338675.1 Vibrio sp. Vb1574
CACCGACGGTATTGTTTAGGCTTAATAGGTGGCCAATCAGTTGATTGAGAATATCGCGAGAGAGCCAATTCTCTCCGTTCAAAATGCCTTTTAGCCCCGTCATTACCTTGTCGAAATCATCCTCAAAATAGAACAAACCTTTCAAGTTTGACCAAGTGAGTAAGCTCTCGATCCTCAGATTCGGTTCTGCGTTGACCAATACAGTCGCATCTACGTGCTCTAACTCACTGAGTGTTTGTTTGACCTCTGGCAATTCAGGGAGAGAGCTATCGACTATCGCTACATAGTGTTCATCGCGGGTGCTAGGGAAATTGACGTCAGCGCCTCGGGTTAAAAGTACGGGTTTTTCTAGGTTCTGTTCTATAGCGGTTTGCAAGCCGCGACCTTGAATGTTGTTGAAGGTGAACAATAAGACGGTGTTGTTGGTTGTGTTGGTATTCATCATCAATGAACCTCCTGTCGAGACTGCATAAACTCATTTCCTACTTGATGAAAGCGATAGAGCACCAGGTCTAACAGCCCATCAAAGCAATATTTCACCATGGGGTTTCCGAAGATTTGTGTGGCGGGGGCTCTAAAGAACGTAACTCGCCGATGTTGATAGAAGTCCCGAATAAAAATGTCGAAGAGAAGTTGTTTAATCACGGGCTCATGAACCGGGAAATGGATGATCGTATTTCCCATGACTTGGAGAATGTCGGTGACTAAGTACTTCAGTATCGAGCGCCCTAAATGCCAAAAGCTGAGAATCCTAAATTCAGACCTCAGCTCTTGATAAATCAAATGGCCAACCAACATGCCTTCACAGTAGTAGAGGCGGGCCTTGCTGGGGGATTCATTGAATTGATTGAGCGTGTCTTCTATTCCGCCGGGCGTGATCAGTTGTTTGTGCACGGCGTTAATTTGCTCATACTCCGTCAAACTGATTTGGCTAAGGGCGCAATTTTTCACATCGGTTACACGGTATTCGTAAACAATGTCTTTAAAGCTCAAATAGATGCTTTTGCTTTGTGAAGCTTTGACCCGTTTGTATTCGCTGGAGGTGTATTGATACTGCTTGCCGATGTAGTGAGCGAAAGCAAGCCGCTTGAGCAAACTGGGCGTTACTTTACCGCTTTCCCACTGGCTTAGTGTGGGTTGATTTAAGCTTTCAAAAGCGCTGTAACTTCGGGCTAGCTCATCCGCTAATTGGCCTTGAGTTAACCCCCTTTCCTTTCGAATAGCAGCCACTGCATGCGAAAATTCTAACTTACTAACCATATATCTACGTCCTGAAATTATTATATTTTTGAGTGCTTCTCAGCGGCTCGGACCGAGCCAAAACTTTATGTTCTTGATCTTTTAGTGAGGTACATCATTTGGTCAGCATGTTGAATTAAGGAATCGCTACAGCTTCCTTCATGAGGAAAGCGAGCCATACCAACACTTAAACCGATGTGAACGTTTTGAAAATGGATAAAAATGGGTGCACTGCATGCGTGATGCAGCAAAGACTGAAACTGTTCTAACTCCTTGGTGTCTTCGATGTTTGGCAGG
>NZ_JAWOTC010000168.1:0-1535 GCF_033338675.1 Vibrio sp. Vb1574
AATACTCGCTCGTTGGAACAGCAGTGTGTATGGCAACATCTCCCCTGCGGAGTTTATTGAAGCGGCAGAGCAATCAGGATTAATCATCGAATTAGGTGAGCGAATCATAGAGTTAGCATGTATTGCGAAGCAAGAGTTAGAGGCTCACCTCGGTTATACCGTGAAGCTATCCATCAACTGCTCTGCACACGAACTGGTCGATTCAAACCGCTACATCAACCACCTAACAACCTTGCTCGAGCGATACGGTCACGATGCTTCGGACTTTGTTATAGAGCTCACTGAAACCGTTTTGCTTTCACAAAGTGGACGCGAGCAGATGGTTTTGAACTCGCTTCGCTATCTTGGTTTTAAAGTCGCACTGGATGACTTCGGCACTGGCTATTCGAGCTTAAATTACATTCATAATTACCCTATCGACAGCATCAAAATTGACGCCACATTTGTGCGCAATATGCTCTCGAACAAAACGTCAGAGCAAGTGGTGTATCTGATAGCCCAGTTAGCTCAACTGTTGGATGTCGACTTAATTGCAGAAGGCGTAGAAGACGACAGGGCGCTAAATAAGCTTATCGACATGGGTTGTCATTATATTCAAGGCTACTTCTATTCTCGCCCACACAACGTCGATGAATTGGTACACATGATTAACGATAGACAAGTCAAACGCGCATAAAAAAGACCAAGCAATTGCTTGGTCTTTTTGTTTCGATTAAGAGCCTAAACAGCTATAAAACCGCTTTTTCTTTGTTTTTTAGTAACTTATCCATTTCATCTCGATTCGCGATGAAGGTTGCCATCTCCTTCTTAGGAACAGAGCTCGCCATCGGAATATTTGCGCGCATCGCGTTTACAGGGCGTCCGTACTCGATCAATTCATAATGAAGGTGTGGACCAGTAACTCGGCCTGTTTTACCAGACAAGCCGATACGCTGACCGCGAGAAACTTTTTGGCCTTTCTTCACTAAGATCTTGCTTAGATGCAGGTAACGCGTTTTGTATTTGTTACCGTGCTCAACAACAACGTAGTTACCCGCATACGGGTGCTTACGTGTCATAATCACGGTGCCATCACCTGTCGACACTACAGGCGTGCCAGTCGGTACAGCAAAGTCAGTACCGTTATGCGGTGCAACACGGCCTGTTACTGGGTGTAAACGATTCGGGTTAAATCCAGAACTGATACGCCAACTACGGCTCACAGGATAACGTTGGAACGCACGCTGTAGGCTTTCACCTTTCGCGTTGTAGAACTGACCATCCGTATGAAGATACGCGGTTATCTCACGACCACGATTGTAGATTTTGATCGCTTCGATTTCATTCTTGCCAGTTGATACACCGTTGATAGTTTGTGAACGACGAACCACTTCAAATCGGTCACCCGCACGAAGATCACGTCCAAAGTTCACCTGCTCTTTTAGCAAGCTCACCACTTGGCTGATTTCTGCAGAACTCAGACCTAAACGATTCGCAGAAGAAGAGAAACTGCCTTGAATTACGCCAACTAGCGGCTCCTGACGCCAAACACCCGG
>NZ_JAWOTC010000169.1:0-1529 GCF_033338675.1 Vibrio sp. Vb1574
ACCTTTCGCACCTAGTTTCTTCAACACTTCTTCATCAGCTACTGAACGATCTTTCAGAGTTAGACGTAGACGAGTGATACATGCGTCAATTGAAGTTAGGTTGTCATGACCACCTAGCGCTTTTAGGTATTGACGAGCTAGGTCACCACTTTTTGCTTCACCTGCTGGTGCTGCTGCTTGGCTATCATCATCTTCACGGCCTGGCGATTTTAGGTTAAACGCGCGGATTGCGAAGCTGAATGTGAAGAAGTAAAGAGCACCGAAGCCAAGACCAACTGCACCTAGTAGTAGAGGTTTAGTTGCTAGACCGTAGTTCAACAAGTAGTCAATTAGACCAGCAGAGAATGTGAAGCCGTGTAGCGTACCAAGCATGTTAGCAACAACTAGCGATAGACCAGTGAACACTGCGTGAATCGCGTATAGAGCAGGAGCTAGGAATACGAACATGAACTCTAGAGGCTCTGTGATACCAGTTAGGAATGAACAGAATGCAACAGAGAACAATGCACCACCAACTTGGCTACGTTTCTCAACAGGAGCCGCTAGGTACATAGCAAGTGCTGCACCTGGTAGACCAAACATCATTACTGGGAAGAAACCGTTCATGAATACACCAGCGCTCTTATCGCCGCCGAAGAAACGGTGTAGGTCACCAGATTTAACTGTTTCAGTTACTTCTTTAACAGTTGCTGTAATTTCTGGAGTTACTGAGTTAGCGAATTCAAATGTGTGAGTTTGACCAGCAACAAGTGTCTTAGCTAGAGCTGGGTCAACACAAAGTTGTTGTAGTGCAGGAAGAGCTTGACCAGCAGCTGTTGCGCCAGAAACTAGCACTTCTTGACAAGAACCCATACCAAACCAGAAGAAAGAGTTCAGTACGTGGTGTAGACCCACAGGAATTAGAGCACGGTTAAGCGTACCGTATACAAACTGACCGATTGCGCCGGAAGTAGAGATACCGTGAGCAAGTGCATCTAGACCACCTTGGATTGTTGGCCATACAATACCTGAAACAGCACCAGCAACTAGGGCGAACAAACCAGCCATAATTGGCACTAGGCGCTTACCAGAGAAGAATGCTAGCCACTCAGGAAGGCGTGTAGCATGGAAAGCGTTGTAAGAATGGCCAGCAATGATACCTGCGATGATACCACCGAAGAATGACATGTTAACTGACGCATCGATTGTTGACGCTGTCGCAGTAAGTACGAAGTACGCAACCGCACCAGCAAGACCTGCAGCACCTTGACCGTCTTTTGATAAGCCGATCGCGATACCTAGACCAAATAACAATGGAAGGTTAGAGAAGATTGAGTTACCGGCTTGTGCCATAAACGCGATGTCAAATACATCAGGTTGGCCCAAGCGCAGTAACAAGCCTGCGATTGGCAAAGTCGCGATAGGAAGCATAAGAGCTTTACCTAACTTCTGCGCGTATCCGAGAATATTCACCTTAAGTTCCCCCTATAGGATTCGATGTTATGTTGAATGACTTATTTCAGTCGTTCAATTTAGTCATCGTCAGTTTA
>NZ_JAWOTC010000170.1:0-1522 GCF_033338675.1 Vibrio sp. Vb1574
TTCTCGCTTACTTACCCCTTGCGTAAAAGAAGCGAAATCGACACTGGACGCGATTATCCGAGAGCAAAACGAAAATAAGCTCACCGCTTTGCGAGCGGAGTACCTCACCGAACGACTCGTAGCGCAAATTGGCGCAATTCAGCGAGAGATTTCTACCACTAAAATTCGTAAGAATGAAATCAAGCATAGCAGCCACTTTCGCAAACCAATTAACGTGCTTTATCAAGAGCTCGCGCAACACCAAGAATGGGCAAGACGCTTGCGAGAAATGGTGTTAGAAAAGGAACGCGCAGTGGAAACTGCACCTAGTTTTATGCGAGCTGAAGCTCAGAAAGTATTGCTGGCGACAGAGCAACGTTTAGCTCGTTGCGAGGCAGCGCTTCTTAAACTAGAAAATCAAATTACACATAGGGAAAAGCACCAATAATGGCAGACCAACCAACCTCTCCTCTTGATGATGCACCAGAAGAGATCAAGCTGGCCGTTGATTTGATCTACTTGCTTGAAACCAACGAGATTGATCCAGAAGTTGCGATTAAAGCATTGAAGATCGTACAAACAGATTTAGAAAACAAATTGAAAGCGCAGTAAAACGCGCTTTTTTCTTTTGTTGAGATTCATTTTCACTACGCTTTCAGAATGATACCATTCTAGAAAAATACGCCCTCAAAAGGATAAATAATGAAAGTAATCAGCTTTAACATCAATGGACTACGTGCTCGACTGCACCAACTCCAAGCGCTAATCGATAAACACCAGCCTGACGTTATTGGTCTTCAAGAGATTAAAGTGCATGATGAAGCGTTCCCGATTGAAGATGTCGAAGCCATGGGTTACAAAGTGTATTTTCATGGCCAGAAGGCGCATTACGGCGTAGCGATGCTTTGTAAGCAAGAGCCAATCCGCGTACAAAAAGGTTTTCCAACGGATAACGAAGAACACCAAAAGCGCATGATCATGGCGACGTTTGAAGACGAAAATGGTGAAAAAGTAACGGTGCTTAATGGCTACTTCCCTCAAGGGGACAACATTAACCACGAAACGAAATTCCCATACAAGCGCCAGTTCTACAAAGATCTAATGACGTATCTAAACGATCATCACAGCAACGATGAACAGTTGATTGTTATGGGTGATATCAACATCAGCCCTATCGATTCAGATATCGGTATCGGAGAACCAAACCGTAAGCGTTGGTTGAAAACGGGTAAATGCTCTTTCCAACCAGAAGAACGTGAATGGCTACAAACGTTGTTAAATTGGGGCTTTGAAGATACCTTCCGTAAGCTTTACCCAGAAGTGAACGATCGCTTCTCGTGGTTTGACTACCGCTCTCGCGGCTTTGATGACAACCGAGGTCTACGAATTGATGTGATTTTGGCGACTCCTTCTCTCGCGCAAAAATGTATTGAGTCGGGTATCGATTATGAATTACGCGGTATTGAGAAGCCTTCAGACCATGCGCCAATCTGGTCGACATTCAAGTAATACTTTACAAAGCAATAACCGTGACTCAACGCTA
>NZ_JAWOTC010000171.1:0-1512 GCF_033338675.1 Vibrio sp. Vb1574
CTAAAGCACGTCGTGACATCAGCCGTCGCATTCGTGAGCTGACTGAAGAAGACAAGCAAACTAGCGGCAAAAAATAAGTCCGATTAGTTCAAGTTTCAAACCCCGAGTGAGCATTCCTTACTCGGGGTTTCTTTTTGTCACTTTGTAGTCCAGTGTGTACAATAAAACCATTCTCGAATCCCAACACACTCTAATTTCTATGCCTTCAACTTCTACTAACGCACAACCTACGTTAGCAAAACAACTGTTTACGATGACATGGCCAATGCTGTTTGGTGTGTTGTCCTTAATGAGTTTTCAGCTTGTCGACAGTGCATTTATCGGTCAGCTTGGCGTTTTACCGCTTGCCGCTCAAGGTTTCACCCTACCGCTTCAAATGGTCATTATCGGCATTCAAGTAGGCTTAGGCATCGCGACTACCGCAGTGATCTCTAAAGCCTTGGGCGCGAATGATGCTCGCTATGCCAAACAACTTGGCGGATTGGTCTTAATGATTGGTTCAATCGGTGTTGCGGTATTCGGCCTCTTAATTTGGCTGCTGCGTTACCCGATTTTATCTCTGCTCAGCGCGCCAGAAACTGTTATGCCTATCATAGATAGTTACTGGCCTTGGTGGCTGCTGAGTTCATGGGCTGGTGCAGTCCTTTATTTTTACTACAGTATTTGTCGTGCCAATGGCAACACTATGCTTCCGGGCACGATGATGATGGTGACAAGTGGTGTGAACTTGGTATTAGACCCGCTGTTCATTTTCACGCTCGATCTCGGCATTAATGGTGCAGCGTTGGCAACCTTAGTTGCATTTGGGTTTGGTATCCTTGTCGTTGCGCCAAGAGTGAAGCGCAACCACTGGGCTACAACGCAATGGCAAGATCTGAATGTGATGAAAAGCGTCTCTTCGATAGGTAACATCATGGGGCCAGCCATGGTCAGTCAATTGCTGCCGCCGCTCTCTTCAATGTTAGCGACCAAGTTGCTTGCCAGCTTTGGAACTGCCGCAGTCGCTGCTTGGGCGCTAGGCTCACGTTACGAGTTTTTTGCCATTGTGTCTGTATTGGCACTGACCATGTCGATGCCTCCAATGGTGGGGCGCTTGTTAGGCGCAAAGAACTATCGAGACATTCAATCTCTGGTTGGAATAGCGGTTAAGTTCATTCTTGGCTTCCAGCTTTTGATTGCAGCGATTACCTTCTTGCTTGCAAACCCGCTCGCATTGTTAATGACAAGTGATACCCAAGTAGAACAAGTTCTCCACATGCATCTAATGATTGTGCCGATAAGTTTGGGCTCTCTTGGCGTTTGTATGCTGATGGTGTCGATTTGCAATGCGCTAGGGAAATCGTACACAGCATTAACCATTTCGGCATTACGCTTGTTTGTTTTCTTCCTACCTTGCCTATGGCTGGGTGCACAACTGGGCGGTATCAGAGGTCTGCTGTTTGGTGCGTGTGCGGGTAATATTATGGCGGGTATTTCTGCTTACCTTACTTACCGTAAAACCATACACAAACT
>NZ_JAWOTC010000172.1:0-1508 GCF_033338675.1 Vibrio sp. Vb1574
ATTTGTCCAACTGATGTTTTTTTAGTTTGTCGTACAAGGTCTTGCGTGACACCTGTAATTCTAGTTGAACCTCTTTAAGTCTGCCTCTGTGTCGCTGCAATGCATCAAATAACAGACAATATTCAAAGTGTTCTGTGCGTTGAGTCATGCTCTGAATTTCGATGCTCTTTTCACTGTCCCAATCTTCCATGCGAAAAGTCTCAGGTTTGAGAGCGCGCAGCTCCGCAAATTGGCGCAGTTGTTTAACGTTTTCTGGCCAAGAAAGCTCTGTAATTCGGCGTACTTCGTCCAAACTGATGTGCGGTGGTTGCAGCTGATAACGGCTTGCTGCATGACGCACGAAGTGTTTGTAAAGTGGGCCAATATCTTCTTTGCGTTCATCCAGCGTTGGTAAGTGGATGAGCGTTGCGAACGTTTTAACATCGGCATCAACCTTGGTCGTCGCACCAAATACGCGCTCCAATTTCGGGTGGTTAAACAGGCATTGCCACTGTGCGAGCGATATATGTTCTGCGCTGTGCAGGTACAAACTGCAACGGTTTGAGTCTTCCGTCAGGTGGTCAATGGCTTTGTCGAGTGCATCTAGCGACAGTTCGTAAAGGTCTTCACCTGATGCTGCAATCAGCTCGCTGTCTGGTGTGGCGTGAATATCGTGAGCAAATTGCGCAGCTAATCGGCGACCAGTGCCGTCTTGTCCCACGAAAATCAGAGGTTGGTTCGTCGGTGCGCTGATTAAGGCTCGGCGAATACTCACCATGACTTTACTGTGACCAATCATTTTTGGGCCGACATGGGTTTGCATGTCGAGCTCTTTCTTTAGCCAGATGTTTTCTTGCAACAAGTTCAGCTTATCGCTGGCGTTGTTCAGTGATTTCATCAGTTGATCGGTTGAAAATGGTTTTTCCAGAAAGTCGTACGCGCCGCTTTTCATCGCTTCGACCGCCGTTTTAACGTCGCCATGCCCAGTTAGAACGATGAATTGAAAGTGGTGATTTTTGCTCAGCAGCGTACGCATAAACTCTAAGCCATCCATGACCGGCATGTGAATATCGGTAATGATGATGGCTGGAGAATTGGCATCGATAACTCTGAGTGCTTCAACGGCATTGGGAAAGCAAGTGACTTCAATGCCCTCGATAAGTAGTGCTTGTGAAACGGCATCACGAATGTGTGGTTCGTCATCAACAAAGATAACTGCGTTATGCATGGTCGTTTTCCGTTACTGGTTTGGTGGTTCTGGTGTTTGCCATCGGAACGGTGACCACAAAGGTCATGCCGCCTGACTTACCCGATTGCGTCCCTTGGTGGTTATAGGCGCTGAGTGCTCCGTGATAGCTTTCTAAAATACGTTTTGAAATGGTCAAACCCAGTCCGAGCCCTTCTGGTTTGGTGGTAAAAAACGGGTCAAAGATTTTCGCCAGTGCCTCGTCAGACATCCCCGGGCCGTTATCTGACACCAGAATATCGCAGCTCGAATCGTGGCATTGAATCGCGATGGAAATTTGCGG
>NZ_JAWOTC010000173.1:0-1507 GCF_033338675.1 Vibrio sp. Vb1574
GCTACTCATGACATTTCTGCCTTCTTCGGATGCAGACTCAACACGTTGAACCATTTCCAAAGAGCCTTGAGCGCTTTGCGCAACTTCTTGAACCGAGTGAGACATCTCGGTCATAGCCGTTGCCACGTTGGCGGTCTGCTCACGTTGTGCATTCAGCTTAGATTGCGCTTGAGAAGACGTTCGTTCGTTGGTTGTCGCGGTCGAGGCTAAGTTTTCTGATGCTTCATTTAGCTTCACTAGAATGTCGTGCAAGCTGTCCGCTAACGTGTTGATATGACCACTAACGCGGCTGAACTCGTTGTTAAAGCGAATATCAATACGTTGCGTCATATCGCCTTTAGTTAGGCTCTCTAGCGCATTGAGAATACGTGTTAATGGCTCACGCACACTTTGCGCGATGTGATAGCCGATAGCCGCCGCAAACAAAACCACAACTACACCAATCACAATCGCTTTCGTCACGCCAGCAGAGTAAATGTCACCGGCATCATCAAGAGATTCGTTTAGTTTGTCTGTTGCTGTCGTTGTGAATTGCTCAAGGATAGCCATCGTAGAATCGACTTTGTTAGCTAAGTTCGCAATGTTGTCGTACAGAGCTGCTCGAGCGTTGAGGTAGTTGTTGTGTTGGTCTAGCACACCGCCACGCATACCTACGTCACGGGTAAATTGTTCTACGGATTCGCCAAAAGCTTTTTCTAACTCAGGAAGCTGAGTGACCAACCCACGGAACGCGTAGTTCAAGTGCGTTACTGCTTTACGGTTTTTCGTTACCGCTTGCGTAACAAACTCAGGATTGGAGCTGGCCAGCGCATCGGAAGTGATCACTTCGGCATCTTTGAGTTTGATGAAGTAGCTTTTCGCCATAACTTTCACTGAAATACTCGATTGGTCTGCAACGTATTCTTTCAGGCCAACAGAAAGTTCAGTGTTGAGTTTTTGAAAGCGGCGCGATGACTTCTGCACTTCTTCTTGTGCTGAAAACATTGCTTCATAGTTGTCCATTGCTTCGAGTGCTTCGGTAAAGTAGCTTTGCTCTAGCGTCTTCAGTTGAGAAAAAGGTTCGGCAAGAGAAGGGTAGATCTGGCTTGCTGATTCGAGCTGCGCCAAAGTGGATTCAAAACGTTGTTGAGATCTCGCAAACTCCTGACGCATTTCTTCCATGCGCTGTTTATTCTCAGTGGTCAGAAAATCTTTAAAAGACTTGTCGGCAGAAAGCAGTTCCACACTGGTTTGGTTAGATAACGATACAAGGGGCAACGATGATTTAGAGACGGTTTCAAATTTACCGTGAATATCGTGCATTCCCCCCATCATAATGGCAATTGTGACAGCAAACAGGATGATGATCAGCGCAAAGCCCGCATACATCCTTTTAATAACTGAACCTCGCATAAGTGAGCTTCCTCTCCCAAAAATAGACAACATAAATAAGAATTGTCTTAAAAAAGTAACAAAATTCATTGGATTGTATTGAGTTCGTGACACACGTTTTATGACGCATACGACA
>NZ_JAWOTC010000174.1:0-1504 GCF_033338675.1 Vibrio sp. Vb1574
TACAAAAATTACTCAGGTGGATGGAAAACTCGCATCAGTAATTAATGAGGATCTTTCCATTGTGCAAGATGAAAAAATTGAAAAGGTTGAAGCTACAAACGCCACGGAAAGTTGCACATTTGATAAGAACTCAATGTCGTTAGTTCTACACTATGATACTAATGAGCACTATCTAACAAACGTACATAAACAAGCTATATCAAAGTATTTAGAACTGGTTAACGAAGACAAACGTATTCTCGTTGAAGGGCACACGGATGATGTCGGAAGCCAGGCTTACAACAAAAGTTTATCCCTTCGACGTGCAAGTACAGCCTCAAAGTATTTAAAGAAAGATCTGGGGCTTGGCAACAGAATTGTGGAAAAGGCCTTTGGGGAGTCTGCGCCTATATGTAAGGTGAACGAGAATAAGCTGTCAGGCTGTAACCGTCGAGTTGTATTAACTATAGAGTAATGAGCAATCCACTATTTGCTGTTGTAATTTTAATATTCATGTGCTCAATCTTATGTGGTATTTAAAAGCTTAGTTTTTACTAAGCTTTTATTTTTGTGAATATTATTTCTGTAATGTATAAATTAGTTGTCTCAATCAATGAAATGTAAACATATTTTCGTGTCGATATTTTTGTTTTTTGGTAACGCTTACCATTCCTATGCTGAAGTAGAAAAACCAGCGATGAGCGCCCAACTAGAGGAGTATGTATATAACCCTCGTATACTCAAAGATGTTTCTGACACTTTATTAGGCATCGACTTAAATAAAAATAATATCAGAGATGATGTCGATAAAGTCGTTAACCACCTAGAAGTAACAGAAGCTGATAAAGAGTTTATGTTACGTTATATCCAATATGCGACAAGTATATTAAGTTATGATTTCGCAAAAGATAGGTTAGAAAATCCGCTGATTGCTAGCGAACTCTACAAAGAACTCAATTATATAAATAGTTGCTATAAAGAGTCAGGTGTTGATGGTAAAGATTTATATGATTCAATAAATGCATTAAACGTATTGATGTTTAATACAGACGCTAGAATCATTGCCTATCTACATTATGAAAAGTACTTGGATATTAGAAATACATACGAGTTGCTAAGCTATGATTGTAAAAACAAAAAATATCATCAAGTTTAATCGTGATATCTTTGCCATTTAAAAAGATCTGTTATTTAAAAACGAATTTAGCCACCATCGCTTTTGTTCTGTCTATACAATTATTATCAGTACACGAGGTAAAGCCGCTAGATAACCGCGCCTGGCTTACCGATACAACTGTATGGTTCTTGGCATCGGGGACAAGCAAAGAGCTAAGATTTGTAAAATGGTTTTAGCGTTTCTTTGATGTTGTTTCGAATACGCTTGTGGTGCAGGTTGTTTTTTTCTCTTTTGTGATAAATGAAATGGTAGGTGACAAGGTTTGACTCAATGGGCAAGTCAATCACTTGTAAGTCTAGTTGTTCCTTCCATTTCATTGCAAAAGACTGGGGGATTATCGCGATATTG
>NZ_JAWOTC010000175.1:0-1503 GCF_033338675.1 Vibrio sp. Vb1574
ACGAACTCATCGCCTGCGAAGCGCGCAATGGAGTAGTCATGTTTATCGGTTTTTCGGTCGCTGTTACGAATGCTTTTCTTCAATCGAGTTGCAAATGCTTTCAACACTTGGTCGCCAACATCGTGGCCATAGGTGTCGTTGATGTACTTAAAATTGTCGATATCGAGAAAAACCAACGCGGTGACACTGCGTTCGTCTGAGTGGTCAATGTCGTGCAGTTTTGCTCTAGCCCACGTTTCAAAGCTCCAACGATTCGCTAAGCCCGTCAGTTGGTCTAGGTAGGCTAACTCCTCAATCCCTTCTCGGTAAAGGGTTTGAATGTAGCTGACGACTTTTGCGTAGTAGTAGGAGAAGGTATGGCAGACAAAACTGATGGCGATTAAGGTGAACATGAATCGGCGTTCGATCATATCGCCAGTGGCAGGTAAGCCGTCTAAAAACGTAATGCCAAAGAAAACCAAAATCATGTAGGTAGCGCTAAAGAGTAAACCGACTTTGAACTCGTTAATCAAAATGATGGTTGCGACGATGGGGTAGAGCCACAATAACTTTCCGGAGGGCGCATCATTAAAAAGAAGCAGTAATAACCCCTCAAACATGATGACGGCGCTGAGCAGTAAATCGGCATATTTGTGATGCCTTTGCACTTTAATGAGATAGCAGATCCCTAAGCAGGCGATGGCACTGAAGGCATGTAAAACGCTTAACCCCCAATGATTTTCGAGCGATTGGACGATAGCGCCGTACACCAATAGTGTGGCGGCAATGCTAGAACACAGAAAAACGATTTTCTTTTTTCTCGTCGAGCGGATATCCGCCATTTCTTCTAGGCGAGCCCCGGCCAATGTCGACATCTTCTATCCCTACTTAAATTGATATGTACGTCTATTCTAGGCGGTATTTTAGCGATAAATAGAATAACAAAATCGCCAAATGTGAACTTAGTCATGTTGCGAGGTGATTGAATCTTGTAAGGAATTTTCTGGGTGTGACGACGCCAAGGGTTTTGTTTATTACGATATCTATCGATATGTTGTCTGCAATATGGTGATGACGGTTACAAAGTTACCTTGATGTGTGCACGTTGATAAATACAGATAATGCATAAAAACGGCTGTTGGCGAGTCGATTCTCAATTCGCTGAATGACATCATTTAACGGCGTTAAGCCACTTATTAACCGCGTACCTATTGATCTCATTGTTCGTCAGTCGATGATCTCTAAGCTCCATCAATGAGTCGAGTGGGCTTGAAAAATCATTAGAAATATTTTCCTCAAATGACAGGAATTATTGTTGTCGTTGTGACCAATCTCCGACTAAAATCCGCGCTTAATCTCAGTTTCATCTCAAACGAATCCCGAATTACTTTTTATAGACTGCCTCACAGTTCTCTGCGAGGCAGTTTTAGTTGTTGGAAAGGTTAAAAACATGCCTAAAAGCCAAAACATCAACCAACGAATGTCCATCGTGGCATTAGCTTGGCCAATTCTTGTCGAAATTTT
>NZ_JAWOTC010000176.1:0-1493 GCF_033338675.1 Vibrio sp. Vb1574
GGTTACAACCATCCTGAAATTAACCAAGCGTTAAAAGAGCAGTTAGACTCTGGTCTGCCTTATCAAACTCTTGATATTGCCACTTCTGCTAAAACTCACTTTATTAAGTCTGTTAAGTCTTTTCTTCCTCAAGAGCTGGGCGATAACTGTGTTATTCAGTTCTGTGGACCATCGGGTGCTGATGCGGTTGAAGCTGCGATCAAGCTAGCGAAACAAACGACAGGTCGTAATACCATGTTTGCTTTCCGTGGGGCATACCACGGTATGACAAACGGTACGATGGGCATGATGGGTAATTTAGGAACAAAAGCGCGTCGTACTGGCTTAATGTCAGATGTGCACTTTATGCCTTTCCCATACAACCTACGCTGTCCATTTGGCCTTGGCGGTGACGAAGGTGCGAAAGCAAGTATTCGTTATATCGAGCGTTTATTGAACGATGATGAAGCGGGTATCATGAAGCCTGCTGCGATCATCGTAGAGCCAGTTCAAGGTGAGGGCGGTGTAATTCCTGCTCCAGCATTCTGGTTGCGCGAACTACGTCGTATTTGTGATGAGCACGGTATCCTACTGATTTTTGATGAAATTCAGTGTGGTGTGGGTAAATCTGGTTACAACTTCGCTTTCGAAGAAGCGGGTATCGTGCCTGATGTATTGTGTCTTTCTAAAGCGATTGGCGGCGGCTTGCCAATGTCACTGCTTGTGATCAATAAGCAACACGATACGTGGAAGCCAGGCGAGCACACGGGCACATTCCGTGGTAACCAACTTGCAATGGTTTCAGGTGCTAAAGCGCTTGAAATTATCCAACGTGACAACCTTGTTGAGCATGCGAACGTTGCTGGCCAATACCTACGTTTTGGTCTTGAAAACATCCAAAAACGTGTTAACTGTATTGCTGAAGTTCGTGGCAAAGGCTTGATGCTAGGCGTTGAAATCAAGAATCCTAACGGCGAGCTTAACAAGTTTGGTGAACCTCTTGCGGACGGTCAGTTGACCCTAGCGATTCAACGTGCTGCGCTTGAGCGTGGTTTGATGGTTGAGAAAGGCGGCCGCGAAGGTTCTGTTATTCGCTTCCTTCCACCACTTATCATTTCATTCGAACAGATTGACTTCGCATTACGTGTGCTTGAAGAAGCGATCATCGCCGCAGGCGGTAGCCACGTTGAAGCTGCACCACAAGAAGAGTGGAAAAAGCACTTCATCCATACCGGTGAACTAGGCAGTGCTGAGTTTGCATCAGTAATGAACCACACAACTGCTGCAATGAAGTCAGTGTTTGAACAAGTTAACGCACCATACTCAGGTATGGATCCTAAAGCGTTAGAAGATGCGATCAACGCGGTTGACCTAGACAACAAAAATGCGCCACTTAAATCCGTAATCGATGATGTGGCAGAGCTGGTGGCAAAGAACGCTATCTTCACTCAACACCCTGATTGTATCGCGCATTTGCATACGCCTCCTTTAATGCCTGCTGTTGCAGCAGAGGC
>NZ_JAWOTC010000177.1:0-1488 GCF_033338675.1 Vibrio sp. Vb1574
CTTGAAAGACTTTCTTGGCGATCTTTGATAGCCATTGATTTGTTAAACCTGCAACCGCGTTTTGTTCGTGTAGAACAACCGGGATACCGCTTAACCAAGCCGCGATACCACCCGGACCACTCACATAGCCGCCCATACCTAAAACGGCATCCGGCTGCCAGCGCTTCATGTGCGCTCGCGCTTGCATGATGGCATTAATAATTTGAAAAGGGGCAGCTAAAAGACGTTTAACGCCTTGGCCTCGCAGACCTTTTACTTTGATAAAGTCGATCTCAATACCATGCTTTGGCACCAAATCGGCTTCCATTCGATCCGCTGTACCTAACCAACGGATCTCCCAACCTTGTTCTTGAAGCTGCTTTGCCACCGCCAAACCTGGGAATACGTGACCGCCGGTACCACCAGCCATCACCATCAAACGTTTATTCTGTTTCATTCGTCTGTTGTTCTGATTGTTGTTGCTCGCGTTTCAAGCGGCATTCGTGATCGATACGCAGCAATATGGACACTGCAACGGACATAATAATCAGACTGGAACCACCATAACTGATTAGTGGAAGCGTCAAACCTTTGGTTGGAACAATACCAGCGGCTGCGCCCACATTGACCATGGTTTGAAACGCAAACCAAATACCAATACCAAACGCTAAGTAACCACCAAACATCTCGCCTTCTTCAAAAGCACGTTTGCCGATATACACAGCTTTAAGTACCAAGCTAAAAATCAACATCAGCACTAAAACAACACCGACGAAACCAAGCTCTTCAGCCAATACCGCAAATACAAAGTCGGTGTGCGCTTCTGGTAGGTATTCCAGTTTTTGAATTGAGTTCCCTAACCCTTGACCAAACCATTCTCCGCGACCAAACGCCATCAAAGATTGAGTCAACTGATAGCCGCTACCGAACGGATCTTCCCATGGGTCAAGAAACGAAGTAACACGGCGCATACGGTACGGTTCTACCAAGATCAAACCGACGACAGCGCCAATGCCAGCAATCATCAGGGCCAGAAACTGGGTAAGCTTCGCGCCCGCGATAAATAACATGCCAAACAGAGTAACCAGCATTACAACGACGGTACCCAAGTCCGGCTGACCAAGTAACAAGACGGCGAAGAAAGCAAACACCATGATTGGCTTCATAAAGCCGCCAAAGAAGGTCTGGCGCACTTCATCTTGCTTACGGACTAAATAACCGGACATGAAGATGAACAGCGATAGCTTCGCAACTTCGGCAGGCTGTAAGTTGAACAGACCAAGCGGAATCCAACGAGAGGCGCCATTTACTGACTTACCTGCGAGAAGTACAACAATCAGCAAGCCGAATGAGACCCAAAGCAAGTAATGACTTTTCTTAAACCATTGCTCTAAAGGTACTTGAAGTATCACCGCAGAGGTCCCGATCGCCAACACTAAGAAGGTGGCATGACGGAACATGAAGTGGAACGGCTGATCGGTCAATCGTGAGCTGATTGGGAAAGACGCA
>NZ_JAWOTC010000178.1:0-1486 GCF_033338675.1 Vibrio sp. Vb1574
TAGGGACAGAAGAAAAGAAACGACTCAACAAGCTATGATGATGGCCACATATAACGAGATCTATCCCTACTTCCTTCGCAATTCCGGAGAGCTTGATGTGAAGATCACCAATCACAACCATACTGTCATGGACTTCGTAATCACACTCGTCAGCAAGCTTTTGTAATGCATTCTGCAACTTTCGTTCTTCTTTCAACTCTAGAATAATCTTATCGACATCTACATAGACTAAGGAAAGCTTACTTTTTTCATCTTTCGCTAAAGAAACTGCTTTATCGATGACTTTTTTGCTGGAATCAGTAAGGTCTACCGCAACCAAAATATGTCCATAACTCATTACGTTCTCCTATTTTGAATGGTACTACTTTTAGTCTAGCTTATCGAACACACTAAACATCGGCTTACCTGCCGATATCTAAATGAAAACATCCAAATCCCCATCTCTAATAGCTCAGCTGTTCGAACATATACCCCTAAGCCTCTCACTAAACATTACGCCGTAACTTAAGTTTACTTGTAAGCGATGCTGTAAAACTAAGTCCGTAGTGGCTCCTGCCTCTAAGCGCTCTGAAAATCTAGATTAAAGATCATCAAAAACTCTGCCGCAATTTTAATGATGTAGTCCCTGGAGAAGCAGTTCTGACACACCGTCTGCAAGTACTTACTGTCTTTATATGGAAGTATATATAAGCACCTAATTCTAATTTGATTTTGTGACACTGTGTCTTAATGAAAAATTCAACACATTATACTGGCTAATTATTCCTCTTAATGGTCACTGTGTAATTTAATTACATGCAAATTATTCATCAATCTTGGAAAAGCAAATAATTCCACGATAACTCACTGATTAATATCAGATTTAACCAAGATTGACCTAAACAACCATAAAATCACCACTGAAGCATGTTTATGGATAAAGATGAATTGGTAAAATTTTACCTATTGCTTTCGTCTAAATGGTTGGCCTCTTTTACTGCTGTAGTTAAGAAGGTTGTGTTACGCGGTAACTGAATGACTTAAATTGTTTGATGGGAAATGGATTAAGAAAGGGGTAAAAAAAGCAGGGTCTGTGCCCTGCTTCTTCTATTAACTGTCTTGTTGTTTGGCTGCGTATTCTGCGCGAATCTGCTCTGCCACGATTTTGATCGCTTCGGCTGTACTTGTGCCCTTTGCCATCAGTTCTTGAATTCGTTCTACAGCTTCTTGCTGCTCTTTGTGCGATATAGGTGGTAAATCGTCAAACATAAAAAAAGGCTCCTCAATGTGAGGAGCCGACTATAACGATTCAGTTAATAGGTCGCAAGGAAATTAATGGATGCGCCCATTGCATTTTCGTTTGTGTATCTCGCAGAAATATCTAATTCAATCAGGTTCAATGGCGATAAGCCTATACCAGCCGTAATCGTCCCTTCATCATTACTTCTCGCAAGCTTTTTCATATAGCCACCTCGTAGTGCCATTTGGCGCAAAATGTCTATTTAGA
>NZ_JAWOTC010000179.1:0-1482 GCF_033338675.1 Vibrio sp. Vb1574
AGCAGGACACCAAATACTCGAACAAGGTGGAGAAGCGCTTGATGCGGTGGTCGCTGCGGTAAAAGTACTGGAAGACTCTCCCAACTTTAATGCGGGTAAAGGCTCGGTTCTTACTCACAACGAAATGGTAGAAATGGATGCCTCTGTGATGGATGGTCGCAACCTTGCCGCAGGTGCTGTCGCGGGCGTTAGACACATTAAAAACCCGATCGAGCTGGCTCGGGATGTGATGCTTCGCAGCAACCATGTGTTGTTGGTTGGTGAAGGCGCTGAGAAGTTTGCTTTTGAACAAGGCCATCAATACACCGAACAAGATTACTTCTTCACAGATCGCCGTTATGAACAGCTGCTCTCAATGCGTGAGAAAGGTTTGTTTGCGTTATCTGAGTCTCGTTACCCGGATGATCGTAAACACGGCACCGTAGGCGCAGTGGCGTTAGACCAGCAAGGCAACTTAGCTGCGGCGACCAGTACGGGTGGGGTAACCAATAAGCAATATGGTCGTGTTGGAGATTCTGCACTGATAGGTTGTGGCACTGTGGCTGAGAATGGCGTGGTGGCAGTTTCAACTACGGGTGTTGGTGAGTTCTTTATTCGTAAACGTGTTGCGGAAGATGTAGCAGCACGCATGCGCTATTTGCAAGAGGACGTACATACCGCGTGTGAAGCCATTATTCAGGGAGATCTCAAAACCATGGGCGGAGAAGGTGGCCTGATTGCCATTGATGCGAATGGGGCGTTGCATTTCGCTATGAACAGTTCGGGGATGTATCGTGCGGGTATCAATACTCTCGGTGAGTTGAGTGTGAAAATCTACGCTAACGACTAACCGTTCGATTATTTCACGACGAGCAACCGTGCAATTACAACAAAGCCCAGCATAAGTCTGGGCTTTGTTTTGTCTTTCGCGTATTGATCAGTAATGCGGCGGCGGTGGCTCGTTGGCTGGATCTTCCATATTCGAAGAATCCATATTTTTCACTTTGCCTACTACGTACTTCATTTGATCTTGCATCTTCGTGATCTGCAATTGTTGTTGTGACAATGCACTGTTCAGATCTTCGATGGTTTGTTCTTGGAACGCCACCTGACACTCTAAGTCGTTGATGCGTGCTTCCAATTGCTCAATGAGTTTTTCTGTCATGACCCGTTCTCTAGTTGCCAAGCTTGGGCGATGCCCGCCGATGTGGCAGTAATTACACGTTGCTTAGAATCAAAGGCAGCATCATACACGACCGCGCGAGGAGGGCGAGTATCTTTTTTCGGCTCGACTTCAAATCCGTCAATGCGCTTTCCGCTCTGCGTATCCCAAATCGAGACGCGGCCTGAAGGTGTTCCCGTCACCAGTTGAGAGCCATCATCAGAAAAACGCGCGGTAGAGAAAATCAGCTGGCGCGACCAACTGCTGAGTTGCGAAACCTTTTGACCTGTTTCTAAATTCCAAATGATCGCTTGATTGCCACCGTCTGACGTCATGGCGAG
>NZ_JAWOTC010000180.1:0-1476 GCF_033338675.1 Vibrio sp. Vb1574
TACCTACGCTGTTGGTTGTGACGGCATTTGCGTTGTGGTTCGAACAGTCAACCATTGTTGCAATCTCTGCGCTTCTTGCGGGTTTGATCATGACCTACTTATCTATAGCAAAATGGCGCATGCCACTGCACTTTGATATCGGCATCAAAGCGAATTATGAAGTCTAACGGGCGGGTTAGTTGAGCCCGTCATGCAAAGTGCGTTATTCCATTCTATGACGTAATGCCTGTGAAACTTTCGATGTTGGTTGGCGTTGCAGTTCATCGCTTATCATCCATCCTGCTTTGGCTAACAGCTCTAAATCCACGCCAGTTTCAATGCCCAAGCCTTGGCATAAATACAACACGTCTTCTGTAGCAACATTGCCAGATGCACCATGTGCGTAAGGACACCCTCCCAATCCTGCGACACTGCTGTCTACCGTGTTGATGCCCATGCTTAAGGCCTGGTAGATATTTGCCAGCGCTTGTCCCCATGTATCATGAAAGTGTACGGCTAAACGTTGGTTTGGAATGCGCGCTAGCACCGATTCCAGCATCTCTTTTATACGATTAGGTGTACCGGTCCCGATCGTGTCGCCCAAGGACACCTCATAGCATCCCAACTCGATCAACGCTTGCGATATGTTGGCTACTTGTGTTGGAGATGTCGCCCCATCGTAAGGGCAATCGACGACGCACGACAGATATCCACGAACTGGAACATGGTATTTATCGGCCTGAACCATTAATGGCTCGAAGCGTTTCAAGCTCTCTGCAATTGAACAGTTGATATTATGCTGGCAAAAACCTTCAGAAGCCGAAGTGAAAATGGCGACCTGATTGGCGCCAGCATCTAAGGCTTGCTCTAACCCTTGGAGGTTAGGGGTGAGTACCGAGTAAGTCACCGAGGCTCTTCGCGTGATATTTTGCATGACTTCTTTGGAATCTGCCATTTGCGGAACCCATTTGGGTGAGACAAATGAGCCTGCTTCGATGTGACTCAAACCCGTGTCAGAAAGCAAATCAATCAGCCGGATTTTAGTGCGAGTCGAAACCGGTGATTCATTTTGAAGTCCATCTCTAGGGCCAACTTCAACAATGTTTACGTTAGTAGGCAGTGTCATTCTTCCTCCGCATCAGGTTGATGGACCCAGCTCGGAGGCCGTTTTTCTAAGAAAGCTTGTAAACCGTCTTGCCCTTGAGGCGATACACGGATATCGGCGATCAATTGGCTGGTGTAGCGGATAAGCTGAGAATCAATGGGATTTTGGTGGCATTGTTCGCACAGTGCTTTCGCTTTTCTCATCGCATCTGGGCTATTGAGTAGCAAAGAAGCGACGACTTCGCTTACGCATGATTCAAGCTCGTCATTTTGTTTCACTTGATGCACGATGCCAAATTGTTGCGCTTTAACCGCAGGGATGACTTCACCACTGAGGATGTAACGACGTGCTTGTCGATTGCCCATCGCACGGATCACGTATGGTGCAATTGT
>NZ_JAWOTC010000181.1:0-1474 GCF_033338675.1 Vibrio sp. Vb1574
CAAGACAATCGAGTTATTTGGGTATTGGCCTTTTAGCGATTGCAGGGTATCGAAAGCGGCTTCGAACTCATTATTACGAATAAATTGCTTGGCTCGAGTCAGTTCGACAGCGAGATGAGCATTCTCCTGTTGGCTAGCTAATGCAAGATAATGATCGCGTTTTGCTTTATCACCTTGACCTTGAGCAGCTTCAGAAGCAACGAGATAGCACAGTAGTGGCATATCGTGGTGATTTGCCCAACGAGTGACTTTCTTTTCAGCACCTTTCCAATCACCTTCAAGGAGCTTGATAATGCCTTCATTGGTGTAGCGACGAGAACGACGCATTTTACGTACGCTGAAGTAGTTCCAAGTGCTTGAGCTTGCGTAAACCAACTTTTTAATCAGGTATTCAAGGAGGAAAAGACCAGCTAGCGCAGCGATAACGAAGATCACCAAAGTGGTCACGCTCATTTCGATGGTCTTGTTTGCTATTGAGATCAGTACATATCCTTGTTGACCAGAAAACTGAGTACCGACAAATAGACCTGCACCTAGAACGACAAATAGGAAAATAAGGCGAATCATTATTTATCCCCCGTACCTGTCATTGTTGTGACTTCACGACGTAGTCGCTCACGAATCACATCCGATAGCTGAGATTGGCTTTCCAGTTTTGCAGGGTACTCAACTTGAATATTTTGTTGGCTTAATTGGTTGAGTGCTTTGTTGAATTCTTTCACCGCATTGTCGTCTTGATTGAAGAAAGCCATCGCCCACTTGTCAGCTGTCGTTAACGACGTGGTGTAGATTTCGCCTTGCTCTTGGTAAACCGCTTTGATTGCTGTTTCCAGTTTGGCCTTGATGTTTTCTTTTAAATAGAAATGCTGCTCTGGAGACAATAATGGGATGACGTTGCCATCGCGAGTACGGAAAGTAATAAAGTTCTCAGAGAAGTCTTTCAGAGAGGTCATCAAATTATCTTGCCAGTTTGAAATGTCTTCTGATACTTCATGTTGAGCAACGACTTGGGCTTCCGGCAGTAGGGCATTTGCTAGAGGTAACTTATCTACTTGCTGCTGTAGAGCGGTTAAACGCAGAACAAGACCGTCACGGTCAATCAATGGGACAGTGCGCAGTTTGGTAATGTCGTTTGCCATCGCTTTACGCAGTTTAACTAAGCTTGGATCGTTTAGCGCGGCAATACGTTGGTCTGCGCTTTCCATTAGTTGAGTTGCGCTTTCTACGTCATGCTCTAAGAACAGTTTACGACCAGCCAACTTCACAAGGTAATCGGCCTCTGCCAATAGCCAGTCGTTTGGACGTCGGCCTTTCACATCTGCGACGGCGAGTTGTAAACTTTCAATGCTCTTTTGTTGTTGACCAAGCACCACTTCTGCTTTGTGCGTTACTGTGGTCGCTTTCTCGATGGTTTCGTCTTTAACTTGGTTTAGCTCTTGCTTCATCGAAGCTTGCGCTTTTTCTAGTTGGTTTT
>NZ_JAWOTC010000182.1:0-1472 GCF_033338675.1 Vibrio sp. Vb1574
TTTTTAGCTTCGTTTCCCCAGCGCAGAAACGAAAATTTGGCTCGAGGTGCTTGTTTTAACAGGCTCAAGTAAAGCTCATCGCCGAAGTAATCCCAAAATAGCGTGTTGGCATAAATCGACAGTTGCCCATCAAAGGTCTCTGGGGAAAAGTTTTGCGGCTTAATGGAGTCCACACTCATCAGAATCTGTTCGAAGTGTGCCATGTTTGTTTCGACAAACGTCGTCGGTTCAAAGCCATGTTTCGTTTGCACAAACAGAGGATCATCGAACTGGGTTTTCATCTTGGTGAGGTTTTTACTGATGGCTCCGGATGTTTTTCCTAACGACTCTGCGACTAACCGAACATTGCGCAGCTCATACATGCGCTTCAGCACAAGAATGTTTTGAATATCCAGATTAATCGCCATTCTTTACTCCAACAATTCGGCTCGCTTCACATCATAGCGTTGAGCTGATCATCCAAAGACAGCAAACGGTCAATTTTCTTGAGGCCTCTATCGGAGGTGAAGAAAGGGGATTTCCATTTGGTAAATCAGGAGTTTCCTCGTCTCATCCCCTTTGCGTTGATACAGTTTCTACATCGACACAGGTACAGACAATAACAGAGGTGATGTATGAAAAAACTAATCGCATTAGGCTTGATGGTTTGCTCAGCGAATGTGGCATTTGCTGCGGATGGCTCATACACAGGTACCATTGACATGACAATGAGTAATACGAACCAAGTGGATGTTGAACGCGCAAACTCGCAACTTACGTTGAAAGGCCGTAATGAAGCGATGTACGGCGGCGTGATGATTCAAACCGATGCATCTACCCAACCGATTGAACTTCGTGGCCGCCGCGATTAATCGGTCACGTTGTCATTACGAAAATGCCGCGATGAATTCGCGGCATTTTTGTTTGTTGATTGCGTATGTAATCAAGTGGCGGTGCGAAAGCGATTAGCTCTGTACCTCGACACCCGCTTCAATCTCGACAGGTTGCGCTTGTGCTTCGCTTTCTTTTGCCGCATCCAGCATTTTGCGAATAACAACCGACGCTGCCATAGCAATCGCCACCATCACAACCGCTAGTACAGTAAGCAATTGGAAGTAATCACCGTATACGGTTTGTACGATTTCTTGAGTGATCTCTTGGCCTTTTTCCATCGCAATCGATGTTGAGAAAGCGGCACCAACGATACCACTCAGTGCGATAGCAACGGAGAATAGACTAACCGAGAAGTTCTCGATGTGTTTTGGTGCAACAGACAGAATGAATGCCACAACCATTGAACCAACGATAACTTCCGCAATGGCTTGGAAGAAGTGAATCGCCAAGAAGATTTCAGGCATGATCACCACATCTTCACCAACGGTTGTGACCGCAAACGTTAGGATGCCAAATGCAATTGCAGTGAGTACAAACGCCATCGCGATTTTAGTCGCTGTCGAAAGGTGAACGTCGCGTTTTTCAAGCATACCGAAGAA
>NZ_JAWOTC010000183.1:0-1471 GCF_033338675.1 Vibrio sp. Vb1574
TCACCTTGAATCGTGACACTAGGAACTTCAAACTGGTTTTCGTATCCATCGCCGCCATCAAGAATATCCACCGTTAAAGAGGCATCATCGTTCAAACCTTCAATTGCCTCTAAGGTAATATCCAATGTTACGGAGGTGGTGTCACCGTCTGAATCTGTTGCATTAACTAACAATGGTATATCCAGGATTTGATCTTTTGACAGATCGAAAGAGCGATATAATTCAAAGGAATACTCTATTTCACTACTCGACTCTAAAGGTAATGTGGATAATAGTTTCGATTGAAAAATATTTACTTCCACCCCACCTTCTAAGATATAGCCAGTAATTGTCGTACCGTCATCAGACAGACGGTAAAGCAACTCACTTTCACTACTCACTAATGTGGGCTGGTTTAATTCGCTAAATCGAAGAGAGTCAACATAATCACTCCCGATATCGAGTTGAAGGCTCCCAGTCTTAAAGATTGCCCCACTTTCTAGATTAATCTCCTCCATTGCAACAACAGTCAAGTTGCTCAACGTAGGATCAACACCATCTTTCAACACGAAATCAATTTCATTCTCTACAAGCGGTGTGGAGTCTAGATCTGTCCCTCCAATGGTCAGCGGGAAAGTGACCGTATCACTACTATTGAATTGATCGATAGGATGAGCAAGAGTAAGCGAGATTGAAGCTAGTACATCGTTACCCGACTCAATGCCACTCAATGTTAACGTAAATACAGTGACACCATTCGCAAATGCTGTGATTTGCTTTCCACTGGGACTAAACGTGTAGCTAAGCTCATTATCAGAGACTGAGCTTGTAAGCCCTAATGCCTCTAACTTAGTAATGGATGCCCCACCAAAATACAAACTAGTCGGATCAGGGTTATCAGAGCCAGCAATCACATTAACACTGCCTTCGGTGGTTAATAATGCCTCTCCCAGAGGTACTTCTGCTGCGTTTATAGTAGCACTGCCTACATAACCCGCTTGGCCATCTATAATGTCGATAGTTGCGGTTGCTACACCGTAATCTTTTGAATCATCGGCTGCGAGATAATCAAAAACGAGACTTTGCTCAACCGTGTGATCTAAGTTGCGACTGGCATTCAACTGCCAAGAGCCATCTGAAAATACGGTTAATTCACCCTTCTCTAGACTAAAACTTACTGAGCCACCATCAGGGACAGACTGGATCTCTCCTCCGGCTCTGACATATCGAATGTACAAGTCACCATCAATATCAATGTCATTCTCCAGTACATTGCCAGAAATGACTTGGCCTTCGGTTACACTATATGACTCATTTGCGATCACTGGGTCGGCATCACTGATGACGATTTCTAGGGGGGCCACAACCGTCTCTTGTGTACCGTCAGCATCACTTTGAATGCTCTCAACCAATAAGTTAGTCACCAGCTCATCTTGACCTACACCATGATCAATCGCTTCATAAAAAGTAATTTGAACCGTACCATCATCAT
>NZ_JAWOTC010000184.1:0-1468 GCF_033338675.1 Vibrio sp. Vb1574
TTTCTCACCCTCAGTCTCAACACATCCAAATTATTGTCTGCTTCAAAGCACAAGATAAACATGAAGCAAACGCTGGTCGTTATCGCCGCATCAAACCCGCTTGGTGCACAACAGAAGATGGTGAACATGTCATTTATTATCGAATCAGTGCCTCTCGCGTTGATCATGACATCACAACCAAATACGCGTTTCTTGACCGTGATGGCAAACCGAAACAGATTCACCATTCAGAAAAATTAGCGGTTGAGTTGATGACGTTGCACCCTGTCATTCGACTAAGGGATTCTCGTCGCTTTCCTCGTCCGACACACATTAATGGTGACAGCAAAAACGCGCGTATCGAAAAACGCATCAACAACACCTGTCGACGTTTATTGGCGATGCCGGGTCATGTAAACAAAGGGGAAATACGAAGCAGTCTCGATGCCATGAAAACGTTGGTCGAGCACTATTTTGCGTTTCGTAGCATCAGTAAAGGCAATCCTAGAAAACCGAGAGACGGATTATTCTACACTAGCCCATCTTCTGATAAAGGATTGAGCCAATACCTGAAAGAGACCAACGATAAGCAAAGTCGCTTGCTCTTAATGGGGTTGCTTAATGCATATCTCCAAGCCAAAGGGCCGACGGATTTAAGACGTTGCGCGCGGCCTATTTTGATCATCGAAGATCCAGAAGGTCGTTTACACCCAACGCATTTAGCTCGAGCTTGGTCGTTGCTTCAACTTTTGCCAATGCAAAAAATCTTAACTACGAATAGCGGCAGTTTGCTTGGTTCCGTGCCGCTCTACTCCATCCGTAGGCTTATCCGTCTGTCCGACAAAACTATCGCGAAGAGTCTAAATACGTCTAAGTTTGGGGGGGATGAGTTAAGCCGAATTGGTTTCCACATTCGTTTTCATCGCGCTGGCGCTTTGTTTGCGCGTTGCTGGCTATTAGTGGAAGGCGAAACTGAGGTTTGGTTGTTTAATGAATTAGCAAGGCAATGTGGATACGATCTCGCCGCTGAAGGGGTTCAGATTGTCGAGTTTGCACAATCTGGCTTACGTTCATTAATAAAAGTAGCCAAAGAGTTCGGTATCGATTGGCATGTGGTTACCGATGGTGACCCTGCGGGTAAAAAATACGCCCACACAGTAAGAGCGCAGCTTGGGCATGATCAAGAGCGCCATAGGCTCACTGAACTGCCCGATCGGGACATCGAGCATTTTCTTTATAATCATGGTTTCGAGCTTTTCTTTAAGGACATGATCAAAGTCCCTCACGACCATCCAATTCCGGCGAAGAAAGTGGTTAACCGCGTTTTGAAAAAACATGCGAAGCCAGATTTGGCTCTAGCCATTGTGTCTCACTGCGAAGAGAAAGGCATGGAATGTATCCCTGTGTTGTTGCGTTGGACTTTAAAACGCATCGTTACTATGGCAAGCGGGAATACTTAAGCCTTATATATCTATTTACTCGTTTTCCA
>NZ_JAWOTC010000185.1:0-1467 GCF_033338675.1 Vibrio sp. Vb1574
ATGCTTTTTGAACCACGTTAGTGGTCACTTGAGGAACAAACCAATGTTATTGTTCGAAGAGCTCTGTATGCAGCTTCTGAATGGCTTGCTTTGCCACCGACTCATTCACAAGGAAGCACAGGTTATGAGGGCTTGCTCCATAACAGATCATGCGTAAGTTCAAATCTTCTAGCGTACCAAACACATGCTTTGCATAGCCTTTACGTTCACTCATCTTGTTACCAATCAAGGCTACCAAACAAAGGTCATGTTCTACTTCGACCTTACACAACTCTTCCAACTCTTCCCGTGCTGCTTGAGGAAGTTGTGGTGCGCCTCCTGAGGTATCAGTTTGATCCAGTGTGAGTGACACACTGATTTCTGATGTGGTGATAAGGTCTACCGAAATTTTGTGCTTGGCTAAAATCTCAAATACTTTTGCTAAGAAGCCGTACGCATGGAACATGTTCGCACTACGCAGAGTGACCATCGTTTGATTACAACGCAGAGCGAGGGCGCGGAACAGTGGTGAGCTTTCGACTTGATGACGAATCCACGTGCCGCCTTTTTCTGGTTCTTTGGATGAGCCAACAAAAACCGGGATATCATGACGCAGAGCAGGGACTAGTGTTGATGGGTGTAATATTTTCGCGCCAAAGTTAGCCATTTCAGAGGCTTCACTAAAACTGATCTCTGGGATTGGTGACGCTTTTGGTGCGATGCGAGGATCGGTCGTGTAAATACCAGGAACATCTGTCCAAATTTCAAGTCCAGATGCTTTCACGCCTTCAGCAATCAAGGCTGCACTGTAGTCGCTACCACCACGGCCTAACGTTGTTGTATTGCCTTCTTCGTCAGAGCCAATGAAGCCCTGTGTGATGACGACAGAATCAAGACATAAAGGGATAAGCTTCTCTTGGGCTAGTTGAGCAATGGCTTCGACATTCGGTTCTGCGCGACCAAAGTTGTCGTCGGTTCTTAGTACTTCACGAATATCAAATCGTACTGCATTGATACCACGCTCTCGCATGAGCTGCGCCAAAATGTGCGTCGACATTAACTCACCACATGCCACAAGGTGGTCGGTCAGTTTGGTGTTTGCTTGAATTGAGGCGGCTTCTGCAAGGCTGGTCACGGTATCTAAAATTCCGTACACCTCTGAAGAGGCTTCTGTCGCATCTTCCAATTGAGCCAAAATGGAATCATGGATCTCAGCTAGGTTTTTTAGTAACTCAGCACGGTGTTCCTGATCTTGAACGCCATTGGCCAGTTCTACCAAGATGTTGGTTACCCCAGAGCAAGCGCTGCTAACAACAAGGCGAGTATTTGGATTGTTTTCGATGATGGTGGCACAACGACTCATTGCCTCAAAGTTGGCAACACTGGTTCCACCGAATTTAGCTACGTTAAATGCGCTCACTGCGTTTCTCCCACGACTTCCTAAAAAATATACACATCCAATGTTTTGTGAGGAAAGGAACAGAGCAA
>NZ_JAWOTC010000186.1:0-1466 GCF_033338675.1 Vibrio sp. Vb1574
TTCATCACTCATCACATACTGATCTTTTTCGCCCATCGCCTTTTTGTTAGGCAAGACAGACTGAATAACATCTATCGACGTACATAAGCCACTGAGTGGATTACGCATTTCATGAGCAATACCAGCGCCAAACGACTTAGCGAGCGATACTTTTGCTTCATGCTCGACCTGATTTCGGAAATAGAACATGTTGCCAAACACATAAATAAACAAAAATATCGGCACATGCGTCCAATCCATTGTGATATCGAGATGAAAGCCTTTCGCTATCCACGCAAAAAACGTCGCTAGACCAATACCAGCGAACGTCTGAGCAAACATGACCCTTGTGACATGAACCAACAAAATATGCAGGAAAATAGCCGACATGAATGACATCACCCAAACATTGGACCAATCATTCATGAGCAACATATAAAAAAAGAAGAAAGGTAAACAGGTCGTAATCGTTATTTGATAATAGACATGCACGTACTTTCGCCAGGATGACGACAAACGGTTACGAAAAATGATGCCAAAAAACAGTGCGGAACAGAACAAACGTAGCGGCAAGTTTTCATAGGATTGCGGGAACATGAAGTCCCAAACGAAGTAGTAGAGCGGGAAGCCAATAAATCCCATCCAACCAACTAATGTTAAATTGGGCTCTGCGTACTCATATACCTTACGTATCGAATCCATACTATCTAATTTGTCTACTCCGCCTGACGTTCAAAGTTGTGACTTGCTATCTTTTTTATAATCACGTTGTTTTGTAATTATATATTACTTGCCAAATATAAGCAGCGCGAACTCCGTCAATTTATTCGCGATGCTTGTCTCTAAATTCAGCCTTTTATCTAAGTTCAGCTTGATTTCACGAATTTTTTGGTAACGAGTTCAATTGCATATTATTTTATTGTGATTCAAGTAGAATCAACTTATGCGAGGGCAACGCGAATGTTGTTCTCACTCATCTTCGTTTGATTACTCTGACCAACTCACAAATCAAAGGTGTTCTATGGAAAGCTCTCAAATTAAAAATGTTGTTTTCGATGTCGGCAACGTACTGGTTCGTTGGTCACCACCAGAGATTGTACGCTTAACATTTGGTCATTCCGTAGATGCAGAACAAATGGCGAAAAGACTGTTCTCAAACAAGATTTGGCTAGACCTCAACAAAGGTTTGATCAGCGAAGAAGAAGCAATACACCGTTATCAACAAGAACTCGACTTAACGGCTGAAGAATGTTGCTGTTTCTTCTACTACGTAAAACAGACTCAGATTCAACTGTTCGGCAGTGTTGAGCTTTTACAAAAGGTGAAGCAAGCGGGTTACGGTGTCTACGCACTAACTGATAATGCTGTAGAAATTGTCGAACACTTAAAATCAACGTACAATTTTTGGCCACTTTTTGATGGCGCGATTGTGTCTGCCGAAGTCGAACTTTTAAAACCTCAACCGGAAATTTATCAAGCGCTTCTCT
>NZ_JAWOTC010000187.1:0-1463 GCF_033338675.1 Vibrio sp. Vb1574
CCAAGGTGTATTGCTGACTTCGGCGAGAAGATATTGCCATTCACCTTTTTGGTCATACAGGTAGTAAAAATTCACTGGACTAAAATAAAGCCCGAGATAACGCAAATGACAGACAGACAGTACTTTGCCGCTGCAACGTACGCCCGTAAGTTCTGCGACTTTGTCTTGCACCGCTTTTTTCAAACTCCCTTCACCGAGGTAATCATCACGTTTGAATCGAGCCCAATGCCACCAGCGAGTCCCAAAGCCCCAAACTTTTTTCTCAAGTACGCCAATTTCATCCAAATCAATCGCTGGCATAAACATAGAGTAATTCAGCTCGTGCTTAACGGGCGTAAAACGACGATGCCTTACATTGCCTATAAATAACTGACTGTGAGAAGGGATACTCATATTACGCAGCACCTTGTTCATAAAGTGTGTCGTTTTTCTCGTTATGTTTAGCGGCAATTCCTTTCACAACATCCAAAGCACTGCGCACGCCATCTTCATGGAATCCGTTGTACCAATAAGCGCCACAAAACCACGTATGTTGAGTTCCTTGTATTTCTTCTTTGCGTTGCTGGGCAGCGATAGACTCCATCGTAAAGACAGGGTGATGGTAGGTGAACTGACGCAGAATCTTGTTCTCGTCGATATCTTCAGTACGGTTTAAGGTGACGCAGAATGTGTGTGAAGAGTCGATATGCTGCAAAATATTCATGTTGTACGTTAGGGACGGCAATCGTTGCTGCTCCTCTTCGCCTCCTTCCAGCAAATAGTTCCACGATGCCCATGCAGATTTTCGTTTCGGTAATACACTCGTGTCAGTGTGAAGAACCACATCATTTGCTTGGTAAGCCATATTAGACAAAATGTCGTTTTCACATGACGAGGCATCACTGAGCATCGCTAAAGCCTGGTCGCTATGACAAGCAAAAATGACTTCATCAAACCACTCACACTGTCCATTTGCATAAATCGCTACGCCTTGTTCACTGCGAACAACTTTTTCAACCGGACTATTCAGTCTAATCTTGTCTGCAAATCCTTGCGTTAAAGGTGGAATATAAGCACGTGAACCACCCTTGATAACGTACCATTGCGGACGATTCGTCACGTCTAACAAACCGTGATTGAGGAAAAAGCGTAAGAAGAACATCAATGGAAATGCACGCATGTCAGCGAGGGAAGATGACCAAATCGCCGCGCCCATTGGCAGAATATAGTTGTCAGAAAAGAAATCACTAAACTGGTGCTCATCCAAAAATGCACCCAGCGTTTGAGAACTCGATATTTGCTCAGTAGCAGACGCTTTTGCTAGTTTATTGAAGCGTAAAATCTCAAGAATAAAGCGATAGAATTTTGGATTAAGCCAATTTCGCTTTTGTGCGAACAATGTTGTTAATGTGTGGCCATTATATTCCAAACCATTGCCATCATTTCTCACACTGAAACTCATTTGCGTCGGAATACCTTCCACG
>NZ_JAWOTC010000188.1:0-1461 GCF_033338675.1 Vibrio sp. Vb1574
TTTTTCATCTACTGCTCTATCTATCGACCAAAAATTAAGGCTGCGGAATGTAACATATTTTTCAGCGAAGCTCAGGATTATTTCACGCGATCAATTTCTCGATGAACTTGGCCTAGCGATTTTGCCCATGGGCTCACCGACTTAAGTGAATCTGGCAGCTTCTCTACCGCGTCTCGAGCCATTTGAATTGTCGGATAATCTTGGTAAGTCACGATGTACCATTCCGTTCCACTGCGAACCGTCGGATAAATGCGTACCTTGTTATTCAGCTGATGCTCATCAAGAAAAGCTTGCACATCTTCCATTGATGTCATGGCTGCTAACTGCAAGGTGTACGCTCTTGGGGATAACGCTTTTAGCTCTTCACGTGCAAACGAGAATTTGACGATAGGTTTACTTGATGTCGTCTCTGTTTTCGCAACCTCTTCTGATGCGGCATCGCTTGGCTTCACCACTTTAATCAAAGAAGAGTTTGTCTCTGACTGGGTTTTCGCTTGAGGTTCAGCCCCTTCTACTAACGCTTTAATATTGTCTGTATTCGCTTGCTCAGGCTTACCTTCTAACAGAGCATCAACCACGTCAGATTCAATCACAACACGCTGCTGGGTATCATCATTCCCGACGCTTGCTACTTCTTCTGTCACCGTTGGTGGCAATGAGTTGGAATCGTCAGTCGCATCTGATAAATCGCCATCATTTGGCAAGCCGTCAGTCACTGAGGTTAAATTAGATTCTGATGGCGAAAGAGTCGGCTCAGTGAGTGTCGGAATGGCAGTTTGCTCGATGCTTCCCGTGATCTGCTGCGCTTTGTCATCTGTGCTTGGCTGATTAAACACCCACCACTAACCACCAGCGGCCAGCAACAGTAGCACCAAAACCACTAATGCGATGTTGAGTGGCGATCCGACAATTGAACGGATAATGATCCTTTTTTCCACTTTCATCTCTCCTAATGCCATGATGTCACCCGGAATCGGGTCGACTTTCTTAAATGCATCTCGAACACGTTTCTCCGCATCGTCATCGACATACCTAACCACTAGTGATTCGAAGAAACGACGCGCTTCCACTTCGGATAGCATATCGATATCAAGTTCAACTGGCTTAAGTTCTTGCCCATAACTCAATCGAGACAAGACCGACTCCAAACGCCCAGACTGAGTAAAAAGCAACACGTTGATCGTCCAGTTCGGCTTTTCATGCGCCTCTAAGACTAACGTCCATAACTCCGAAACGAGCGTTTCACTAAGTAAATGAGCGTCATCAATAACAATCGCAATATCGCAAGGCTCATCTACGAGAATACGCTCTAGACTGTCGAGTAAAGGCTCTTGTTGATTAAACAATGCATCGGAAACCAGCTGACTCAAGATGAGGACGCGACGCTGCACGTCATCTTGGGTCGCATGACAAAGTAACAAACATTGATTTTTGTTACTCGCACCCAGCTCAAGGTATCGT
>NZ_JAWOTC010000189.1:0-1459 GCF_033338675.1 Vibrio sp. Vb1574
TCAAGCACTTTGGCGAGACTCAACCGCTTACGCTCGATACTTCAGAGCAAGCGCGAGCCGAAAACCGCCGAGCGTACGTCATGTTTGAGGAGGCGCAAAAATACGATGAGATGCCATTCTGCGAACCTCCAAAGCCAGAGCGTAAGGTTTATATGACCATGACGCCACACTTTGACTTTGATCAGTCAGAGTTGAAAGCTGAAGATCTCACTCAGCTCGATGATTTCATTGAACAGTTACAAGGGTTAGAAGGCAGCATTTTGGTTGCAGGACACACTGATCAAGTCGGCTCGCTTTCTTACAATGAAAAATTGGCAGAGCGACGAGCTCAAACTGTGGTCGAATATCTAAAGACCAAACTTGATGCGTCGCGGCTTGTTTGGGAGGTCAAAGCGTTTGGTGAACTGCAACCGGTCATAAATCAAACGACTTCGGAAGCAAACGCACTGAATCGACGTGCCTTTATCGTATTTAAAGAGAGTGAACACGGACAACTGACAGAATAATTTGTTATGGTTACCCATTACTATTCGAAAGATAATAAGTCTGTAACAAGGGAGCTGGGTAATGGAGAAAGTGCAGTTAGTCGTCGATTTTCTTCTCACGCACAAAATGCTGTTTACCACATTAATTTTGTTTTTTATGTGGTTGGTACGTCGTTCAATTTTGTCGATGATTCGCGGTGATCATGCCTTTTTAACCGAAGATCAACGCAGTTGGATGTCGAGAACCAAAAACGGTACGTTTGCGTTCACATTGCTGATCCTGTTTATCCTCTGGCAATCAGAAATCAGTGAGTTTGCGCTCAGTGTTACAGCGATTGCGGTTGCTATTGTGGTGGCATCGAAAGAGATCATTTTGTGTTTTACAGGCTCGATTCAACGTGCGAGTTCGCGCTCGTTTCGAGTGGGTGATTGGATTGAAGTGGGTAAGTTGTGTGGCGAGGTGATCGAACACAACATGATGGCGACGGTGATTCAAGAGATCGATTTGCATCACGGGCAATACCATTACACGGGTAAAACCGCGACGTTGCCTAATAGTATGTTTTTCACCTATCCGGTTAAAAACCTCAACTTCATGAAGCGTTATGTTTACCATAATTTCACGATTGTGGTGAAAGACTTCGTCAACCTGTATCCGCTACTGACACCATTAACGGACAAAATTGATGAGCATTGCAGTTACTTTAGTGATGTGGCACATCGTTACAATGCCATGATCGAGAAGCATGCCGGTGTCGATCTGCCGGGTGCAGAGCCGCACATCCACATTTCAAGTCATATTAATGGTGAGCAGATTGTGCATGTGATGATCTTCTGCCCGACAGATAAGGCGAACCATTTAGAACATTTGATTCGTCAGGACTTTATGGAGCTTTACGAGCAGCGTTTTCCTGCTTCGAATGATGAATCGAACGACGCTGCATTCAACTAACTTGCATTAAAAAGAAACCCGC
>NZ_JAWOTC010000190.1:0-1458 GCF_033338675.1 Vibrio sp. Vb1574
CCTTATTATTCTATTTTTCGATTTTGAGAAAATAAAACGCTAAAATTGTTGGTTATCAATCAAATTTTTTGAAAGGTAAGAAATCATGTTCTCCAAAGCATCACTGGAAATGCTCGATACGGTTGCTCGGTTAGGCAGTTTCACGGCCGCTGCTGAAGTGCTTCACAAAGTTCCTTCGGCGATCAGCTATGGCGTGCGACAGGTAGAGCAGGATTTGGACGTCGTGCTATTTCGCCGCTTACCAAGAAAAGTTGAATTAACACCAGCGGGTGAGCTATTCATGGCTGAAGCGCGCTCGTTACTGCGTCAGATGGAAGAGGTGAAAGCACAAACTCGTCGAGCTGCGCACGGCTGGAAAACAACGTTGAAACTGACGCTGGATAACGTAGTGAAGCTCGAAAAGCTCAAGCCGCTAGTGGAAGATTTTTATCGAGAGTTTGAATTTGCGGAACTGCAAATCAACATGGAAGTCTTTAACGGCTCTTGGGAGGCGATCGCTCAAGGTCGTGCCGACATCGTAGTCGGAGCCACTTCAGCAGTGCCGGTCGGCGGGGATTTCGAAGTGAAAGACATGGGTGTGTTGGATTGGGCGTTTGTCATGTCGCCTGCTCATCCTTGTGTACGTCAGCAGGTTCTCACCGAAGAGTTTGTTAGCCAGTTCCCCGCGATTTGTCTGGATGACACATCGAACGTACTGCCAAAACGACACACAGGTCACTATGCCAAGCAGCGTCGTTTATTATTGCCCAATTGGTATAGTGCGATTGAATGTTTAAAAAATGGCGTTGGAGTCGGGTATATGCCGCGTCATATTGCGATGCCACTTATTCATGAAGGTGTGCTGGTGGAGAAACTGCTGCAAGATGACAAGCCATTGAGCCGATGCTGTTTGGTATGGCGTAAAGATGACGATCATAAGTTGATCCAATGGATGGTGGATTATTTGGGATCACCGAATCAGTTGCATCAAGATTGGTTGCAGTGTTAGTCAAAAGAAACGTCAGATCTCAGTATTAGCTTACCACTTGACGAATCAAACCGTGAATTGGAAACAAAACACCTCGCCGTAGCGAGGTGTTGATAAGGCGAATTAAGACAAGAAAAACTTGTAGGATGGATTATCGGTTTCATCCTTACATTGGTAGCCAAGTTCTCGTAAATGCGCTGAAAATTGGGCTAAATCGCTTTCATCTAACTCGAAACCACACAGAACACGTCCGTAGTCGGCGCCGTGGTTGCGGTAGTTGAATAGGCTGATGTTCCAATGGGTGCCAAGCGTGCTTAAGAACTTCAATAGTGCGCCTGGATACTCAGGAAATTCAAAGCTATAGAGACGCTCTTTCAGTTGTTTCGAGGGCTTGCCACCGATCATGTAACGAATGTGCAGTTTGGCCATTTCATCGTCGGACAAATCCACGACTGGGTAGCCACCTTCGCGTAGATCGCGAATGATGTTAT
>NZ_JAWOTC010000191.1:0-1453 GCF_033338675.1 Vibrio sp. Vb1574
ATAAAGAAAGTCCACTTTTTCATTCTATTAAGAACTCCAAGTTAGTGTTTAATAATTGCATCCCAACTGGCTTCAATGGCTGCTTCCAGCGCATCGTCGTCCAATTGATAAAATCCCAAAGCATGTTTTCTCGCAAGCGCGACGCTTGCTTCAAAGCTTAATCCAGAGAGCACTTCGTTATCGAGAGGCTTAAAAACCCCTTCTTCTTTGCCCTGGTTGAAAAGGCGATCTACTTGGGCAAACATTTTTCGCTCAAGTTCCCACGTCTTGTTTCTTGTTGTGCAAGGTAACGAATCATATTGAACTCGATTACTGATGGCGTTTAAGTTGGAACCCGCCAAATTCCAGATGTTGAGCCACATGGTTCGATAGCGTTCCTTCAATGGCATGTCGTCATTAACACCCGCTTGCACTGCAGAGGCAATGCGTTTGGCTACGTTAAGACGCACTTCTTCCAATAGATGTTCTTTGTCTGAGAAATAGCGATAAATCGTCCCGGCGGCGACACCTGCTTCGTTGGCCAGCTTTTGCATGGAAAGCCCTTGAAAGCCAGACTCTGCAATTAACTGCTCCGCAGCGGCAAGTATTTGATCGCGTTTATCTACAGCAGGGTTGTCCGTCATAATCCTACTACCAGTGAATGAACGTTCATTCATTATAGCTTAAAGTCTGGTCTACTATGCAACAGAATGTTGCACCAATCGGGGTAAAATTTACGAGAAAATCACCGTAGCATTCAAAGAGCCACCCCTTTATCATAGGCGCCACATTTGTCACCCGCAGAGAATTTGTATGAAGCTGAACCCTAGACAAGATGAAGCCGTAAAATACGTGTCTGGTCCATGCCTAGTGCTTGCCGGCGCAGGCTCAGGTAAAACGCGCGTAATTACTAATAAAATTGCTTACTTGGTTCAGCAATGTGGCTACAAAGCAAGAAACATCGCGGCCGTGACCTTTACCAACAAAGCCGCGCGCGAAATGAAAGAGCGTGTTGGTCAAACCTTGGGTAAAGCCGAGTCGAAAGGTTTGATGGTTTCTACTTTCCATACATTAGGCTTGAATATCATCAAACGTGAGTACAAGCAGCTTGGATTAAAAGCGGGCTTTTCGTTGTTTGATGATCAAGACCAGATGGCGCTGTTGAAAGAGTTGACGGAAAAGCGACTCGACGTTGATAAAGACCTACTCAAACAACTATTGAGTACGATCTCCAACTGGAAAAACGACATGTTGACGCCAGAGCAAGCCAAAGCGATGGCGAAAGGCGAGCAACAACAGCTGTTCGCTTTTTGTTTTGAGATGTACCAGAAGCAGATGAAGGCGTACAACGCGCTCGATTTTGACGACCTGATCCTGCTGCCGGTATTGCTGCTGCGTAATAATGAAGACGTGCGTCAGCGTTGGCAAAATCGCATCCGCTATCTATTGGTTGATGAATACCAAGATACCAACA
>NZ_JAWOTC010000192.1:0-1446 GCF_033338675.1 Vibrio sp. Vb1574
AAGGTGTTGAAGTTTTTCGCTAGATCAGAAAACTCCTGATCGGTGTCAGTTTCTAGGCGTTGCGTTAAATCACCTTTGCCAGATGCGACGTCTTTAATTGCCGTGTTTAGTGTATCTAGCGGGCGCATTAGGGTTCTGATCAGAAGTGTTAATGCGATAACTGAAGCAAGTACAGCGATGATTGAGTAAATGATCGCGCTATTACGTAGCTCTCCAACCACTGAGTAAGCTGCCGTTTCATCAATGATTGCACCCACGTACCAGTTCTCACTTGGGATATGAGTAAGGCTAACCATGTAAGGATTGTTATCAACTTCGATGTGTTGAGTCGCCTTATTTAAGTCAACTTGCGGTAGGTAGCTATTGAGCTTTTCACCGTTGTACTTACTTTGCGGGTGCGCAATCGTCGTGCCATCGTCAGTGACTAAGAACAAGTAACCAGCATCAAATAGGTTCACTTGGTTAACTAGGTCGGAAAGGGTAGTTAGCTCTAGGTCGTAAAACATGCCAGCTAAGAACTGGCCGTTTTGTTTTACTGGCGTACCAACAGAGATGATCACATTCTTAGATGATGCATCAACATAAGGGTCGGTAACCACCAAATCGCCTTTGTTTTTGGCTGCGATAAACCAAGGGCGTTGGCGAGGATCATAATCAGGCCCTGCATCCCAACCGTCGTCGTTTTCAATCACGAAGCCATTACTTTCGTAACCAAAACCAATCGCTAGGAAGCTTGATTTCGGAGTTGGCTTCTCAAGAATGTCTTTTACGTATGTGCGGTCGTTTGGCGATAGTTCAATAATCTCTGTGATCGAGCGTGCGAGATCTTTCTTCGCGTTCATTTCAGATTGAACGGTGTTGCTCACGCTGGTCAAAATCTCTTTAACGCTTGAATTGATGTGCTCCTGAGTTTGAGAACGAATCGTCATAACTTGTTGCGTCGATAGTAGCGACACAGTAATTAGCAGCAAAATTGAAGAGGCGGTGACAACCTTATGTCTGAATTTCATGAGTTTTCCTCTAAGTCTCCCGGATAGTTTTCTTCTGCTTCCACCTCTTTTTTGGTTCGGGTGAATTCGGCAGAAAAAGAAACCTGTTGTGTTTGATTACTTTCTTATCGACATTTTTATCAAAAACATGAATCCATTTGTTGTCTTTTTTAACTAAAATTAAACAAAACGGTGATTTGAGTTAAAACTCGTGAGTTTGATCTGATTAGTGAGCCATCTTAATGAAAGCGTCATAATGAAAGGAATTGCTTAAAGAGTACTGTTGCTAACAGGTTTGATTGAGGAGTTTAGTAAAGTTTTATGTATTATAAATAAGCGTTTATAGAGGTTTTTTCTTTGTAAATTATAGAGTTTACGTTGAGAGACGAAGTTAAGTGGGGAAGTAAGCCAAATTTTGGTTGTAAAAAAGGCCCCGACAGAGCGGAGCCTTTGTGTA
>NZ_JAWOTC010000193.1:0-1432 GCF_033338675.1 Vibrio sp. Vb1574
AAATTAAAATCTTATCATTTTGACCAACATAGCAACTTACGACTAAAGTTCTGCTAATTTTGACCAAATATGCCAAGGTTTTGCTTTCTACAACCCGATTATTTAAACGACGTTCCTACGATCAAATACACAGCTTCCATATCCTGCTCCGTACGACCGTATGCCAACATAATAGGTCCAATTGGCGAGTCCACACCAAAGAAAATTGATGCAGCGTTATACAATGGTGCTTCATTCAATTTCAGATCGTTGTCTGACCATGTACCGCCATGTTCTAGCGACGCGCCTACATAAACTGGCGCTTCAAACAATCCAAAATCATTGTCGAACCATTTGTAACGATATACCAAACTGCTGAAGAATAAGTTTTGCCCTATCAAGCTGTTTCTCGGTATGCCTGACAAATGCAAAAAGCCCCCTAACTCACGAGGGTCCAGCGTTATCGACGAGTTTTTACTTTGCACAAAGCTGTATTCTGCTTGTCCGACTAAAGTATGACGCTGATAGCTCATTGCCCCCTTAAATCGAGCGTCAATTTCATACACTGTATCTTCCACAATATCTTCAGGCTTGGACTGACCTATCTCTTCAGGGCTGGTATCGTGAGAAACCAAATATTCTAGGTCGACCAACAAACCTCGCGTAGGAAAAGCAAAATCATCGAGGGTGTCTAAGCGGTAATTGGCAAACAAGCCTCTTCGCTCAAAATCTAGATTGCCTACAGACGCCAATGTCGATAACTCGATGCTACCCGAAGAGTATCGACCGCCCAATCTCAACTCTTGCCACAACGTAGGCTGAATGCCAATCGCTATCTCGGAAACAAACTCGGTATAAGACACTGGCAAAAAATCGTTCACCGAACTTAAACTCGAGTCATCATCACTGACCGGCAAGTTTCGCCCTTCACTGCTGTACGCCACCTTACCAGCAACAAAAAACTCTTGGCTCGACAGAACCGGAGAATACAGCTCCGCCTCAATGAGCTTATCTGTGCCCATCTCAACGTTGAGTGCCATTTCAGCACCGTGCGAGTTTAAGTTGGTAAAGTTAGTCGACATCCCTATGCCGTATTGGCTGTCGGTATCAAAGTCATCTTCAAGGAAGAAACGGAAGTTAAGGTAGTTTGGCCCCCAAGATTTTTCGTTAACGTCAAACACCAATAAATTCGAACCATCGACTTCTTCAAAGTGATAAGTAATTAACTCAAATCGGTCCAATGCATAGAGGTTTTCTACCGCTTTTTCGATTTCAGCCGTTTCGATTTTACGGCCAGTTTCCAGTTCCAAACGGTTGGTCAACAAAACATCGCTATAGTGGGTATTGTTTACAATCACAATCTCATCCACTACGCGATCGTCACCATAAACGAGCTTTTTGCGAACTTCCTGCTTATGGTCGATGTACTTTTGATACTCCGCGTTTGATAAAC
>NZ_JAWOTC010000194.1:0-1430 GCF_033338675.1 Vibrio sp. Vb1574
GTTCAAGTGAATGGTGAAGTTGTCACTAAACCTCGCACCAAAGTTATGGGGGGCGAGGAAATTACATTGCAAGCCGAGTTAGAAGATGAAGAACGCTGGGAAGCGCAAGATATCCCACTAGATATCGTCTACGAAGATGATGACATCATCGTAATCAATAAGCCTCGTGACTTCGTCGTTCACCCTGGTGCTGGTACACCAGATGGTACCGTGCTGAATGCATTGCTACATCATTACCCAGACATCGCAGAAGTACCGCGAGCGGGCATCGTGCATCGTCTTGATAAAGACACCACAGGTCTGATGGTTGTGGCGAAAACCGTTCCAGCGCAAACTCGTTTGGTTCGTGCCCTGCAAAAACGCAACATCACGCGTGAGTACGAAGCGATTGCAATCGGTCGTATGACAGCGGGTGGTAAAGTGGATCAACCAATTGGTCGCCACTCGACTAAACGCACACTCATGGCTGTAGCTCCTTTGGGTAAACCTGCGGTAACGCACTACCGTGTAGCAGAACACTTCCGTGAGCACACGCGTATCCGTCTGCGTTTGGAAACGGGTCGTACTCACCAAATCCGTGTTCATATGTCTTACCTACAGCATCCTCTGTTAGGTGATACTGCCTACGGTGGTCGTGCACGTATTCCTACTGGTGCATCGCAGGAACTGACGGACATGATTCGTGGTTTCGATCGTCAGGCGCTACACGCCGTAATGCTTCGTTTTGAACACCCGATAACTGGTGAAGAACTGGAATTCCATGCTCCAGTGCCAGACGATATGGTGGCTATGACAGAAGCGCTGCGTAAAGACACTGAAGAATACGGTCTACCGGACGAGTTTTAAGATGAAGGCAATCATTCCTAACTGGTCTGCACCTAAAAATGTCAAAGCCTTTGCTTCTACGCGAGTTGGTGGCTTTTCGACAGGCTCTTATCAAGGGTTAAATCTCGGTGCACACGTTGGGGATGATGCTTCTATCGTAGCGAAGAATCGTCATTGGTTGGCGCAGCAAGCGAATATGCCAAGTGCGCCAATTTGGTTAAACCAAACTCATTCTACTGTCGTTGCCCATGCGAATGCTCCTACGTCAATAGTGCTTGATGCTGATGGTATCTTCACATCGGCGAGTAATGTTGTGTGTTCTGCCATGACTGCTGATTGTTTGCCTGTACTACTGACGAATACTCAAGGTACTCAAGTTGCAGCAGTTCATGCTGGTTGGCGTGGTTTGGCAAATGGTATCGTTGAAAATGCTCTCGCATTATTTTCGGGTGATGTGATGGCATGGTTAGGGCCTGCTATTGGTCCACAGGCGTTTGAAGTGGGCGAAGATGTTCTACAAGCGTTTGTCGATTTTGACTCAAATGCTCAGCGCGCATTTACTGCTCGTAATATAGAAGGTAAATGGCTTGCCAATATGTCGCAAT
>NZ_JAWOTC010000195.1:0-1428 GCF_033338675.1 Vibrio sp. Vb1574
TGAATTTAAACGTGACACCATGCGCTTTCGCAAGTTCTGTCAGCTGTTGGCAAAACTGAAAGCAGTCACCTGTTTCATCATCAGGCAAATACAACCCGCCTACGATTTTATCTTTGACCAGCGCTAAACCGGGTTCTTGTCGAAGGCACTGTTCAACGTCCATCAACTCAAATCGAGTACCACTTTGCTCAAGCAGCTTGAGGTCTTTTTCGATTGCGGTTAACTGTTGAGTTGTGCGAAACACTTGCAAGGTACCAAACTGGCGTCCTTGGTATTCAATCGCGTGCTCATTACGTAATTGTTCCAAGCAAGTTCGGCTGTGGTTGGCGATAGACAGCATGCGAGCTTTGTTGATTTGATAGCGAGGCAAGGTGCAGTTCGCAACCATCTTGCTTGCCCAACTGATCATGTCTGTGCTTAGCGACGGCTTTATTTTTAGTGGAGCGTGTTCTTCCATCAGCCATTTGATCGCCTTGAGCGGGATACCCGGAGCTGCCCATGGGGATGAGTAGCCATAAGAAATTTGTCCTGCATTGGCAAAGCTTGTTTCCATCGCGCTGCTTGGTTGGCGATCGATGACCGTGACTTGATAGCCTGCTTGAGATAAATACCAAGCAGAGGTTAAACCGATAACACCGCTGCCTAATACGATGACTTCCATTGAGGTACTCCACACATTTATCAGTAGCGGTTAGTTTCTTTTCTTTACCTTTTGTTAACAATCGATATAAATTACACACAGCGTTTAGAAAAACTATAGGCTTAGTGATGAGAAGTAACGTGATAAGTGGTTTATGGTTGTTTAACCAAGTGGCGGCACATGCCAGTTTTACGGGCGCTGCTAAGCAACTACACCTTACGACAGGAGCTGTAAGCCAACAAATAATCCCCTTAGAGGAGTCGTTAGGTTTTACTCTTTTTGAACGCCACTCTCGAGGGATCCGCCTCACCGAAAAGGGAATACAACTGCAACAAGCCACGCAGTTGCATTTCTCTGAGTTAGGCAAGTTGCTTGATGATCTGAGAGTAGAAAAGCATATCAATGAGGTTCGCTTGAAGCTCACTCCCTCATTCGCCTTTAAGTGGCTAGTGCCTAAACTCGAAAGCTTTCAACTAGAGAACCCAGAAATACAAGTGCAGATCTTTGCGGAAGGAGCGCTAGTCAACAGCGATTTGAAAGACTATGACGTCGCCATTGACTACGCTCTTCACCCTTATCGAGACCATGATGCCGAGTTGATTCTCGATGAAAAATTGCTGCCAGTGATGAGCCCTAAATACCTTGAGGATCATCGGTGGCTAAAAACTCCTTTTGGTGATCAAACATCGTCGATGTCTGCGAATCATTGGCAAGCGGCTACGTTGTTGCACGACGCGATGCCGTGGGAAAAAGCGACACGTGACTATGAGTGGTTGTATTGGGCTTCG
>NZ_JAWOTC010000196.1:0-1428 GCF_033338675.1 Vibrio sp. Vb1574
ATCAGTCGAGCAGAAAAAGCCATTGATGCGAACGATATGGAAACGGCGCTTTCTGCTTATACCGAAGCATTGCGTTATGAGCCAAGCAATATCGAAACGCGTCAAAAGCTGGCGGCGCTTTATTTCGGTAAAGGGGATACCAGAAAGTCTTACGAAATCCTGCAAGAAGGCATCAACCTTGATAAGGATAACCAACCGCTAAGACTCGCGTTGTCGAAGCTATTGGTTAAAGCCAATCAGCCTTCTGCGGCACTGAGCCCACTGGTTCACTTGCCTCCAATGCCGAGTCGAGATTACTTGGCAATGCGCGCAGCCCTTGCGCAGAAACAAAAACAAAACGACATCGCATTAGAAAGTTACCTGCTACTGACTCAACGCGAGCCAGACAATGCCCGCTGGTGGCTTGGTTTGGCGATTCAGCAAGAGCGAGCGCTCACTTTTACTGCTGCGATTAACTCTTACAACGAAGCGTTAGGTAAAGTAGGGATCTCGAATCAGTCGCAAGCTTTCATTCGCGATCGATTAACCATCTTAAAGCAACTGGAGAGCGCACAATGAAAATTCAGTTGAGAAAACGCTTAGGTGACCTACTCGTTGAAGAAGGCATCGTATCGGAAGATCAAATCCAGCAAGCTCTATCCGCTCAGCGCAGTACCGGACAAAAATTAGGTGATGCCCTGATTGATCTCGGGTTTATTACCGAAAAGCAAATGCTGGAGTTTTTGTCTCAGCAACTAGGATTACCGTTGATCGATCTTGGACGTGCTCCAGTGGATGCGGATGCGGTGCAAATACTGCCAGAAGTGCATGCTCGTCGTTTACGTGCAATGGTGGTAGCTCGTAATGGTGACACTCTACGTGTTGCGATGAGTGATCCGGCGGATCTGTTTACCCAAGAGTCTTTAATGAACTTGCTAGGTGAGTACAACCTTGAGTTCATCATTGCCTCTGAGCGTCAGTTGATCAGCAGTTTCGACCGTTACTACCGCCGTACCAAAGAGATCGCGTCCTTTGCTGAGCAGTTACAAGCCGAGCACCAAGACGTACAAAGCTTTGACTATGGCATCGATGAAGCCGACAGTGAAGAAGTCACCGTTGTAAAACTGGTTAATTCGATGTTTGAAGACGCGGTGCAAGTTGGTGCATCGGATATCCATATCGAACCAGACGATAAAGTCCTGCGTTTACGCCAGCGTGTCGACGGTGTGCTGCATGAAACCATTCTGAACGAAGTGAACATCGCTTCTGCATTGGTATTACGCCTTAAGTTGATGGCGCACTTGGATATTTCTGAGAAGCGTTTGCCACAAGATGGTCGCTTCAACATCAAAGTTCGTGGTCAATCGATTGATATTCGTATGTCGACGTTACCAACTCAGTACGGTGAATCGGTCGTAATGCGTCTGCTTAACCAGTCGTCAGGTTTAC
>NZ_JAWOTC010000197.1:0-1427 GCF_033338675.1 Vibrio sp. Vb1574
TAATTTCAGACATGAATGTCGCTCTTATTAGGAGTGATAAAGGTAACAGGATATCAGTTTCGAGCTTAGGTTTAAATAATTGCTGGCGATTGCGTTATCTGACCAGTCAGCGTGTGACTTATCTCTTACTCCAAGTGAAATTTCTGCTAATTTAAACCAAATTCCATTTTACTTTAGTCAAAACCATATACTCTCCGCGCTGGTATTTTTATACTGGTAGTAGAAGTATTAAGGGACACATCAACATGAATCGTCGCAGAAAGAAAAAGCAGCAAGTCGACTACGTCGAGTTGGTCAAACAAAAGTTCGCTGCTATCAACTGGAAGCAGCCGTTCAACAAAAGTAAGTGGTTGGAACGTGTAGAACCAATCAAGGCATTTTGGCAGCGCTTACCTAAATTCCATCAACGAGCTTTGATGGTGTTAATGCCATTATTACTTCTACTTCTGATTGTACCGTTACCGAAAAAAACGGAACCGTTAGTCGAACCGCAGGGTGAAGGGGATAGCCAGCGTGTTGCGATCCAGTTAAATGCGCAAAGCCTGAGTCAGCAACGTACGTCGCAAAACTCGGGGCCTAAGTCAGAAGACTGGAAAGAGTACCATGTGAAGAATGGTGATACGTTAGCTCAAGTTTTTCGCAACAATCAGCTTTCTATGGCTGACCTTAGCGCCTTAGTAAAAATAGAAGGAAGCGATAAGCCACTGAGCCATATCAAGCAGGGGCAACTCATCCGTTTTAAACTCTCAGAAAACGGCCAGTTAGATATGTTGCAACTGGAAAAGAGCGATCATTCGGTTATGTTCTTCCGTCTATCGGATGGCAGCTTCGGCAGAAACAAATAGTTTCCGTTGTAGATTTAAAAAAGACGCGATCATCTCGCGTCTTTTTTATTGCAGTTTTGTAGAGGTTTATTGAGTCGAATGCTTCCTGCGCATGTCTACGTGTGGAATTCCATCTTCTAAGTAACTGTCAGAAATAACCTCAAATCCATGGTGAGCATAAAAATCGATAAGATGTTCTTGTGCACCAATGTCTATGGTTTTTTCGGGCCATAACGTAGAGCATGCTTGGATGGCTCGTGTGATTAGCTGATGGCCTAAGCCACCACCTCGGGCTGTTTGTTTGGTCACGACTCGGCCAATACTGACGTTATCGTAAGTGGTTCCAGCTGGCAGAAGCCGAGCGCAGGCAACTAATTCATCATTGTGGTAGCCGAGTAGGTGATGAACGCCGTCAATAATATCCTTACCATCTAGCTCCGGGTACGGGCAAGTTTGCTCGACGACGAACACGTCGACGCGTAAGCGCAGCATCTCATACAGTTGTAAGGTAGTTAGTTGAGCAAAAGGCAAAGTGATCCAAGTGGTCATGTCCGTCGTCCATAATGATAGTAGAGTGCCTGAATGTACTCGCTTTTGTTTCAA
>NZ_JAWOTC010000198.1:0-1424 GCF_033338675.1 Vibrio sp. Vb1574
TCTCGCATTACTAGCCCGAACCTGATCGTGAAGCTAAATCCAAATGGTCGACCAACCAATGACCGCACTGGTTTCCTACAGAATCCAAGAGAGGTGAAATAATGTTATACGAAGCACCATTAGTTGCCTTTACGGTTCTTGCTCAAACTGCGGTTGGCGCGCACTTAACGGTTAATGCGTTCGAGAAATTCGGTAAGCCACCACGCGTGACAGAGCCTCGTATGAACATCGCTCGTTTCGCTATTTTGGTTGTAATGGGATTGGGTTTCTTGTTCTCAACCACGCACTTGGGTAGCCCACTTCGTGCCTTCAACGCATTAAACCGTGTTGGTAGTGCGGCGCTATCTAACGAGATCTTAACGGGTGCAAGCTTTCTGTCTCTAGCGGGTTTGTACTGGTTGCTGACGATTCTAAAAATCGGCAGCGAAGGCGTTCGCAAAATCGTGAACTGGTTGTCTATCGCGGTTGGCGTGATTTTCATGTTCGCGATGGCAAATGTTTACCAAATCGAAACGGTTCCAGCATGGTACTCACCAATGACAACGGTTGCGTTTTGGTTCACGGTTGTGACTTCGGGCCTGATGTTTGGTTACACGCTGATCAACGTATTGGACGTGACGGCTGAGAAAACTAACCGTCGCCTAATGTGGGCAGGTGTGAGTTTGATTGCGTTGAACCTAGCTTTCACAGTGATGCAAACCATTCACTTCGCAGGTATCTCAACGGCGATTCACAGTGGCTTGGATCAAATCACCATGCTATCTGGCTATGTTGCCGGTCACGTACTGTTGCTTGTGGTTGCTGCTGCTCTTTGGGTATTCGCTGAGTTGTTTACCGCAGAAGGTCGTCAGAAGAACTTGCTGGTTATCGTGGCATTCGTTGCCTTGTTCGTTGCAGAGATTCTAGGTCGTAACGTGTTCTACGGCATGCACTTTACATCGGGTTTGTACTAATCGCCGTTATTTGTACTGATAACCATTAATAGAGTGGGGCGAGTGTTCGTCCCACCTCTTTTCCGTTTTACTTAATCGAAGAATAAAAACACCAGTCATCAAAGGTAATTCATGCAAATTTCTCAACTTGAACCACAAGATACCAGCATCGTTCTTAAGCTGTTTGGTGCACTGTTTTACTACCAGCCTAAAGCTTACCCAGCGGCAAATCTCGATACGTTGCTGAGCAATACAGATACACCAATCGAAGCGCTTAATGACATGCTGCGCAGCTTTCAAAACGAGAGCGAAGAGGCACTGCAAATGGAGCACGATCGCATGTTTGCTGGTATTGGTGAGATGCAAGCGCCACCTTGGGGATCGGCTTATCTAGATAAAGAGGCGGCGTTGTTTGGTGAATCAACCATTGAATATCGTTACTTTTTGCAGCGTTGTGGTTTTTCTTTGGAATCTGACCAACGTGAACCAGAA
>NZ_JAWOTC010000199.1:0-1419 GCF_033338675.1 Vibrio sp. Vb1574
CGTCAGAACGGGCCAAAATTGTTGGGTTAGACCGAGCTCTCACCGAGTTTTACGACTTAGTCCCAACGACGGAAGCACAAAGCTTCTTCATGACGCTTACTCAAAGCTTAAAGTACGGGTCATCCGTGGGTGCGGTATTAGCCTCTCTTGCTTCTGATATTCGAGAAATAAACATGCTCGAACTGGAAGAGAAAATCGGCAAGATGGGGGCAAAAATGTCGATCCCAATGATCGCTTTTATCATGATTCCTATTGTTGTTCTAATCGCAGCGCCAGGGATAATGAGGATGCTAGGATAATGAATATAAAAAACTATTTCTCTCTTTTGGTGTTACTTTTTTTAAGTGGTTGTTCAACTATTAATCAAGAATTAGTAACAAAAGAAAAATTACTGACTAACTCTGGTCAAACTGAACAGCTTATTGAATTTTATAAAGCGAACTTAGTCGAAGTCCCGAGTTATAAGATAAAACTGATCAATTTATATTTGGATAATAAAGACCAAAAATCTGCTGAGTTATACATAAATACTCTAGAGAAAAAGGATCTTAAAGACCCAGATATTATTTATATCTTAGCTAAGCTCGAATATTTAAAATCCAATTACGATGCGAGTGAACGTTACTTAGAAGAGTATTTAGATAATGGCGGTCCAGAGGGTGATTACTACCTTCTAAAAGGCAAAATACTTGCGCGTAAAAAAGACTACGACGGTGCAATTTCTCACTTCAATGACAGTAAGAAGAATGGCGCATCAGACCGTGAGGCAAACAACAATATTGCAGTAGTGATGATGTTGCAAGGCAGACCAGAGCCCGCGATGGAGCTGCTCTATGGCTTGTTTGCTGCCAATCCAAATGATGAAAAGGTACGTTCAAATCTCCTTTTGGCGTCGACTCGGTCGAATCGTCCGGATGTGGCGTTGGAGGTTTTGAAACACGACAGTAGCGAGCAAGACGCACGAGTCAAACTGAAAAAGCTCATGAAGAGCGTTAAACCTCTGAATAAAAAAATAGATACAAAAGTTCCACCCAAACAGGTCGCGAAGTCAAAGGAAAAGAAAAATATGGAAATGGATACGAAATCTGTCGATTTGAAACCAAAGTACGTAGCGCGCTCAGTATTAGACCCGCAAAACTTACGTCCTAAAGCGCCGTCAATTTATCGAATTCAAGTATTAGCAACCTATAAAGTCATTCCGTCAGATTACCTAAATTATCTGAAAGGCAACTATGGCAAAGTGTATTCCTACACTCACGGCTTATGGAAGCGTTATTGCGTTGGTGAGTTTAGCGATATAGATGATGCAAAGAAGTTTCTTGAAAACATGAATATCAAAGGTGCTTTTGTCGTTGATTACACGAAGAAAAGGTACGTTGAATTATGATCAAGTTTCAAAAAGGAAGTTTGACGGTCGAA
>NZ_JAWOTC010000200.1:0-1418 GCF_033338675.1 Vibrio sp. Vb1574
TTGCACCTCTTCGGAAATAACAGCGTTAAAAAAGCCCGTTAAATACGCCAGTTGCCCAAAAGCATTTTTCTCTTCACGATGCGCGTGTTCAATCATCTTCTGTTCCAAGCCAATACCCAGCACCAACAGAATCAAACGCTGATTACATTCTGCGGTGTCTATGCGTTGGCAATGACCTGCGAGAATGGCTTCACACGCTTTTTCCACCGGTGATAACTTCACGCCGATGCCATACAGCACATGGCACAGCGCATTCGCCGTCCCCAACGGTATGATGCCGAGCTTGATGTCCGTGCCGACCAATTGGCTCGCCACTTCAGTCACCGTGCCATCGCCACCAGAGACAATCACCTGATTCACACCACTTTGTTTAGCTTGCAGTGCGAGGCTTTCTGCACTGGTGGTTTCGTCCGTTTGGCGAATGCTGAGACGATATTTTTTGGTCAACTCACGAATCACATGTTGTTCGTATTGCAGCCATTTCCCACCGCCCGCGACAGGGTTCACCACCATCCAGGTCGGCTCATCGAGTGCTAGCACACCTTTCTCACTGATCGCGCGCAGGGTTTTGATCTGCAGATTATTGAGCCTTGCAGTACTGCGCACGCGGTTAATTTTCTGCATCACCGATTCCACCGAGAGCGATGGGTCTTTACTCAGTAAATAAGCCGCCACCACAAACACCGAACGGCCACGCCCAAGTGCGCAATGCACAACCACAGAGCGCCCGCAGGCGATTTGGGTATCAATCCAATTCATCGCATGACGTAAACGCTCCAAGGTCGGCGCTTTATGATCCAGAACGGGAATAGAAAGGTAGTTGAATTGCTTGTCAGTCATGGCGCTTTCTAAACCTGCGAACTCCGCCGTAACATCAACAATGCAGGAAATGTCGTGAGAGTCGAGAAACGCCAAATCGCTCGGGAACAAGCGCCGAGAAAGATAAAGATTGTCGCTGACTTGCTGAATGGGAGGGACAGTATCGCGCCGTCTCTCCCAGGCGTTGTAGGCTTTCGCCCCGAGTAAGAAAGGAATGAATGCCCATCGAATCCACCAGACAATTTTTCCATCTTGGCTTTTTCTAAAAATGGACGGGAAATCAAACAAGTAAGCCGCACTGACTAACGCTAAGGAAAGCGAAACCCAAAGCAGCAGTAAACTCACTACGATTTGAGGTATGTAGATAGCAGCGAGCAACGCAACCAGCGCGCCAAGTAGATAATATTTGACGATGAACATTCGACCTCCTTAATCCTTAGCGATGGGATAACGCTTAGCTGGCCATCTCTTCGATATAGTCATTGGCCAACTGTTGTTTTTGTTTATCGGACATCACCTTGCCTGCCATTTGGAAAAAGCGTTGCTCTTCCTCTTCCAGATGGTGCAGTACCTTGTGGCGCAGTGTTTTCATGTGCGTA
>NZ_JAWOTC010000201.1:0-1418 GCF_033338675.1 Vibrio sp. Vb1574
GTTGGCGATGCAGCAAAATGTCTTGGTCAAACTTAGATGGAATGACGGCAAAAGCGTAAATATCGCCTTCAATCATGGCATTCTTGGCTTCATTCGCACTGGTGTAGTGATAATCCACAGACAGTGTTGAAGAGGCATCTAACGTTTGGATCAACTTACGAGAGAGTTGCGAATGTTGTAAATCGACCACGCCAATCGGCAGGTCTCTCGCAATCCCCGCAGAAAACACGCCCCAAATGGTAACCGAAAGCAAAATAGGCACCCAAGTTAAGCACGACAGTAACCACTTGTCGCGCCGTAACACATGCCGTTGTGAAATCTTAATCGTCATAGATTTTTACCTTGAGCGATTACAGCTCAACCACAACGCTCATACCCATGCGCAGTTCTGGTTCTGGTTGAGTAGGGCGAGCTTCTACTTCAAAGGTACGCAGATCGAAACCTTGTGCTGCATCGGTCGCTCGCCAAGTTGCGAAATCGCCCATTACTGCAACGTGCGTGACTTTAAACTCGACACTTTTATCCAACGCTGGCAGGTATGCGTTAAATGTGGTGTCTTTAGTGAAGTGTTTAAGCAGATCCTCGCGCACGTTCAGTGTTGCCCACGCATCTTCAGTGTCGATGACGGTGACGACTGGGAAGCCCTGCGGTGCAAGCTCGCCGCTTTGTAAAAGTACTTGAGATACTTCACCGTCAAACCAACTGTAGATTTGAGTATCTTTCGCATAAGCTTCCACTTCAGCAACTGCGCCAGACGCCATACGAGCTTTCTCAGCCGCTGCCACTTTGGTTTCGCTACGAGCCCCTTCTTTCGCCATCTCATACATCTGGAAAGCGGCACTTTCAGTGTATTTAGAAGCCTGCCATTGGGTTAGCGCTTCATCACGTTTTTGCTCGGCAACCACGCCATCTTTATACAGGTTGTTCACGCGGTTATAGGTTTTTTCCATCAAATCCGCTGCGGCTTTCGCTTTTAGCCATTGGTCTTTCGCGGCTTGAATTTGTTGCTCACGTGCACCTTTCTCTGCTTCTTGCGCTAGTGCATCTGCCGCTTTTTCACCAGCTTTTGCTTGTTCCAGTTTCGCTTCGATTTCTGGGCTGTGAAGCGTAAAAATTAACTGGCCTTTTTCAACATCATCGCCTTTGCGAACCATCACTTCGTCAATGCGACCTGGGACTTTTGATGAAATGCTGTATTGCTGAGCTTCAATCAAACCTTGCAAGCGAACTGGTTCTGGCTGATAAGCTTGGTAAAACTGATAGCCAACCCAAGAAGCCACACCCAAGGCGCAAAGTGAAAGTAGAACGGGTTTTAAAGATTTTGCTGCCATGACTTATTTAACCTCTTTGGATATTTTCGCTGGGGCGTAAGCGGTATTTTGATATTGTTCGAAGCTGTTCATTTCACTGCTCAATGC
>NZ_JAWOTC010000202.1:0-1416 GCF_033338675.1 Vibrio sp. Vb1574
TACGGATATCAGCAAGCTCAGAGGCGATATCATTCGCAACCGCACTTTGTTCCTCCGCGGAAGTGGAGATTTGAATGCTCATGTCCATCAATGAACGAGCCGAGTCCGCAATCGCTGTGACATCTTGACCAATTTCATCGATCAACTGGCTGCTTGTTTGAGCTTGTTTGACCGTTCTGCCAGTAATCGAAGCGATGTTTTGGCTTTCCGATTGCAGCTTCTCAATCATGGCTTGGATTTCTACCGTGGCTTGTTGTGTACGACTTGCCAGCGTTCGGACTTCATCGGCTACAACGGCAAAACCGCGGCCTTGTTCGCCTGCGCGAGCCGCTTCGATAGCGGCATTGAGAGCTAACAGGTTGGTCTGCTCAGAAATCGCATTAATGGTCGTGATGACATCATTAATCTGCGTAGTGTTTTCATTTAAGTTGGTGACTGATGAAGAAGCTTGCTCGATGTAGCTCGACAAGGTTTCGATCTCAGCAATAACGTGCTGTACTCGGCTACGGCTCGTTTCTATTTTTTGTGCATCTTGATCCGATTGCATGGTCGCTTGTTGAGAGATGCTCGAAACCTCTTTGGCAGACGCCGTCATTTCTTCCATTGCGGTTGCGACAGAATCAAGTGTTTGGTACTGGTGCGTAATCTGTGTTTCGCTCAGTTTCATGTCTTGTTCAAATGCAGATGACGTTTCACTTAGCGTATTGGCGCTTTCTTTTACGCTATTGACCAGTTCGCTTAATGTATCCATCGACTTATCTAGTGCGCAGCCAATGGTGCCAAACTCGTCACGGCCAGGGTGAAAGCCCAATCGAGAAGTTAAGTCACCGTCACCAATTTTCTCTGTTGTGGTGTATAGCACCCACAAAGCGCCTCCGATGAATGTCGCTACCCAATAGCAAAATACTGCAAACGGCAAAACCCATAGAAAACTAAGAAGGAAAGAGGTAAGGGCGTCGGAGCGCAGGGCGTTGTATTGATTGCCAGCGTGCTCGGTCAATCGAACAAGCTCACCCGCAGAGGTTGTGCCATAAACCGTGGTAACACCATCTGCAAACAAGCTTTTTTGTTGATGGTTAGCTTTTGAGATACCAGTAATTTGATAGATATCTGTGGGATTAGCTTCAATGATGCCATCTAGTTTTGCTTGCACGTTGGCGATAGATTGTTGCTCGAACTGATGCAAATCATTTAGGTATCGGCTTCCTGCTACCGAAGTGAGTGCCACCAGAAATAGGAGGAAAATAACCCACATTTTGTCGTTGATAGACATCTTAATAAATAGTCGGTCTATCGTTCTAAACTCAACTTCTCTCATTGATTACTCCATTAGAGATAAAAGATATTGAACAAATCTATGGGTATATCGAAACAAAATATGCGATGCGAATCAGCAAAATATGTAACGAAGGGTGA
>NZ_JAWOTC010000203.1:0-1410 GCF_033338675.1 Vibrio sp. Vb1574
CAGACATTCGCCGAGTAATTCACTTTGATCTACCTAAATCCATTGAAAACTATGCACAAGAAATAGGTCGAGCAGGACGCGACGGACAACGCTCTGAATGCATTCTGCTTGGCAATACTTCTGGGCTAACTGTATTAGAAAACTTTGTGTTTGGCGACACGCCTGAGCGCTCTTCGATTAGTTATGTATTGGGTCAAATCAAAGAGCACCAACCTCAGTGGGAAGTCGTGCCACTACGTTTGTCTCGCGAGAGCAATATCCGCCAGTTACCACTCAAGACGCTGTTGGTGTATTTAGAGCTTGCGAAAGTGATCGAAGCTAAGTTTAGCTACTTTGCCGAATATCGATTCAAATTCCTACAAAATCAGCAATTCATCGTTAACCAATTCCAAGGAGAACGACGCGAATTTGTAGAAGCCATTTTCACTTGTTCGACCAAAGCGAAAGTATGGTGCCAAGTCGATCTCGATGCTCTTTGGATGCACTATCATTCGGAACGTAGCCGCGTTGTCGCTGCACTGGATTACTTTCATCAGAATGGTTGGGTTGAACTAGAAAGCAAGCAGCTAACCGATGTGTATTCCGTCTTGCCTGAGACACAGAATATCGAAGACATCACGCAACATCTGTACGAGCTGTTCCAATCTAAAGAGCGCAAAGACATCGACCGAATTCACGCCATGTTGGGGTTATTCCAATCGTCAGGTTGTTTAAGTCATCAATTAGCCAGTTACTTTGCCGACCACAATGCCCCTGCTCACTGCGGTCATTGTTCTGTGTGTCGAGGACAGAGAGCGGTGTTCCCACCTCGGATTTACGATCAACCTGAACCAGCAGTCGCCTCCGCTTGGATTGCAGAGTTTGTCCAACTTTCCCCTTCTGCAATCAGTAACGAAGCCATCGCCCGATTCTTATGTGGCATCAGCACACCGTTGATCAGCCAACTTAAAGCCTCAAAGCTATCTGGGTATGGTGCATTGGCTAATGTGTCCTTCGAACAGGTACTACAATTGGTTGAAAGTGTGCGGGAATAGATTAAAAGAAGCTGAGTTGGCGAGCTTGCTCTTCTGGCTTGAGCATAACGCTCAAGCCTAAGAGGCGAATTTCACGACCATTTTGACGCTTTAGAATGTCTTTTAGCAGCAACTTAAAGTCCTCAAGTTCTAACTGAGGATGAATGTGTTCAATGGTAGTGAGCTGGAAGTCCGCGAACTTTACCTTAATGCCTTGCTTAATGATCGATTTATCTGGACTGGCACGCTCCAGTCGCTTTTCCAGTTCAGGGTAAAGTTTCTCTTCGATCACTTGCCAGCACTCATCATAAGTAGAGATGTTTTGGCTAAACGTTCGCTCAACACCAACCGACTTTCTCTCACGCTCGACTACAACTTCTCGATCATCGATACCGTG
>NZ_JAWOTC010000204.1:0-1410 GCF_033338675.1 Vibrio sp. Vb1574
AATAGGTTGAATGAAAGACTGACCAACTAACTGTTCGATTTCTAAACCCACAAGTTTGGTGACTGCTGGGTTGACCATGGTGAGAACGCCTTTGTGATTAAGCACAATAAGGCCGTCTTGACTGGCTTCAAACACTCGACCAGCTACGCGCTGGCGATTCATCGCCTCTTCGATCTCTGTGATGTCTTGAATGGCGAAGAGAAGATAACCGTGGTTAGACAAACGACGAGTCGTTAGGCTTAGCTGCTGTTCGTTATCAATGTTTTGAAGGTGGATATCATCACACTCTAAGCATCGACTAAGAATTTGGCTAAGCTCGTTCGGCATTTTTGTTTTTATCAGATCGCGGATATTCGCATTTTCTAATGCTTCCGGTGTTTTCTGAAATATATGCTGAGTCGCAGCATTACTGTGGATAATGGTGCCAAGGTTGTCGGTAATAACCAACGCATACTGAATGGATTCAATGACTTCTTCTGAAAATGCTCTTTTTTGTTCGAGCGTAGCTAACGAATGTTGGCGTTGTTTTTCCCTTTTTCGGAGTTTGGTCATCATTCGGTTAAATGAGTGAATAACTTCGCCCAGTTCGTCTTTAGAATGATGACGAATTTGTACGTGAGAGGCATTACCAAAAGTAACATCTTGAATTGCACCGTTGAGATCGAGCAACGGTCTTAGAATGATACGATCAATGGTAATGTAGAAAATAATGCCACCAGCCGCCAATATCAGCAGAAGTACGCCGGCATCTTTCAAGAATGAATGTTGCGCATTTATAATTGGAATATATGACAACGTCACTCGAATTGAGCCAATCACATGCCCTTCATGGATGATAGGCTCAAGTACGTACAAAAACTTGGCGGACAACGCATACCCTAATGCATCGAGCTTACTTCTTTCATTTTGATTAGGAACGGGAGCAGACTCCCCACTCCCTTCAAGCACAACAAAAGGTTCATTGGCCCTATCATACAATTTCACTCTAGAAACGTTGGGCTGTTCTAGAAGATCGGCCAGAATAGTTTGTGCTTTTCGCTTGTTCTTTGTTGTGAGCGCATCTTTAATTGAATAAGACACGTTATTGATTAACTTGCGAGTTTGCTCAACCAACTCATGTTTTGACGATTGGTATGCGGTGTACGAGGTATAACCTTTTGAAGCAACAAAGATCGCCGTAATAAAAACCAGAATCGGCCAGATAAGCTTTGCTCGTAATGACATATATATTCCTGTCGCACAACAACAACTAGAAGACAAAAGAGTTGTTATGCAAACTATCACCCAATAGAAGCCGTAAGACTAACATGACGGCAAAGCAAAATAACGTTAAATTCTCAAAAATTGGATTGAAAAGGACCGAATTACCTTAAAATTCGGATCAAATCAAAGAACGATAACGACGTGCTG
>NZ_JAWOTC010000205.1:0-1407 GCF_033338675.1 Vibrio sp. Vb1574
TATTGATGCTATCTAGCGCGTCACTTAATTGCTTACGCGCAATCGACGAGTCATCCACCAACAAGATATTCAGTGCTTTGAGACGTTCACGCTCTACATCCGTCAGCATCGGGATATTCGCGTTTTCATACTGCGGATAAATTTTAGAAAGCAGTAGCTCGACATCGAGCATTTGAACTGTTTGATCGCCATAACGAGTGATACCCGTTACGAAGATGTTTTTTCCAGCACTTGCTGGTGGCGTTTCAATGGCTTTCCAATCACATTCGATGATCTTCTCTATGCTACGAACCATAAACGCAACCACAGTGCGTAAACAGTCGGTCACGATGAGGTAGCAGTTTTTGTATTCTTCTTGGGTAATTGGACGAAAGCCAACCGCAGCTGACATGTCGATAACAGGAACGGTGAGATCACGAATGGTCACCGTACCAATCACATGGTGATGGGAATACGGGATTTTTGTGGTTGGCATGTAGGGTACAATTTCACGAACTTTAAGTGTCCCTATTGCGAAGTTTTGTTGCAGGGTGAGCTTAAACATCAACATACCCTGAGATTGATTCGCCTTACTAACGACTTTTGCCATGAAATAACCTTATAAATGCCACCGATTTGTGTCTAATCATATCTTATAAAGCGACAGCTTCAACCGTATAGGAAGTAAATGTGAGCTTTTTAAGCAATCTCTTTATAAATCGAGGTCAATATTACCCGTGTTGCACAGGTTTTCATCACCTAGCCAAGTGTTTTTGGGGCAAGCCATGGCCTAAAATGGGTAAGGTGGAGAAATGTTTGGCGCAAACCAGTGTATTCGGTAAACTTGCGCCACCAGAATAGTGAGAGATAAACATATGGCAAACACAGCAGCCGCATTGCACATTCTTGTTAAGCACAAAGAACAAGCTGAAGACATCATCAAGCAACTGAAAAAAGGCGCTAAATTCCAAACACTAGCGAAAAAATATTCAACTTGCCCGTCTGGCAAACGTGGTGGTGACCTCGGTGAGTTCCGTCGCGGTCAAATGGTGCCTCAATTCGACAAAGTTTGTTTTTCTGGTGAAGTGTTAACTCCGCACTTAGTCAAAACAAAATTTGGCTGGCATGTGGTCAAGGTTCTCTACAGAACATAGCCTCTACCCAGAGCTCATGAGCTGACTTTCGAGTTTCTTGAACGCCAGTACATACGAGCAGAAATCATGGTAAGCACGAATTGGCTTACCATGATTCACTTATTCTTGCCCAAAATCATTCAGAGTCAGAAACTCTATTTAATTCCTTTCACACCATTATTTCTAATAGCTTCAAGCTGACTGCAAATAGACAACGTACCTCAATAGCAACCATTACGTTCCCCAAAAACTTAATCTTTAACAAACATAAGTTGGAGCGACGACCGTTCTCCCT
>NZ_JAWOTC010000206.1:0-1407 GCF_033338675.1 Vibrio sp. Vb1574
TTTCCTCACAGTCACATTAGGTAGGATCTACCCTTGTTATACCTTCTATGTTCCATAACGACTATTAATATACTTAAGTAACCTCATTTAAAAATGTATGACCTACGCCAAAAAGCAAATGCAGGAACAACCAACGAGCTCAATGTTAGCGATAAATACATTTTAGAAGTCACTTGAGTATATAAACAAAGGCCAGCAAATGCTGGCCTTCGTCATTTTACTTGATAGTTTAGAGTCATACCACTAAATGGGCCCGACACTGACTAAGTGTCATATATCAGAGACAACAACTAACTATTGATACTGTTTATCGATGGTCACTGCAACCGGTTGACCGAATTCAACCACATCGCTTTCACCATGCCAATCTTGGTCGCGCGTTGCAACATTGCCATCAGAATCAGCACGTACACGCACGATAAGTTTTTCTAACGATGATAGTTTTTGCCCTTGCATCATCGCGTTACCGTCATCTAGCACCACTGTTCGTGGGAACGAACCAAGTGGATAGCGAGCGGCTGCAACCGGCATTGGTGAACCATCAGCACGATGAATTGAGACAATTAATACCGCGTTAGGATCAAGCTGCGCTTCAGGTGCAACATTAATCGTTACTGCCACGCTTTTATCTGGAGAAACCACTTCACCCATTTGTTTGCGTGCATGGTCGATACTGCGTGAAAGGCTTTCGTAACGGCTATCGTCAGGACCGATCATCTGCTGCATAATGCCCCAGTATTTAATTGCTGCAGGGTAATCTTTACGTTCAAATGCATCAAATGCGAGCAATGAGAACACGCGTAAATCCACGTAATCTTGTTGCATGAGCTTACCAAGTAAAGAACGAGCCGTTGCTTGGTCCATCTCGTCTTGAGAAAGCATTAACGCCTGAGCGTAACCTAACATAACGTCAGGATCTTTTGGCTCAAGAGCATACGATTTCTTCATAGAATCGATGGCTGTCGTCACATCGCGGTTCGCTAATGCAATACGACCGAGTAGCAACCAACCGGTTGAATCTTCTGGTTGATAATGCAGGCGCGTGCGCAGTGCCAACGTTAAATCAGCCATTTCATCATCGCTCAGAGGTTCAGAAGACGACGACATCAGCTTCTTAGAAAGCTCTGGCAAGTTAGACGTAACCTCTTGCCATTTCACAACATCTTGAGATGCGCCAAACTTGTAATAAAGCCCGTAACTTAACGCAACCGTAAGAATCACAGAAGGAATAAGCACTGCCATCGGCGAGACCTTGGTTTCCTGACTCATTTTCTGTGCAGGAATATCATCCAAAAGTGACTGCTTAAGATCAGAAATCAGATCTTCTTGACTCTCGACAAGACCTTCTTCTGTTTCTTCTTGAAGCTCAGAAAGACGATCTTTATAAAAAGCTTTGTTCAACTCATC
>NZ_JAWOTC010000207.1:0-1400 GCF_033338675.1 Vibrio sp. Vb1574
CGAGAAGAAATCATCACTGTCGGCACCGATATCTTCCATCAATTGACGAGCTTCTGATGAATCACGTTGATACGCTTCAGTCAGCTTTTTATCGAAGGATTCTTTGTCGATGGCTTGAGGCACGAAGCTGCGCTTAAGCACGCGACGTACTTCAACCAGAGCCGCAGGATTTAGCGGCTCCACGTAGTAAAGAATTGGAGGACGCTCAGGATGCTCAGTCTCCAAAACCAGTTTAAAGCGATTGGCAAAACTGAATGGCAGACGACGCATACTTGGCGCAGTGTCTAACATATCTACCATTAGTTCTTTTCCATTTGATCGATAAACGCTTGGATTTCAGCAGGATGCTTACGATCTTGGCCAAATGCTGGGATCACAGGGATCTTCTCATCTGGCATCAATTTCAAGCCTTGGTCAGCTTTGTAAAGCTGCTCTGCACGAATAAAGTTGTATTTGCGCTGAGTGATACCATCTGCGGTCATACCATCACGGATGATGGTCGGCTTAATGAAGACCATCAAGTTACGTTTTTCGGTTTGCGTGCTGGTTGATTTGAACAAGTGACCCAATACTGGAATATCACCAAGCAGTGGCACTTTCGATTCACTTTCTAGTGCACGTTCATCAACCAAACCACCTAGCACCAGCATCTGACCATCTTGGATCATCACGGAAGTGTTAAGTTGGCGCTTCGCGAAACGAACGTCAACGGCACCATTGGCACCCAATACGTTAGAGACTTCTTGTTCGATATTTAGCTGAACAGAATCACCTTCGTTGATCTGTGGTACAACTTTGAGCTTGATACCAACTTCTTTACGATCAACAGTTTGGAATGGGTTGTCGTTGTTTGAACCAGCAGTCGAGCCAGTAATAACAGGCACTTCTTCACCCACGATGAATGAGGCTTCGCCGTTATCCATCACAGTGATACTTGGAGAAGACAGGATGTTTGAGTTGGAATCCGAAGCAACCGCACTAATTAGCGCCGTCCAGTCACCCATCACGATGCTCATTGCGGCAACATTTACGCCGCCAAGAGCAGATGCAAGTGTTGAGTAGTCACCTTCTTCAGTGTACTGACGGTTTTCCCACTTGTTCGTGTCACTATTCCAGTAGCTTTCCGTTTTGGTAACGTCTTTCGCTTCTTCCAAACCAACCATGACTTGGCCAATTGGCGCACCTGTGTTGCCGTACTGGATCACAGCACCCGTTTCTAGTGACCCCCACTGAACGCCTAGGTTAATACCATCACCTTCGGCCATTTCAACAATCAAGGCTTCAATCAGAACCTGAGCACGGCGAATATCTAATTGAGAAATTACATCTTGCAAAGCCATCATGATATCTGGCGGCGCAGTCAGAACAAGTGAGTTGGTTGCTTCATGAGCCGCAATCAC
>NZ_JAWOTC010000208.1:0-1400 GCF_033338675.1 Vibrio sp. Vb1574
TGCTCTTCCATGTCCGGCTTGGTAAGTGAATCAAAAGCTCGCCCCACAGATTTCTTGATTTTGTTAATCGAGTCAGGATGAGTTAAATAGATTTCAATTAGACCATGCCCTGCAATGTCTGCTGTGCTTGGCGCTATAGCGGTATTCGGTACAGGGACAGAGCCAATTCCCGTTAGTTGCAGGCCATTAATAACAAGGTCAGAGGTTGATAAAATATAGTCACTATCAGGGGTTAATGTTGGCGAGGCCGGCGCAATATGAACCACGTGAATATTATCAGCGTCGTATCCTAATTGAGAAACAACATACTTGTAAGATTGGTTCACCCATAAGTTTCCTTGCGAGTGAGCAATATAAATTAGCTTTTTGCCTTTCCATGTATTGGAATCATTGATGAGTTTATGCTGCATCTGAGTTTTTTCAGTATCAGGTGAATCAATCGAAGTACTCAAGAGCTGCAAAAACTCACGAATCATCGTATTCATACCTTGGCTGACAAGGTCGGAAACAAACCCTTTAAACCATGAAAAAGTCGCACTAATTTTTTGGATGATGGAACTGTCCTGACGTCCGCTAACGATTTCCCAAAACGCTTCCCATCGGTCAAATTGCTTTTGCCCCAACTCTTGTGTTCTTTGATCAAAAGTTTCAGCAAAATCAGCTAAGACATTCAAACCGTTACTTTCAACGTAAGAGTCATTGTAGAACAGTTGATATTCAACTGGCTCACCGTTGAATTGCTTGATACCAAGGGTTGATTCTATTTTCTTCCTTCCCTCGACCGCAGCGTCTTTCGACGTAGCAACGCCATTAAAAAAACTTATTGTGTAGCCTTCAATATCACAGGAGTTAGCACTGACATGCGCAGGGAATATCGTAAGAAACAAAAGTGCACTCGTTAGCTTATTCACAATACTGCTCCTCAGCTGGGAGCGATGTGCTTACTGAACCATCTTGCAAATGATTATAAGCCAAATAAGCAATGGTTCTGGCTTTAGTGTTATAGGTAAGTGCTCTTATCGTTTTTGACGTATCGATTGAATCATCTACTGGGATACCGACAAAATCCTTGCAAGCAATGACTTTTTCATACTCGAAACCAATTTTCATTGCTTTATAGATATTAGCTTCGGTCTTTTCACTCCAGTCGTAATATAGATTTTTTTGAGAGTAACGAGCGTTTTGCTTCAATGCATCGCGCACTGGCTCTGACACTTCTAACGCATTGATGAATGCCTCGATATCGTCGCGTATTCCGTCTTTATTTTCATCACGACCTGTAAGGGAATCACTTCTGTCTAATGTGTAATCAAATTTTCGATATAGCAGAGCAAATTGGTCATCAATTGTAGGTTGAGCCTTTAGCTCTTTAGCAATCTCCGGCGTTTTTTTAAAACTTT
>NZ_JAWOTC010000209.1:0-1395 GCF_033338675.1 Vibrio sp. Vb1574
AAGGATCACCGCAATCAGCTAACTGACTTGCTGCCCCTTCTTGCCATTGCTGACGTGTGACCAGACCCAACACAATGGCATCTTCTAAGTCGTGCACGCCATACGCAATATCATCGGCGAGCTCCATAATGGAGCAGTCGAGGGATTTAAAGCGCGTTTTGCTGTGCTCTAAATCGGAGTCTGGTCGATAGCGCATTTGGCTCAACAGGCTTTTGTCATTCTGGCTGAGTGGAGCGATAACCCAATCAAACAGATCTTTATCGCAATCGTAGATGCCTTTCGCTGGGCTCCATTCTTTGGCTTTTAATCGGCGTTGATGTTCTGCAGGGTTTGGCAGCTTGACTGAACGAGTCTGACTGATGAGTGCTGGGTATTTGATCAAACCTAACAAAGTTCGGCGCGATAGATTCATCCCGAAGTGCTCAGTGTATGGCTCCAATTTGGTCACAATACGAAAAGTCTGCGCATTGCCTTCAAAGCCACCATGGTCACGCATCATATAGTTCAATGCGACTTCACCACCGTGTCCGTATGGTGGGTGGCCAATATCGTGCGCGAGACACAGAGAGTCAATCAAACTGTCCGAGGGCAATAGTTCTTTAAATTCAGACTGTTTCTTTTTGAGTTGCGCGACAATACCCGTGCCTAATTGGGCCGCTTCTAACGAGTGGGTAAGTCGACTTCTATGAAAGTCTTCCAAGCTGTTGCCATGAACTTGAGTTTTCGCTTGTAGGCGTCGAAATGCCGCAGAGTGCAGGATTCTCGCTCTATCACGTTGATAGGGGCTGCGGTGGTCATCACGGCGGATTTTATGCTCATCATCGTGGCGCTCTTGCCACAAAGAGTGTAATTCAAACGACACGTTTATCTCCATAAACTAAACTGGCTAACTGATTTCATCCAGCGATAGCTCAAAGCTTGGGGCGAATGTATTAAGGAAGTATTCCATTTCTGGCGTTTTACGTTCTTGTAAAGTGACGTCTAGGCGCTTTTTCGCTAAGGCAAACTCATGGTTACCTGCGCTTAGTTCTTCCAAACATTTTAAGTACGCACAGATGGAGTCGGCCTGTTTTACTATCTGAGAGTCTTCTTCGTGAGACGAATGAGAAAGTAGAAATGGGGCAAAATCTTCCTGAAATTCTTCCGGCAACATAGAAAGTAATTTGTGCTCGGCAGCGGCTTCTATCTTCTTATATTCTTTTGCGATTTCGGGATTGTAGTACTTAACGGGAGTAGGCAAATCACCAGTGAGCACTTCACTTGAATCGTGATACATCGCGAGAAGAGCAATGCGTTCAGGATTAAGCGTGCCGCCGAACTTTTTGTTTTTAATTAACGCGAGTGCGTGAGCGACAAATGCGACTTGTAAGCTGTGTTCCGAAACGTTTTCTGGTG
>NZ_JAWOTC010000210.1:0-1393 GCF_033338675.1 Vibrio sp. Vb1574
CCAAGGCGAAGTTTATCTGATTGATGATGATACTTTGGTGGCGCTCGATAAGCTTGAAGACGTACCTGTCGAATATCGTAGAGAGAGCATTGCAACGCCATTTGGCCAAGCGTGGATTTACTTGTATCAAGACACGGAGCAGCTTACGGAAGAGATAGCGTCTGGCGATTGGTGTCAAAGGGTGTGAACTATACTTAAGTAACCATCGTAAGAACGTTGTCGAGATTTAAAAACGTTTCAAAACACGTTAGAAAACGACAAGTCAGAAAAGTAAGGAGTGATGATGAGAGTGTTAATAATTGGCGCGATGATGATGCTTCTGTCTGCTTGTGCGCAAACCACCTTACCAACTTCAACCAGTGTGACTGATTGGCAAGCGTTCGGGAAACAGTCTGCCTTAGATGGATTACGAGAGTTGTCAAAAGAGCGGATAGCTAAGTTGGATGGCACTAACCACGCAACGCCAGAACTGATCATGGCCTACCAAAACGGTTATCAAGAAGGTAAGCAAGAGTATTGTGAGCAAAGTGCCTATATGCTGGGTGTGGTTGGACGACCGTATTTCGGAATCTGCGATGACGTTGACCCGTTCTTCCAACACGATTATGACGCTGGTCGTATGTCCTCCGCGGGAGCTCCTATCTAAGGCAAGCGTTTAGGTTAGAAAGCAAAAGAGCTGCACTTTGCAGCTCTTTTTGTATTTGGAGTTGGCGTTTACGCTTATTTGTTTTGCGCACGCTCGTAAGATTGTAGAATCTCTGCTTTTGCCGCTTCTACATCTGCCCAGCCATCAACTTTCACCCATTTTCCTGATTCCAACTCTTTGTAGCGCTCAAAGAAATGCGTGATTTGCGCTTTTAGCAACTCAGGAATGTCGCCCACATCTTGAATGTGTTCATACTCTTTAGAGATTTTAGAGTGCGGTACGGCAACGACTTTGGCATCTTCGCCCGATTCATCCGTCATCTTCAAAACGCCAACAGGTCGGCAGCGAATAACAGAACCTGGCATGAGTGGGTATGGCGTTGGGACAAGGACATCTACTGGGTCACCATCAAGCGAAAGTGTGTTGTTCACGTAACCGTAGTTACATGGGTAAAACATTGGCGCAGACATGAAACGGTCGACAAATACAGCACCAGAGTCTTTATCTACTTCGTATTTGATAGGGTCTGCATTGGCAGGGATTTCGATAACGACGTAAATATCTTCAGGTAGCGATTTACCTGCTGGTACATGGTTTAGGCTCATTTGAATATTCCTTTTCATTGAGGATGAGTAGCCAGAAGATCGCCCTCATCTATGATTAATTCGCATTTCACTTTAGCGACAAAAACGCGGCAGGTAAACACCTGCCGCGTTGGACAAAGGTCTGAAATTATTCTTCGTCGCG
>NZ_JAWOTC010000211.1:0-1391 GCF_033338675.1 Vibrio sp. Vb1574
CCGGCAATACCACTAAATCCGAGCACCGCTGAAACGAGAGCCAAAGCAAGGAAAATAAACATCCAACGAACCATGGTGTTGTCTCCCTATTTTTTAAAGTGAAAGCTCAATATTAGTTATTACTGAACAACTTCAATCTTATCGACAACCTTATTTACATCGTTGGTATTATTTGCAATCGATAATGCCAGATCGTGCTCGGCATCTGAGTTCACTTTACCGGTTAAGGTTACGGTTTTATTTTCTGTGGTGACATCAATGTCTGTACCACTAACGCTGGTATCCATCAGTAAACGAGTTTTCACAATAGTAGTAATTTTTGAATCCGTTAATGCAGCAAATGCATCAGAATCGGCATCTTGTTTATTTTCACTCACTACCGTTAGCTCGTTATTTACTTTTTTCACACCATCAAGGCCTGAAACCAACTCTTCTGCCAGCGACTTTTCCAAATCGTTATTGACCGAACCTGTCAGCGTAACCACCTGATTTTCAACATCAGTGTTGATATCAAAAGAGTTCAGGTTGCTGTTAAGCAGTAAGGTGGTTTCTGCTTTACCATCTAGCCAAGCGTCCATGGATTCTTTTTCCCATTTATCACTGGCTAATACTGCGGTAGATGACGTTGCAAGAACTGAAGTAAGTACAATTTTAGCTGCGATGTTATTCATGGTAATTCTCCTATATTGACGTTGCAGTTCTAATAGAGCAAAGCATGTGCCAACTTTATAAGTAACTATTTTTAAAGCGTTTATTTTAAAACAGCCGTTATATTTAAGATGAGAGAGAAACCATTCGTGAATAATTTACACAGAAGAAATGTAATTTTTAATCATTGAAGAAGAAAAGATAAATAGAGAAGAAATAACACCTCATCCTTTCGTTTATTTTTGTACGCAAAAACCATCAAGAGAGATTAATTTCTAACAATTACAATTCCACACAACAAATAATGAAAGAAAAAACGATGTGGATATATAGTTTGCTGTTGATCTCACTATATTAATAACCAACCAGATTCTAAACAGACTTTGACAATATTTTGTCTTGTACAGCTTAAATAATACACGTACATTGTTTCTGTTATAGTGAAGAGGACATTTCTATGTCACTGCCAAGCCTGTTTCTAAGAATACAAGACCCCGCCCTCAAAGAGGCTATCGCTTCTTGTCAGGAATTACATAAGTTCCGTTTGTATGACACAGAAACGGACGATGATTGGATTGATCACTTCGTCGACGTTCAACCGGATGTCGCGATTGTCGAAGTGGCACATTTCACTCACGCTGATTATCAGCGACTTTCCGATATCGAGGCCATTTACGACATGGACTTAATCATCATCAGTTCAGGCGCGCCTAACGAGAACCTCGATAAACTGATGAACCTAG
>NZ_JAWOTC010000212.1:0-1391 GCF_033338675.1 Vibrio sp. Vb1574
GGTTGTAGATCGCTTACCGAAAACACGCTCGGGTAAAATTCTGCGTCGAACCATCCGCCAAATTGCTGATGGTGAACAATACACCGTGCCATCGACGATTGATGATCCAACGAGCCTGAATGAAATAGAGCGAGTATTACGACGCTAACAATTTATCGTCGTACTCAAATGAAACCCTGATCCTCGAACTCCGTAGTTTGGTTCTGCCTCTGTATGCTGATTTGTACAGGGGCTTTTTTGCGTTGGTGCTCCAGAAAACAATCGTGAGTAGGCGCTTTTGTGGCTTGCCAAGCCTGTGTTTTCGCAACACACTATACGGACTCAAATTTTGGTAACCCTTAGTATGTCTGCATTTGTAATCAAAGCTGCGAGTTTTGATGATTTAGAAGTGCTCAACGATCTTATGTTCGATTTGCACGATGAGCACCATGTTCAATCCCCTGAATTGTTTAAAACTGCTGAAGAAATCGAGCAAGAGAAAAGCATTGCTCGTTACATCGATAATCCCGAGTGTTTGGTATATGTAGCAAAAGTCGGTGATGAAGTTATCGGTTTTGTCTCTGGTCACTTTTGTGAGTTAACTTCCGTTGTCAGCCAACCTGTGATGATGGGCAGTTTGGATGAGTTGTATGTGATGCCGGAATATCGAAAGCGAGGAACGGCTCAAGCTTTGCTCGATAAGATAGAATCTACCTTTATCGATTACGGCGCAACCCAGATGTTTGTTGAGGTTTGGAGTTTTAACCGCCAAGCTCTCGGATTGTATGAAAAACAAGGGTTTGGGCATCATATTCACTGTTTGCGAAAGCCCTTAAATCCATCGTAATTAATACGTCTCGTTGACGGTAATTCAGTGACAGAAACCATGTGGAATTGAAATCATTCAGTTCATCAATAGACTTTTGCGTTTAAGTGGCTCGCAAGCTATGAATTTGCTACTCAACTTACATTGGTAACATTGAATTTGTCTGCTTGTTTTATGAGTAGCACGAGGATCGTGCTTACAAAAACAAGAGGATAATACTTTGAAACTATCAAAATCGTTACTTGCTTTGGCAGTCTTGCCAATGTTTGCAAGTGCTGATGATTTATCACAGACGCAAAACCACATCATTCAACCGAAAATCGTGGGCGGCATTACCGCCGATCCAACTGAATGGAAGTTCTACACACAAATTGTAAGTCGCTACAGTAACCGTTCCTATTGCGGTGCCAGTTACATCGGCAATGGCTATGTATTGACGGCGGCTCACTGTGTGGAGGGCGATTCACCGAGTCAAATCGCCGTGAAAATTGGTGGCGTCGTGTACAACGGCACCGATGGAGTAAGAGCGAATGTGAGTGAAATACACATGCATCCGTCTTATCGCCGCGCCACGCTTTCTTACGAT
>NZ_JAWOTC010000213.1:0-1390 GCF_033338675.1 Vibrio sp. Vb1574
AAGAGTACAGAGATGGATTTTGTTCATTATTTACCTCGATTGATTTCACTAGGTTGTGATCCCTAAAAAGGGCAATGAGGGCGGATAACCTTAAACGACCACTTACACGTTGTACTCATGTCATTTTCTCGCCCACGCGTTAGCGTTGAAAATTCGCCTTCATCATAAGCAAGCGTAGTCGCATTCCTTGGTTGTGCACGAAATGAATAGCGTAATGCTTCCAAAACGCCGCATACGGGTTATCTCAAACTGCCCAAAGTAGAGTAGCAACAAGCGCCATGAAAATAGGTTATAAGCGGTATAACAAGCCTGCGGTATTAATGAAATTTATGATTGGGTCATCAAGGTGAATCGCGGGCAAATATCCGGATCACGCCTTCAAATTCGCAACAGCAAAGGTGACTCATGCAAATTACTCAAAGTCCTCAGTTCAACGGCAAAGCGTCTAAGCGTTTACATGTTATGGCAAAGCCAATTGGTGCTGCCTGTAACATTGACTGTACTTACTGCTACTACCTCAGCAAACAGGACTTACTTGAGTATAAAAAAGGATGTTCACCAATGATGGATGAAGCCACGTTAGAGGCTTACATCAAACAGTATATTGAAGGGCAAAACACACCTGAGATCGTCTTCTCTTGGCAGGGCGGTGAGCCAACGATGCTGGGTTTGGATTACTTCAAGAAAATTGTCGAGTTTCAAGCGAAGTACCAGCCCGCAGGCGTGAAGATCTCTAACGATCTGCAAACAAACGGCACGTTATTGAATGACGAATGGTGCGAATTTTTAAGCGAGAACCATTTCTTGGTGGGCTTGAGTATTGATGGCCCTGAAATGCTGCACAACGCGTATCGAACCAACCGAGCCGGTCGGGGCACATTCAAACAAGTCATGAATGCGGTGGAGTTGCTGCATAAATATCAGGTGAACTTTGCCACGCTTACCTGTGTGAACAACCTGACGAGCCGAAATCCGCTTGAAGTTTACCGTTTTCTGCGAGATGAAGTCCGCTCGCCACAAATGCAGTTTATTCCTATTGTTGAACAGAAAACGTTCCGCACCACTGCGCCTCAAAAATGGCAACCGCAAGAACAGCTTAAACAAGGAGACAAGCGTTTGATTCCGGGTCACAAAGATTCTGTCATGGAACCTTGGTGTGTTGCCGATGAAGCTTGGGGTAACTTCCTGATTGCGGTTTTTGATGAATGGATTAAGAACGATATCGGCAAAGTGTTTGTGCAATATTTTGAAGCCAGTGTAGAGGCTTGGATGGGGCGCGCTAATCCACTTTGTACGCTGGGTGAGGTGTGCGGTAAGGGGTTAGCGATGGAGCCAAATGGCGATGTGTTTGCGTGCGATCATTACGTTTATCCGGAGTATAAAATTGGCA
>NZ_JAWOTC010000214.1:0-1384 GCF_033338675.1 Vibrio sp. Vb1574
TGATGGCTTAGTCAAAATCGCGCGACTAAATTAACCAAATCTTGAACATGTTTCACACTGGTGTTATTAATTTGTTACAGGTCAAGGAGGCGTTTATGGAACACGATCTAAAATCCGCACTAATCATTGTCGTCAGTGTTTTCGCAGTGCTTTTGTCGTTCGGAATTATTGCGATTACGACGGCCTAACAATAAGCATCAGAAAACTGGCGTGAGCCGATGATACGTAACAGCGGTATAATCACCGAAAGCCATACAGAGCTCGATATAGAAGTTTATGAGCACTTTAGACATGGCAAAACTGCTCTAGTCACACAAGGAGGAGGGCAGCGAGGGATTTTTACCGCTGGAGTGTTGGATGCACTACTCCTTTCTAATTTCGATCCTTTCGATGAGTTTTACGGCACTTCTGCCGGTGCTCTAAACCTTTGCTCGTATTTATGTCGTCAACATGGCATGGGTAAAGCGTTCATTACCGAACTGACTACTTCTCCTGAGTTTTTTAATCTTTTCCGCTACATTCGTAAGCAACAATACTTGAGTCTTGAGTGGGCGCTAGAAAGAATCCAAGATTTTCCTTACAAACTTGATCTCGATTTAGGGCGTAAGACCTTGGCTGGAAGAGGAGCGTTTGCAGCCGTTACGAACGTGGAAAATTTATCCGATCAGTATTTGCCGATTCTTGGGGATGATTGGTTCCACACCATGCTAGCCACTTGTGCGATTCCTAAGTTGTACCATGGCCCTGTCGATGTAAATGGGCAAAAGTTTGTGGATGGTGGTGTATCAGCCTCGATTCCGGTTCAAGAAGCGTGGCGACAAAATGCGCGCAACATTATTGTGATTCGCACAGAACCCTTCTCTGAGATAGAGGCGAGGGCGCAAAGTGAAATCGGAGACGTGCCAGTAGAATGGTATCGCGAATCCATAAACTCGGTGCAGCAATCTTGGCAACAAAAAGTCAGCCAATGGAAGTCTGACTGGACGTCTTTCTTCCAACAAAAAATTAATACTGCGCACCAGTCTAAGTTAACTGGGAAAATGCTTCTCAACGGTGGTCGTTGGTTATTTGGTGCTGATAATTTGTATCGATTAAGCCATTTGATTGGTGAGAATTTTGATTCTGGCTTGGCCGATATGCTGATGATTCACTATCAGACCTTTGAGCTAACGCAGGCGTTTTTATCAAACCCACCGGACGACACGTTTATTTTGCAAATTGCGCCCAAAGAGGGCTTGAAATCTTCTTCACTCCTGAGTGAACCAGAAGCGTTAGAACATGATTATCAATTGGGCTTGCAAGCCGGGTTTAATCTGGTTCAGTTGTACGATCAACTGAATATGGATCTTGAAGGTCGAGAAAGCGCTTGAGCTAGCGTAAGTCA
>NZ_JAWOTC010000215.1:0-1381 GCF_033338675.1 Vibrio sp. Vb1574
CTGCAAAGTAACAAAACTCTGCTTTCTTTAAATCCCAATTTAAGGCTAGAGCACATTGGTAGGCGATGTATGCGACGCGGTGACTGTGGTGAGTGTCATCGACACCTACATAGTCGAGTGCACGGGCGACCCAGATGAGCGCTTGTTTTAGATCGACTTCAAAACCCGCAATAGCATCGGGAGAGGAAGAATGCTTCATTATTTATACCGACATGTTTTTAAGCCCACGCAAACCGACATCATGGCCTGATATTTAGAGAAAGGGCGCGACAGCGAAAAGAACCCTTAAAGGTGGGCTATTTGGACGTAATTTTAATTATGGCGTAGATAATAATCCTAGTTGCATAAGAATATCACTCGAAGCTCACTGTTTAACGTCAGTTCTTTGAGCTGAGTATTGGTTTTAAAAGATTCTTGTTGCTTTGGTTGACTTCTTTGAAAACGACAATAAATCATGATGCAACGTATTCTTATTTCTACTTTTGACTAAAACATCAGCAAACAAAGGGGGAGAGACGACTTTAGGGTTTTCGGCCTCAAAGTGACGTTGCACGTTTTGCTGCCACTCTCAATGTAAATCGTAAAGACGGTGCAGATGGAATACCTATTGTGGTGGTCACTGTAGGAAAGAAAACATCCCCATTTTGTTTCTTAATTAGCTCAATGAGTTAATTAAGAAAAGGTAAACGACTCGATTGCGAATTTGTGAAGCAGCAAAGAAGAGTTGCCTGAAAATCTACTAGACTAAATGCTCCAACTCAAAAGGAATTTGTATGTTGAAACATTGTTTGTATCGCAGTTACACCAAAGGGCTAAAAATTGCAGCGCATGTGCTGCCACTTCCACGGCCGACGTTGTTTTCTGGTTCGGGAGCCGTATCTGAGTTGTTGGAGGCGATATCTGATCTAGGCTTTCGACGTTTGTTGCTAGTGACCGATGAGGGATTAGTTCGAATAGGTATGGTAGGTAAAGTCTTGGAGCAAACGCAGGGGTTGGGTTTACAGGTGAGCGTGTTTTCTGAAGTAAAACCAGACCCAACTTACGATCAAGTGGAAGATGGATTACGTGCTTACAACGCCTCTCAGTCGGAAGCCATTTTGGCGTTAGGTGGCGGATCTGCCATTGACTGTGCAAAAGTGATTGCTGCAAGAGTAAGTAACAAGCGCTCAATCAAAAAGCTCTCAGGACTTTTCAAAGTATGGCGAACCCCAGCGCCTCTGTTTGTTATTCCAACCACTTCTGGCACTGGTTCTGAAGTGACGATCGCGGCAGTGGTTTCAGACCCAGACACACATTTAAAAACGCCCTTGATGGACCCGAAACTGGTGCCGATTATGGCCGCGCTCGATCCCGACTTGCTTATCGGTTTGCCAGCCAAAAT
>NZ_JAWOTC010000216.1:0-1376 GCF_033338675.1 Vibrio sp. Vb1574
ACGCAATGGTGGTCTCAGTTAGCGACGGCAGTAGCGGGGGGATTAGCATTCGCTACGGTGTTGACGTTGGTACTTACGCCTTGTTTGCTTATGTTGGGAAGAGATTATCTCGCTAAGTCCGAACCTGATGAAAGCGAAGAGGCAGCGTAATGCTGCCTCTTTTTACTTTTCCGTTTATCTCATTGCCAGTAACTTACTGTAACGATCCAGCTTGTCCATACTGACTTTTGCATTCGCCATGAAGGTTTGTCTTGCTTTACCTGTTAACGATTTGGATTGCGGCAAATTCACTGTTCTTGGGTTTTTGTGCACGCCATTTACTAGGAACTCATAATGTAAGTGAGGTCCTGTCACTCGACCTGTTCCACCAAGCGTACCGATAGTTTGACCTTGTTTAACACGTTGACCCGTTTTGACTGTGCGCTTCGTTAAGTGCAGATACTTGGTAATGTAAGTATTGCTGTGCTTAATGAACACGTAGTTCCCGTTGAACTTGTTGTAAGCCGATTTTTGCACCACACCATCACCAGCGGCCCAAATTGGCGTACCAACAGGTGCTGCGTAGTCAGTGCCTCGGTGAGGACGTACTCGCCCCGTCACTGGGTGAAGACGACGTGGGTTAAAGTTTGAAGTCACGCGACGGAAATCCAGTGGAGCGCGCAAGAAGGCTTTTTTCATCGCTCGGCCATTTTCGTCGTAATATTTGCCCGTTTTTTCATCTAAAATAGCCGTAAACGTATCGCCCTGGTTTTTGAATATCGCAGCGATGATTTTTCCGCGACCAATGACTTCACCTTCTACAACTTCTTCTTGATACAGCACTCGGAAAGAGTCGTTTTTGCGAATATCGAGTGCGAAGTCGATATCCCAGCCAAAAATTCCTGCTAGCTCCATGATTTGGTTGCCATTCAAGCCAGACGAAATTCCTGCGTTCCAGAAGTTGGATTTGATGGTTGCCTCGGCGTAGTTGAATTGGTAATCGACCTCTTTTTTATCGACCTCAGAAACGTATTTGCCGTCTTGCAGTTTGATGCGAAAGGTTTCGAATGCGCTTAGCGTACGGCGCAGTTGAACCAAGTCGTTTTTCTCATCAAAACCAAATTGCAATTTATCGCCCGGACGAAGACGAGTTAACTGCTGTTCAATTTCTTTATCGGAGGACACTAACTCGTGCAGTAGACGAGCAGAGAGCCCCACTCGATTAAATAGAATGGCGGCGCTCTCGCCATTTTTTACTTTGTAAGTTTCCCAGCGCAAAACCGAAGACATCTGAGAAGATCCATTTAATGTCGTCAATTCAAGTGAGATCGGCACAGGATAGTGTTGACCAACTTTTAATCGGCTTTGTTGCGGGTTGAGGTCTTGCGGATCGGGCA
>NZ_JAWOTC010000217.1:0-1375 GCF_033338675.1 Vibrio sp. Vb1574
GAAAGTGGCTGCGACGTTAGGTACGGTACAAGAAAAAATGGTGAAAGAGTTCTTCCCATCGGCGCAGCATATTGTGATTGAAGCCCCCGCGCGAGATTTCCAAGAGCTGTTGGCTCGCAGAGCGGACGTGTCTGTGACTTCCAATGTGGAAGCGGCTACGCTGGTGGACAAGTTCAAACAGTTGGCGATTGTGCCTGTGAAAGCACCTCGCAGACCAACTCCAATCGCCATGTTGTTGCCACAAGACGACCAAGTCTGGATTAACTACATCAATCACTGGGTGGAGTTAAAAAAAACACAAGGCTTCTTTAAGCAGACTGCTCAGAAGTGGGGACTGAAAAGTTTATAAATGAAAAGAGCCGCTTTACGCGGCTCTTATTATGATCGGATGGACTGAAGTACAGACTTAAAGTTCATCTTCGCTGACGACGCGAGCGTTGTCAGGTGTAGTGAAGTGCTTAGAGAGTTCACGATTCGACAGAATGTAACCCATCCACAAGCCACCCATACAAATGACGATTGCCACGCCCGTAACCATTTGAGCTTGGCTTGCCATCGCGGCAACTAATGCGCTCGATAAGCTGCTCACACAGATTTGCAGACTGTTCTGTAGACCTGCTGCTGTCGCTGGGCTTTGGTGTGCACTAGCTAGGGCACGGTTTACGACGATTGGGTAAAGCGCACCATTTGCAACGGCAATCAAACAGAATGGCGCAAGAATTGGCCAGATTGACGTGAGCTCCCACTGTGAAGCGACGAAAATCAGCAATGCAGCAACGCTGAACAGGCCGATTAACTGGCGTAATACTTTCTCATCACCAAACTTACGTACGCCGACTTTACCTAAATAGCCACCAGCCATAAACGCAATGGTTTGAGGGATGAAGCTCAAACCGATGTCTTTGGCTTCATAGCCTAGTTGCGCCATGATTTCTGGCATACCAGTAAGGTAAGCAAAGAACGCTGCCGACGCGGTTGCGAACATAAACACGTTACCTAGGTAAGTTTTTGAACCTAGTAACGCTTTAATATCCGCAGACATGCTGGTTTGTTTGATTTCGGCTTGTTCGTTCTTTTGTGCCATGGTGGCAGCAACCAGCACCACGCCAACAAGCGTTAATGCGATAAAAATACTGTGCCAACCAAAGCTATCCGCTAAAACCACACCCAGTTGAGGTGCAAGTGCTGGTGATAGTGCCACCAACGGCATGATGGTTGCAAAAATTTGCTGGCTACTGCTGGAGTAACGCTTGATTACCATCGCTTGCCAGATAACCGCAGGAGCACACACGCCGATTGCTTGCACAAAGCGCAGTGTCAGTAGCTGCCAAACTTCATCGCAGAATGCTAAGCCGAATGAGGCAATGGTAAAGAG
>NZ_JAWOTC010000218.1:0-1374 GCF_033338675.1 Vibrio sp. Vb1574
GGGAATCAGGAGAGCATTTCGGCTCGTTTGCAAATCCCAAATGCGAAATATCAGACCGAAATTGATATCTCGGGCGATGTGCCAGTGTTAACCGCGACCAACTTAGTGTTAGGCAAAGGCGGTTTTAAAATTAGTCCTGTCGTTGGGCACGATGCTTCGATTCGTCTAGATGAGTTAAACCTAGATAAGTGGGCGACGTTACTTGATACGCCAGAGTGTAAAGCGCAACCGGTGCTGGCAAACATGAAGACGCCTACGATTCCTTTACCAACGCGTATTGAAGTCGAAACGCCGAACTTGTTGCTGGGCAGCATTGAGTTTCACGATGTGGCATTGAACGCCAGTAAAAAGAACCTAAGTTGGCAGTTGGACGTGAGTAGCCAAGAGGTGAAAGGCAAAGCAACGTACCTCAAACCGTACGATTTATCGGTGTCTCTAGACCATCTGCATTTGTACTTGCCAGACTTTGAGGAAATGACCAAAGAGCGCAGTTCGATTTTCGCTAGTGAAGATCAGAATGCGCCACTTATTACCAACTTTGACCGCAAGTTTCACGCAGAGATGCCAAACTTAACGTTGAACATCGACGATTTTTGGTTGCAAGGTTACAAGGTTGGCAAAGTGAATGTCGACTTACAGCGTCAAGATGATCGTTTGGAGTGGAAAAACATTACCTTCAGTAGCGGCAAAAACCGCATCGATATGAATGGTTGGTGGGAACTGACCAAAGATCGTAGCCATTCCAATCTGACGTTAAAAATGAAAGGCGATAACAACACGGATCTGATGGAGCGTTTTGGTATCACGTCTGGGATCCAGCAAGCGCCATTTGAGATCAACGCCAATATGAATTGGGATGGTGCGCCTTGGTCGATGAAGACACCAACCTTGCAGGGGAATGTCTCGACGGAGTTTGGCAAAGGGGTCGTGAGTGAAGTCAGCGGCGCGGCCCGTTTGCTTGGCCTATTTAGCTTGGACTCCATCATTCGTAAGATGCAGCTCGATTTTACCGACGTATTCGACAAAGGCATGGCGTTCAACTCCATCACGGGTACAGGCAAAATCCAAGATGGTGTGTTTATCACTAATGATATTGTGATGGATGCGCTAGCTGGTGAAATGCAAATTCGTGGTATTGCAAACATGACCAGCAGAATGGTGGATGCGGAAGTGAAGTTTACGCCGGATATTACGTCAGGGTTACCAATGCTGACGGCGTTTGCGGTAGCCCCTCAAACTGCTCTGTACGTGCTGGCGATTTCTACGGTAATTTCTCCAGTTGTAGAGGTGTTCACCCAAGTGAATTACGAGGTCAAAGGCCCGTTAGATTCACCAACCGTAAAAGAGATTTCACGTAGTAAAGGCGAATACAAG
>NZ_JAWOTC010000219.1:0-1372 GCF_033338675.1 Vibrio sp. Vb1574
AAGGTGAACATTACAAAGTATTGGATCTTGAGGTATCAAAGAAGCCTTTAGTGAGTGAGTTCTTCTCATTCTACTGCCCACACTGTAATACCTTTGAACCAGTTATCCAGCAGCTTAAAAAGCAGCTACCTGAAGGCACCAAACTGCAAAAGAACCACGTGTCTTTCATGGGTGGCAACATGGGCCCTTCAATGAGCAAAGCATTCGCCACGATGGTCGCAATGAAGGTTGAAGATCAAATGGTGCCTGTGATGTTTAACCGCATCCACAACATGCGCAAACCACCACGTGACGACGCTGAACTTCGCCAAATCTTCCTAGATGAAGGCATAGACGCGAAGAAATTTGACGCGGCTTACAACGGCTTCGCAGTTGATTCAATGGTTCGTCGTATGGACAAGCAGTTCGAAAACAGCCGTTTGACAGGCGTTCCTGCGGTTATCGTAAATAACAAATACCTAGTTCAAGCACAAAGCATTAAATCAATGGATGAGTACTTTGCACTGGTGAACTACTTGCTAACGCTAAAATAAGCGCAACGCACAGAAAACAGGGGAGCACATGGCTCCCCTTTTTATTTGTGAATCTCTTGTAGCAGTTGGTCTTTCTCTTGCCACACATCCCCTAACCATTGCTGGAATTGGCGCTTGTACGGCTTGTCGTTGAAGTAATCCCCTAACACCTGCTCATCAACTGGCAACACTTTCACATGGACCACGATCTTAGTCATGCGCCCCATCAGCATGTCTTTAAAAGGTTTGTCCGTATTCTCTGGATACGCGAGGGTCACATCAATGATGTTCTCAAACTGCTCGCCCATTGCCGCCAATGTGTAAGCAATACCGCCGGACTTGGGTTGCAACAGGTATTGGTAGCCCGCTTTGCTTTTACGCTGCTTCTCTTCAGTAAAGCGTGTACCTTCCACGTAGTTCACAACCGTGGTTGGTGTATGCTTGAACTTGGCACACGAACGACGTGTGGTTGCCAAATCTTGGCCACGTTTGTGAGGGTTACGAATTAAATACTCACGAGAGTAACGACGCATGAAAGGCATGTCTAAAGCCCAACATGCCATACCAATAAACGGCACATACAGCAGTTGTTGTTTGAGGAAAAACTTCGGCATTGGAATGCGATCTTTAAATACGCAGCACAGCACAACAATATCCGTCCAACTGAGGTGATTGCTGATCAGCAAATACCAACCATCTTTTTTCAGATTCTCGATGCCTTGAACATCCCATTCCACCCGGTTAGACAAGGCAAGAATCCCCGCATTGACGGTCGCCCAAATCCACATCACTTTGTTGGCAGCTTCCGTCCCTTTAGCTTTTAACTGCGCGGTCGGAAGTAGGATCTTAAAAATAGCGAT
>NZ_JAWOTC010000220.1:0-1368 GCF_033338675.1 Vibrio sp. Vb1574
CTCTTTCCCTACACGACGCTCTTCCGATTGCTTTTCTACTTCTGACATAAAATGAGTGAGACCTTCCTCGTCTGTTTCATTGAATCGACCGATACTTGGGCTATCGATATCCAATACGCCAGCAACTTTTCCATTGATTGAAAACGGAATCACAATTTCAGAATTACTCGCAGCATCACATGCAATATGACCTTCAAATTCGTGAACGTCGTATACTCTTTGAGTAGTATTTGTTTTTGCAGCTGTACCACAAACGCCTCGTCCCATTGGGATACGAACGCAAGCTGGTTTACCTTGGAATGGGCCTAATACAAGCTCATCCCCTTTTATTAGGTAGAAGCCTGCCCAGTTGAGGTCTTCAAGCTCCATAAATAGTAAAGAGCTCAGGTTCGCCAAGTTAGCGATAAAGTCTGGCTCAGATTCAATTAGGGCTACTGCTTGTTTGGTGAGTCGTTGGTATTGTTCTATGTTCATATTAACTTCCTACTTATTATTAAAGCTTCCATTCTCTTCGTATGGCGCTAAAATGCTGACCTACTTTAAAATAGGACTTATTCTCAATTACAATGATTCCGAAAAATGACACTATTAGCCGTTCTTGGTTGATAACACAAGTAAAAAAGCACAAGTCCAAGCTGATTTTAGCGAACTTGATTGCTATTGTGGCGACCTTGATTAGTGTTCCAATCCCTCTTCTTATGCCATTAATGGTTGATGAAGTGCTATTGGACAAACCTGCCTCTGGTCTTTCTGCCATGAACGCTGTGCTTCCTGAAGCGTGGCATACCCCAACTGGATATATCTTTTTCACGCTTTTTTTAGTTGTGCTCATGCGCGCAGCCAGCCAAGCGTTGAACATTGTTCAAAGTCGTCAATTCACACTGGTATCGAAAACCATTACGTTTGAGATGCGCAGTAAAATGATCGACAAATTGGGTCGAATCAGTATTCGTCAGTACGAAACCAAAGGCAGTGGCGGAATTAACGCTCACCTTATTACTGACATAGAAACCATCGATCAATTTGTTGGTTCGACACTCGCAAAGTTTGTTATCAGCTTTTTGACCGTAATAGGCACCGCTATCGTTCTGCTTTGGCTAGATTGGCGTCTGGGCTTATTTATTCTACTCGTAAACCCTATTGTCATTTATTTCTCTCGCAAACTTGGCAGTATGGTCAAGCATCTCAAGCGTAAAGAAAACCACTCGTTCGAAATTTTCCAAAACCGACTGGTAGAAACGTTGGATGGTATTTACCAGCTGCGCGCTGCCAATAAAGAGCGCGAATTTCTTCAGCAGCTAAAAGAGAGCGCCAATCAAGTCCGCGTCGATGCTGACAAATACGCCTGGCAATCAGAAGCGGCTGGTC
>NZ_JAWOTC010000221.1:0-1366 GCF_033338675.1 Vibrio sp. Vb1574
ATGAGTTGATTCCAAAACTCAACGAGATGGAAGGTGAGAAAGTGGCAAAAGTGAAAGTGGGTCTGTATGAGCCCATTCGCGACGGCATGCTTGTGAATCTCTTCCTTGAATCTATCCCTCAATTAACGCTTCGACTGGATGCGAACCGCGCTTGGACTCCCGAAAAAGCGCAGCAGTTTGCTAAGTACATTACACCGTCTCTTCGCCAACGAATTACGTTTTTGGAAGAGCCATGCCGAGCTCCAGGCGACAGCATGTCTTTTGCCATTAATACTGGTATCGCGATTGCTTGGGATGAAACGCTGCAAGATGCCGTTCGTCGAGAAGACTTTAGCCTTGAAGATCTGACAGGCGTGAAAGCGATCATTATCAAACCGACATTAATCGGCTCCGTCGACTTCTGCATTAAATTGATCGAAAAAGCAAAAGCGTTAGGTATGAAAGCGGTGATCAGCTCAAGCATTGAGTCGAGCCTTGGCTTGAACCAATTAGCACGTTTGGCGCAATGGCAGTTGGCTGAGGAAGTGCCTGGTTTGGACACTATCGGGTTGTTCAAAGCGCAGCTAGAGCAAGGTTGGCCAAAGTGCGAACTTCCTGTGCTTCCTTTGTCTGAGCAGGAGTTAGTGTGGCATTCAGCATAGAGCCATTCTCTACAGAAAATAGTGCGATTCCACCTTGGAAGTATTGGGCTCAAACGAGCCCTTTTTCTATTGCACTCGCAACACCTCAAGAAACATTGAATTGGCAACAGCTCTCGCTTCGTGTTACTCAATACGCGCAATCGCTCTTGCAGCAAGGTGTTACGCGCGATGAGGTGGTGACTCTGGTAGGGAAGAACCAAGTTGAAACAGTACTGTTTTATTTAGCGGCGCAACAGTTAGGCGCCATCACCGCGTTGACTATGCCTCAGCCAATCGAGGCGCTACAAGGTAAGCTCTGCACACTGTACGGCGATCATCAAACACGTTTTGTTTGGTTAACTCCGGAGTGTGAGTTCGCTTACTCTGGCGAAGATAAAGCAGCATTAAATGCGATTTTTCTCATTTTGCCTACGGTAGATACCGTGGTTGAAAACACTGAGGACGACTATCAGCATGACAGGTTGGCTTCGATCGTGTTTACCTCAGGCTCAACGGGGGCACCTAAAGCGGTGGTGCATACTCATCGACAGCACCTCGCTTCGGCAGAGGGATTACTATGTGAGTTCACCTTCCATCAACAAGATACTTGGCTGTTGTCGCTCCCACTTTATCATGTTTCCGGCCTTGCGATTGTCTATCGCTGGTTGTTTGTTGGCGCAACGTTGAAAATCGGCACGGGAAGACTGGCAGACGATATCCTCGCGGTTTCACACGCCTCTTTAGTG
>NZ_JAWOTC010000222.1:0-1364 GCF_033338675.1 Vibrio sp. Vb1574
TTATGAAAACAATCTAAAGAGTCTGACATGTATCAGAATATTGCCAAACATGTCGCCTTCTGACGTGATTGCGCGGTTGACGCTCATTAAGTAGCTGTCTATCATATTGAACGTTGTTCAATAAAGCAGTTTGAGAGTATGGCGCGCAGAAACGATCACACCAGAGAAGAGTTGATTAACTTGACCTTAACGACGGTCAAAAATTTTTTAGATGAGAACTCTTACCACGAACTTAGCCTTCGCAAGATCGCTAACATGATTGGTTACGTGCCAAGCACCTTGGTGAATATTTTTGGTAACTATAATTTGTTGCTACTTCATGCCGTGGCTCAAACTTTAGATGAGTTATCGCAGGAAGCGCTAAATGCAACAAAAAGCAGTAAAGATGCTCATCAAGCACTTTTTGAACTTGCATACTGCTACCACGATTTCGCGCAAAAACATCCTTACCGTTGGCAATTGGTTTTCGAACACAACATGAACGGTGCCGAACTTCCAGAATGGCATGCGAAACGTATTGATGGCATGACAGGCATGCTCGAATCATTACTCGCACAAATCGCTCCTCAACGTACGGAATCCGAAGTCATTCAAGCGAGTCGCGTACTATGGGCTGGCGTACACGGCATTACTCTTCTTAGCGTTGATGACAAGTTTTTCTCAAGTGAGCCTGTAGATGGTAAAGAGTTAATCAGTAACTTGCTTTCTAACTACATCATGAACTGGTAACAAACAAAGGATTATCCATGTCATCCGACAGACAGCCGTCCTTGCTTACGCAAAGAAAGTTCCTGCCCTATTTTGTTACTCAGTTTTTTGGCGCTTTCAACGACAACATTTTTAAAAACGTTTTGTTGCTGTTTGTCGCTTTCGCTGGTTCTAGCGCATTACCCATTTCTAGTAATTTATTCATAAACTTAGCAGCTGGATTATTCATTCTTCCATTCTTCCTTTTTTCTGCCTCTGCTGGAGTTTTGGCGGATAAATACGAGAAATCGTGGTTTATTCGCAAAGTAAAACTGTTTGAAATCGCCATCATGCTGCTAGGCGCCGTTGGCTTTATAACAGAAAGCTACGGTGTCTTACTTCTGCTGCTTTTCTTAATGGGTACGCAATCCGCGTTCTTCGGCCCCGTCAAGTACGCGCTTCTTCCTCAGGAATTAAACGCTAAGGAACTGGTACCGGGCAATGCCTTGGTTGAAGCCGGGACATTTATCGCCATTCTTATCGGCACGCTCGGTGCAGGCATTATTGCTTCTGCTGACAACGCGAAGTATCTGGCCGCTTTCTGCGTGGTTCTATTTGCCCTGCTCGGTTACTTATCCAGTCGCTCGATTCCATTTGCTGCGGCAAGTGCCCCTGAA
>NZ_JAWOTC010000223.1:0-1364 GCF_033338675.1 Vibrio sp. Vb1574
TCTCGCGCTCATCGCGTTATTCACAAAATTCAGGCAGGTATCTGCTGGGTTAATGCTTGGGGTGATTCTCCGGCAGAAATGCCAGTTGGTGGCTACAAGCAATCCGGCATTGGCCGCGAGAACGGCGTCGAAACACTGAAGCATTACACGCAAACTAAGAGCGTACTGGTTCAACTTAGCGATTTCGAAAGCCCTTATCTCTAAACACTCCTAGGAGACACAAAATGAAACAACACTACGATTATATTATCGTCGGTGCGGGTTCGGCCGGCTGTGTGTTAGCGGATCGCTTGAGTGAGAGCGGTCAGCACTCAGTATTATTGCTGGAAGCGGGTGGTACGGATAAGAGTATTTTCATCCAAATGCCGACAGCACTTTCGTACCCGATGAACACTGAAAAATACGCTTGGCAGTTTGAGACCGTACAAGAAGATGGTCTTGATGGACGCCAGTTGCACTGTCCTCGCGGTAAAGTTCTCGGTGGTAGCTCTTCTATCAACGGTATGGTTTACGTACGTGGCCATGCTTGCGACTTCGATCAGTGGGAAGAAGAGGGAGCAAAAGGCTGGAATTACCAAGCGTGCTTACCGTACTTCCGCAAAGCTGAATCTTGGGTCGGTGGTGCTGATGAGTACCGCGGTGACAGTGGTCCGCTAGGTACATGTAGCGGCAATGACATGAAGCTGAACCCGTTGTATGAAGCCTTTATTGAGGCTGGTAAAGAGGCGGGCTATCCAGAAACTGACGATTACAACGGTTTCCAGCAGGAAGGCTTCGGTCCGATGCACATGACGGTTGATAAAGGCGTACGTGCTTCAACCTCTAATGCATACTTAAGCCGTGCTAAAAAGCGCAAGAACTTCACACTCATGAAGCGAGTGACTGTGCGACGTGTCTTGCTTGAAGAAGCAGGGAGCGATGAAAAAGGGCTTGAAGAGACAGGGCTACAAGGTAAGAAAGCGGTCGGCGTTGAATTTGAGAAAGCAGGTTCAATTCAGCAGTGTTTCGCGAAAAATGAAGTCATTTCTAGTGCAGGCTCAATCGGCTCGGTACAGCTACTTCAACTTTCAGGTATTGGCCCTAAAGATGTACTGGAAAAAGCGGGCATTGAGTTGAAACACCAGTTGGAAGGGGTAGGTAAAAACCTGCAAGACCATCTGGAAGTGTACTTCCAATACCACTGTAAGCAGTCAATCACACTGAACAGTAAACTAGGCTTGGTGAGCAAAGGGTTAATCGGTACCGAGTGGATTCTGACTCGAAAAGGTCTTGGCGCAACTAACCATTTTGAATCGTGTGCGTTTATTCGTTCGCGTGAAGGATTAAAGTGGCCAAATATTCAATATCACTTCCTACCTGCGGCA
>NZ_JAWOTC010000224.1:0-1356 GCF_033338675.1 Vibrio sp. Vb1574
AACATGGCGGCAGTTCAACATCGGATAGACCCCATGCACGCACAATCTGAATTTCTATCTTCACTTCAACGCCAATCTCAACATGCTTTTCAACGCTCAGGCGTTGTTTTGCAAGGAGAGGCCGATTGGCAAGAGTCCATTCTCTCTGCATTTCTTCAAACTCAAACCACACAACGTTGGTTCTGTGTTGGGGATTGGTCATTCGAGAATGCCTTTTGTGTTGGAATGAAGCAGGGAAATCGACTACTCGGAAGAGAATGTGATGTGCTGCTGTTTGACGCGCGAAAAGAGTTCGATGCTAATAGCTTTACGGCGGCAATTGGCTCTCTCGTTGGCGGTGGAATGCTACTTGTTGTGACAAATACTGCTCAACCACAACACTTCGCTGAGCAATGGATGCAGACCCAATGGCAAAAGCTGATAGTGCTTGAGCAGGGGAAAGTCATTCCTCAGGTTTCTGAGCTTGCTATTGCGCAGAGAAATACAGAATACATAGAGCAGACTCACGCTGTTTCATTAATCGAGAAAGTGGTGAATGGGCATCGCAAGCGTCCTTTAGTGCTCACGGCTGATCGCGGTAGAGGTAAAAGCAGCGCATTAGGCATTGCTTGTGCTCAGTTGTTGCAGCACAAGCCGCTGCGTATATTACTTACCGCGCCTTCTATTAACGCTGTTGAGCCTGTCTATCAGCACGCGCAGCGTTTACTTACGGATGCTAAACAGATGAAGAAAGACCGTTTGGAAGTTGGATATGGGTATATTCAGTTTATTGCGCCTGACGAATTGTTGTCTTCGCTGCCTGAGTGTGATTTGTTGCTAGTTGATGAAGCGGCTGCGATTCCCGTCCCGATGCTCAAACAAATCACCGAGCATTATCATCGTTTGGTCTTTTCTAGCACGATTCATGGCTATGAAGGCTGCGGACGTGGCTTCACGTTGAAGTTCATTGAATGGTTGCAACAACAACGACCTGGCATGAAGACGTATCACATGCAGCAGCCAATTCGTTGGAGCGTAGATGATAAGTTAGAAACGTGGTTGTATGACGCTTTTATCTTGAACGCGGAATTATCGCCGCAATCCATTGAAGGCATGGCGAACGTATCGTTGAACAAAGTGGACAAGCAAGCACTGGTTCACCAACCCAACTTACTACGCGAATGCTTTGCTTTACTGGTTAATGCTCATTATCAAACCTCACCGAATGATTTGCTCCATTTACTGCGAGATGACAACAGCTCCGTTTATCTCGCGATGGATAAACAAAATATCATCGGAGTCATTCTCACGGTTGAGGAGGGCGGTCTTGATGACGAGTTAATTGAAGCCGTTCAACTTGGTCAACGTCGTCCTAAA
>NZ_JAWOTC010000225.1:0-1356 GCF_033338675.1 Vibrio sp. Vb1574
CCTTATCCTTTGTTAGACGCTCCCTGGACACCGCTGTTTATTTTGTTCGTCTATCTACTCCATCCTTTGCTTGGGCACATTGCGTTGCTTGGTTCTGTCGTTCTGTTTAGCTTAGGTTTGATCAACGAGTTGATGACGAGAAAGACGATGCAAGAAAGTGAAGTTAGGGCCATTTCTCATATTAGTAGTGCAGAGTTAGCGACACAAAACGCCAACTCTATTTTAGCCATGGGGATGATGAACGCATTTTTGGAACAGTGGCAATCGCGAGTACAGAGTGTCAGTGTGCTTGAAGAGCGAGTTGCCGGAAAATCGATTTATATGGCTAACTTTTCTAAATTTGTTCGTGGCTCTTTGCAAATATTTTTACTCGGCGGTGGCGCATGGTTGGTTATTCAGCATGAAATCACGGCGGGTGCGATGATCGCGAGCTCTATTCTGATGAGCAGGGCATTATCGCCGATGGAGCAAGCGATAGGAACATGGCGCAGCGCGATGTCTGCGCGAACGGCTTATAAACGGTTAAAGGAGATTGATGCGATTGTTCGTCAAGACGAATCTGACATGCCATTACCTAAACCGAAAGGCCATTATGAGTTAACCGGGCTCACTTACCGTCACCCGGGTGCGACTGAGCCAGTGCTGTCTTCTATCACATTATCAATCCCGCCGGGTGTGTCCGTCGGAGTAATTGGCCCTTCTGGCACTGGCAAATCGACATTTGCTCGCTTATTGCTTGGTAACATTCGGCCTTTAGCTGGAAAGGTGACTTTAGATGGCATGGAAGTGTCGACTTGGGCATCTGAAGATCGAGGTGTTCACGTTGGCTATTTGGCCCAAGAGGTGGAGCTATTTCCAGGAACCATTCGTGAGAACATCGCGCGTTTTAAACAAGAAGATCCAGCGAAGGTGATCAAAGCTGCACAATTAGCGGGTTGTCACGAATTAATCCTCAAAAAGAACAAAGGTTACGACTTCATTATTGGCGAAAATGGTCGTGGACTGTCGGGTGGTGAACGACAAAGGATTGCGCTAGCACGAGCTGTCTATGGTGATCCTTCTATCGTCGTCTTTGATGAAGCAAACGCCAATCTAGACGGAGAAGGAGAGGCTGCGTATCAGCGTCTTATCGCTTATCTAAAATCTCAGGGCTCAACCATTGTGGTTATCGCCCATAATCCAAGCACATTGAGGCAAATGGATCGATTGCTGTATTTAGCTGATGGCCGCGCCAAACTTTATGGTGCTCGAGATGAAGTGTTGAAGCGTTTAATGGGTGAGGACAGAACGGATATTCCAAGGGTGAAAAATGAGCAATCAGCAGCCAGTCGTTAACGAACTTCCTGCGGAGAAAGT
>NZ_JAWOTC010000226.1:0-1354 GCF_033338675.1 Vibrio sp. Vb1574
CCTATCTGGAGTCTTAAGAGCTTCCAATCCCTGATCGATTTTCTCAATCAAAGCTTGATGTAACATATTGTTTACATCAAACCGTAACATTATGATTTATAAAACAACAAGCTTTAAAGGGGGAGTTTGACTTTATTGGCATTCCCCCTCAGACTGAAACTGTTATCACTTTGTTATAGAGGGACCTATGCGCGAGAGCAGCAAAGTATGGCAACCGAGCGAAAGTCGTATCGCAGAAGCCAATATTACTCAGTTTATCGAACATATTAATCGACAAGGTTTTGACCTAAAAAACTACGCAGACCTGCACCAATGGTCTTTGGATCATAACGAGCAGTTTTGGCAAGAGGTCTGGCTTTTTTGCGATGTAATAGGTAATGCAGGTGAGACAGTAAAAAGCCAAGCCGAGAGCAAATGGCAACAACCAGTACTCAATCGCGATTTATGTTGGTTTCCTGACGCTCATATTAACTACGCAGAAAACTTATTGAGTTTTGCTTATCAAAAACCACATGAGCTCGCCATCTGGTTTGAAAATGAGCGCGACGAACGACAGACCTATACGTGGCAACAGCTGTGTGATGAAGTCTCGAGTGTTCAACAGTGGCTTAGGGATTGTGGCATCAAACAAGGCGATGTTGTTGCTGGTTACTTACCGCACCTTCCTCAAACCGTCATCGCGATGTTGGCAACCACCAGCTTAGGTGCGACATGGACGTCAACCTCGCCAGATTTTGGCGTAGAAAGTGTGCTGGAACGTTTTGGACAGGTAAAACCAAAAATTTTGTTCACTTGTGATGGCTACACATTCAATGGCAAAACTTTCGACATGGCGGAAAAAAACCAACATATATCCGATCATCTCGATGGCCTCAAACAAGTATGCCAAATCAGCTATCTCAAGCCTCACATCTTTGAATGTGATGTTTGTACCCAAGATTGGCAAAACGTGCTCAATCAATACTCACCCGAGCCCCTCACCTACACTCGCGTTAACTTCAATGACCCACTCTTTGTGTTGTATTCATCCGGTACGACAGGTAAACCCAAATGCATCGTGCACTCGGTCGGTGGCACCATTCTGAATCACGTCAAAGAGCATCAGCTGCATTGCGATATTCAACCGAACGATCGAGTTTTTTACTACACGACCTGTGGTTGGATGATGTGGAATTGGCACGTTTCCGCCCTTGCAAGCGGAGCGTGCTTAGTCATTTTTGACGGTAGCCCTGTTTATCCTTCTCACAAGGTACTGTGGAACCTTGCTCAAAATGCTGACGTGGCCTTGTTTGGTACGTCGGCTAAATATCTGGAAGCGATTGAAAAAGCGCAATTCTCACCGAAAAGAGCCGAT
>NZ_JAWOTC010000227.1:0-876 GCF_033338675.1 Vibrio sp. Vb1574
TGGTAACAAGAAAAACTACCAAATGGACCCAGCAAACATTGATGAAGCAATGCATGAAGTCGCAATGGACATCAATGAAGGGGCAGACATGGTGATGGTTAAGCCAGGTATGCCATACTTAGATGTAGTTCGCCGAGTGAAAACCGAGCTGCAAGTTCCGACATTTGCTTACCAAGTATCGGGCGAGTACGCGATGCACAAAGCGGCGATTCTTAATGGCTGGTTAAAAGAGCGCGAGACAGTAATGGAATCACTACTGTGCTTTAAGCGTGCGGGCGCCGATGGCATCCTGACTTACTTTGCAAAAGACGTAGCAGAGTGGTTAGCGGAAGAGAATGCACAAGCCGCTCAGCACCTAAAGATGGCTCGAGAAGCGACAGAAGAGTAATTATCGCTCAGTGAGAAAAACCAGACCGACAATAGTTGTTCGTCTGCATATACCCAAGTAACCTCAGGCGGATTACAAAAGGCTTGTATATCCCAAAAAATCCAAGGTGCTTGGGTATATTTATTTCTGGAGAAGAGAACAATGACAATGCTGATTCGTGAAGGCACGTTGGAAGAGGCACTTCAAGTGGTCACTCGAGTGAAAGAGTTTGCCAACGGAGAAACCTTAGATTCGATGTCACAGCGTCTTGGAGACAAAAACAGCCTAATCCTAGTGGCTGAGAAAAACGGTGCTATTGTCGGTTTTAAAATCGGCTACGAACTGGATGAAGACACCTTCTATAGTTGGTTTGGTGGTGTTGCGCCGCAAGCTCGAAATGAGGGAGTCGCGCAGATGTTGTTAGAGGCTCAAGAAGAATGGGTCGCAGAACAAGGCTATAAAACACTAAAAGTGAAATCTCGAAACCAATTTCCTGCCATGCTCAGATT
>NZ_JAWOTC010000227.1:886-1353 GCF_033338675.1 Vibrio sp. Vb1574
GATTGTTGTTGAGAAATGGATATCTTATTGAAAAATTTGAAGAAAAAATCAATCTTCGTGAATCGAGAGTGCATTTCATTAAAGCAATGTGAAAATAAATGAGATTTTTTCTCATTTAACTGTTGACTGTTAAATGAGAATCATTATTATTAAACCTGTCTTAGGGAATGAGGAAAGTTCACAAGGACGTTGAATTACTGATTAACAGAAGTTGATTAACTGGTGTTGAGAAGGTGATGAAACATTTATCCAAGAACTTGCACGAATTCTTTTTGACACGACATTGCTCACATTGCTTCCAGTGTAATTTATAGCTTCTTGGTTAAGCTGCCATGATATGGAACTGGCTTTACCACTTCTGCTAGGCGACCCAATTGGGTCGCTTTTTTCTTTTCTACGATTTCCATTTGACGTCACTATCCGTAACTTTTCCACATGACATGATCATTTTAAGATCGTTGTTCTTC
>NZ_JAWOTC010000228.1:0-1352 GCF_033338675.1 Vibrio sp. Vb1574
TACATCCTTTAACTTTGTGTTCAATCTGTGTGGCCGTGTCCATAGATTGCTTAAGCCTGAGTGCTTTTTCAATCTAGACATAAGTCTTAGCAGCCTTTAAATAAGCTATATCAACAAAGGGTTTAACGAAACCCCTTAGACAAACAAAACACAAAATTCGAAGTTTTATTCGGCACCAAACAAAGCACTGATTTTGGATGCCAATTTGTAAGTTATTACGTAATTAAATTACATAAAGTTTTGCAATGAAATATGATTTAAAACAGGTGTATGAATATAGAGGCAAGCGAGAAAACCTTGTATTCATAAGGTCTAGCGTAAAGAATTTAAACGGAGGTTAAACACAATGCGCAGCCAATTGTGTAAAATTAACATTGTGAAATTTCACAATTTTATGAAAGCTTCACGAAAATAAAGCTGTGAAATTTTACAAGTCAAAGTTCACCGACAGAATAAAATACTAGAAAGCGCACCGTTTCCAGTGCGCTTTTAGAGAAATGGTGAGGAAGTAAAGGCTAATACTAATAGCTAAAGCAGTTCGGAAACCACATCTGCAAGTTGGTTAAAAGTGTTTGTTCTTGATGAACTAGGGCGCCAAACCAAACCAATTTCGCGATACGCTTGCTGGCCAGGAGGGTCGATCACCACCAAATTTTGGTTGTGTAACAAGCCGTGTTCGATTGCCATTTGAGGAATAAAAGTGGTACCTAAGCCGTTCGCGACCATCTGCACCAAGGTATGTAAGCTGGTTGCCGTAAACGGGTTAATTTTCTCTTTATCGGTCAGCTTACAAGCTGAAACTGCATGTTCAGTTAAACAATGCTCTTTCTCTAATAGGAACACCGACTCATCCGGCAGATCGTCATAACGAATCGGTACAGGAATCGAATCGACTTGGTTTGCACTGATCACCATACGGAACGGATCTTTGCCGACGACGCGACTCTCCATACCATCGATTTCAACTGGCAACGCTAAGATCAGTACATCTAACTCACCATGACGCAGCGCTTGCAACAAATTGGTGGTGGTGTCTTCTCTTAATAGAAGGTTTAGCTGAGGGAATCGATAATTCACCTCTTGGACGAGGTCACACAATAAGAACGGTGCAATCGTCGGAATACACCCAACCTTCAACTGGCCTTTCATATCATCGCCCTGACATAATCGGCCAAGTTCTACTAAATCTTGTCCTTTGGCCAATAGCTCTCGACCTTGCTTTACGACCATTTCTCCGGTCTGGGTAAAAACCAACGGGCTTTTCTTGTCTTTCTTTTCGTAAAGCGGACAACCGATCAACTCTTCAAGATTCTGAATCCCTTTACTTAACGTTGATTGACTGACAAAGCAGC
>NZ_JAWOTC010000229.1:0-1352 GCF_033338675.1 Vibrio sp. Vb1574
TGACTGACAGGAAAATCTTTTTCTTCTCTGGTAGTTGGGTCGCTATCAATCAACTTGTCTAGCAGTGAAACCGTTAAAGCCATAATTACTCTTACGCCAACTCTTTTATTACTTGTAGATTTTGTAAGTCAGAAATCGGCAGCGCCATTTCACCGACAAGCCAACACTTCAGACCTAAACCTAAGTAAACTTCTTTGTCAGCTATTTGTTTCCAGTCCGTTTCTCGACCTAGTTTCTGAGCATCACTTTCTGAATCCACGTAAGTCATCGGCATATGGCCTTCACCTTCACCTAAACCGTCAATGTCAAACTCAACGGGGCGCCAAACACTTTCTAGCAAAGAGGTAGCAGATTTGATTTCTAAAGTGTTGATGCTAGCAATAGGGACGAGGAAGTAGTTGCCTGCGGTAGAAAACAGCTCAATGTAACCACCTAAACGATCATCAATATCCCGCACGTCTGAGAACGAAGTATCATTAGCTAAAAAGCCTTTTTCTTGTCTCAGTTCTTCGATTTGAAGAGCAAGTTCAGAAACTTGTTCATAATCTTGACTCACCATTGATAAGTTGAAGCTAACCAATGACTTAGTTAGTTCTTCGCTCTCACCCAATACCTTCGCGGTTGCCGCACCTTGAGCGAAATCCTTTCGCGCTTGAGCAGCTTTAACCAGATGTCTTAACTGGCTAGCGCCTGGAAGATATTCAGGAAACAGTTTAATAGACTGCATCAGTTGCTCATCAGCTCGCTCAAAATCACCATCAATACAAAGCAGTTCAATAAAAGAGCTTCTCAAACTGGCATCCTTGGGAGATGCCTTTATTGCTTCGATTAGTAGTTCTAAAGCTTGTTGCAACTGCCCTTCCGATAAGGCATTTTTCCACTGAGTCATCTTTCTTTCCTTACACCAAATGTTCTGGTGATAATTCCGTAATTAATTTGATACTTGAGACCATTTGGTCGAGCTGAAAATGAGGGCGTAAATGTATCACCGAGTAGAAGTGCCCTGGCGTATCGCGTTTCTCTCTAACTTTGATCTTCGCTTCGTTCAATGGGTACTTAGCTCTGAGTTCATCCGAAGCTTCGTCTGAAGCCGTTGTATATTGATGTAACCAAGTCTGAAACTCCCTCTCGAGCGATGCCGCGTCCTGATAGCCACCTATCTTGTCTCGCCCCATAACTTTGACGTAGTGTGCTATACGCGATACACACATCGTGTATTGGAGCATTGAGGTGAGTTTTGCATTAGTCGCAACATGCTTCTCTTCGTACAGTTTTGGCTTATACAACGAAACATTGGAAGTCATGCCGACCATGTCTGTTTCAGGAACTGGTGAAATCGGAATGAACCCACA
>NZ_JAWOTC010000230.1:0-1351 GCF_033338675.1 Vibrio sp. Vb1574
AAATACAGCGCGAGTAGAACAGTAAAGGCAACGTATGGGATACCTTTCTTTGGAGAATCAATAGTCTTCATAAGTTACTTTCTTGAATAAAACTAAAGCAAGAACGACGCCCAAACAAATAGGGCAAGAAATAGCGCAACAAATACTGCTGCAGAGCCAATGTCTTTGGCTCGACCACTGAGTTCATGCCAGTCATCGCTGACACGGTCGACAACCGCTTCTACGGCGGAATTAATAAGTTCGACGATTAAAATCAGCAATAGGCTGCTGATCATCAATACACGTTCAAGCGTGGTAACTGGCAGAAAAAATGCGCTGATAGAAAGAACCAAAGTCAGTACGAGTTCTTGTCTAAAAGCGGCTTCATGAGTCCACGCGGCTTTTAGTCCTTTAATTGAGTAACCGGTCGCATCCATGACTCGGCGAATTCCTGTTTTACCTGGCTTCAAAATTGGGCCTTAATTCTTATTATTGGTTGATTGATGTGTGTTAGTACCGAAATGCACCAAATTGCGATCTGAGACTAATCGGTTAGACGTGAAACATTTGTGAATATGGGTGCAAGCAAAAAACGTCACGTTTGATTTGATGAGTAAGTACTTTGGTTGTGTGGTTTAGACTAATGCTTAATCAAGGTCGTAAACGGTGTAACCTTTATTTTGTAGGCATTTGCGTAGCACGAGAGCTTGTGTTTTGGTGGAATCATTCGCGCCACCTAAAGCGCCTGCACCAGCACCGACTGCACTGCCAGCTACTGCGCCAACAGCTGCACCGCCAATACCATCTTCAAGAGCACCTGCCGCGGCACCGATTAATGCGCCAGTCATTGCACCATTGGTTGCGTCAGATTTAGCAGCTTCTGTTTTGTCGACTTTCTCTGCGTAACCTTGGCAGTAGGCAAAATCTTGTTCGTATTGCGCTTGGTCAACATTCGTCATGTCTACAACAGGCTTTTGGTTGTAAGCACATGCTGCAAGTGAGGAAGAAAGGACAACGAGTAAAAGTGGTTTATACATGGGGTGAATCCATTATCTCTGTGAATTGATGGATTAAATGTACACTGTTTTATTACTTGTCTCTGTCTATGGATTGTATCGAAATGTCGTCTTATGTAATAAGAGCGGATGAGGAAGAAAATAGCGCAGAAACTAAGCGAACTGCGCTTTAACTTTTATCGTTGTTCGCCCGTTATTTAGGCAGAGATACGGTGAAGCAGGCGCCACCAAGAGGACTGTGTGAAATAGAAACATCGCCGCGTTGCAATTCCATAATTTGTCTTACGATAGCAAGTCCTAAACCAAAGCCGCTGGTGCTTTTATTACGAGATTTGTCGGCGCTGTAAAATGCCTCA
>NZ_JAWOTC010000231.1:0-1351 GCF_033338675.1 Vibrio sp. Vb1574
GTGTTTCTCGTCAAACACATACTCATCTACGTTACATTCAACGTGCTCTCCACCCATTTGGTGAAACGCAGCTGCGGTTGCGTCATCATTACCTATTGTGCCTTTTACGCCATGTTCGTAAATCATAGGAATAATGACAGGGGCAATGCAGAGGTAACCGGCAGGCTTGTTGGCATTTGCGAACGCACGGCAAGCTTGTGCAACGTGTGTATTAATCGAGCATTCCGCGCCAGAAACGGCAAAGTCAGTCAGATTTTTTGCTGCACCAAAGCCACCTGGTAACAATAGCGCATCAAAGTCTTCAACGTTCAGTCTAGCCACATCCTCAATGTTTCCACGCGCTATGCGTGCCGCTTCAACGAGCACGTTGCGTGGCTCATCCATTTCTTCGCCAGTGAGATGATTGATGACGTGTAATTGATCAATGTTTGGAGCGAAGCAATGCCAAGTAGCACCAGCTTTTTCGATGGCGTGCAGGGCTAGCACGGCTTCATGTAACTCTGAACCATCATAAACACCTGAGCCACTCAAAATAACTGCGACTTTTTTCATTTTAAGATTCCTTTAGTCTGATATTTCCGTTTGTTGCTCTTTTATATTTGGGGATTGAGATTGAGCATTTGCCTTAGTTTCGACGATTTCTTGATCGTCGTCTTCTTCATCATAGTAGCGGACCACAAAAGGTGTCAGCATGACGCTCGATGGTAGAAAGTGTTTCATATCGACTCCAAACGCATAACAGAATCATTTTTATACTGAAATTTATAAAACAGTACGTTGAAGCGGATCATTTTTGAGTTAAGCTGAAGTTTCCTTTGGCATTCGTGAGTAGTAGGTCACATGAAATCCGTGCAATTTCGCTTCACACTTTATGGCTGCATTGCCATCCTCTCTTGGAGTTGCTTACTGGGTATTGCAAGGCTCGTAACCGAAAGTTTAGGGCCAGTAGGTGGGGCGGCGATGTTGTATTCGCTAAGTTCAATCTTTTTGTTGATTGTGGTGGGCATCCCAAAGTTGTCTTACTTTTCTCCGAAGTATCTGATAGTTGGGGGCGCAATGTTTGTTTGCTATGAGATCTTTCTTGCGCTTGCTCTTGGGTATTCGAATTCGCGAGCTCAAGCGATTGAGGTATCTATCGTCAACTATTTATGGCCCGCGCTAACTGTATTGTTTGCAGTGTTGGGTAGCAACAAAAAGCCAAATTGGCTGTTGTATCCAGCAGTAACCCTCGCGTTTATTGGTGTGGCTTGGACAGTGAGCGGCGATAACGGTTTATCCCCGACACAAATCATCTCGAACGTAAGCAGCAATCCGCTGGTGTACTTCATGGCGTTCACTGGCGCGGTGATTT
>NZ_JAWOTC010000232.1:0-1346 GCF_033338675.1 Vibrio sp. Vb1574
AGATCAATCGCGACCAAGTACTCACAGCCGCCTAACATATCGTCAGGGCGACATTCTGCACCATGACCATTCGCTAGTGCAAAGCGACCAAATTGATTGGTGCGTTGCTGAGCGATCCTATCGGGAAACGCCAAGCTCAACACCAACGGCAATGCATCTTCATCCACTTCTCGAAGGCTAAACGTGGTATCGAGTTTATGCGCAAGAGATTGTGCGCGCTTCAATAACAACGATTTTTTCGGATGAGAACCGGACAACCAACGATGCAAGCTATGTGCGATATTCGTTACATTACGCTCTGGCTCTTCAATTAGGGCGACCGCCGCCAAAGCGACATTTACCATCTTATCGCTGTGGGATTGCGATTTAATTAACATCGCTGCCGCGCGAGGTTCTACGCCCAAGTCATGAGCCTGCTTTCCTTCCGCAGTCAGTTGTCCTTGCTCGGTAATAAGCCCTAATGAAAACAACAACTGCTTAGCTTGTTGCAGCGCGGCAGCAGAAGGAATATCGAGCCATTTTAGCTCATGAATATCGGTCGTCCCCCAAAACGCCAGCTCCATTACCAAGCTCGCAAGATCGGAATGCAAAATCTCAGGTTGTGGCACTTGTGGCTGTTGCTTGAGTTGACTTTCTGAATAGAGGCGAACGCAAATCCCCTCTTCAATCCGACCAGCACGACCAGCTCGCTGGATGGCAGACGATTGAGCAATACGCGTTTGCTCCAATCGTGTAAGGCCATTTTTCAAGTCAAAACGCGCAACGCGCTCCAAACCAGAATCCACCACAAGGCGAATACCTTCAATTGTCAGAGAGGTTTCCGCAATGTTGGTTGCCAATACGACTTTGCGCTTACCTTTTTCTGCAGGAGAGATGGCTTTCTGTTGCTCAGTAAAGCTCAACTGACCATACAACGGGCATACTTCAACATCGTCCGGTAAGTGCGATAACCGCTCTTGCACTTGCTTAATGGCCGCCACACCGGGAAGAAACGCAAGCAGAGAGCCTGACTCTTTATTCATCAAACTCTCTATATTTTTTGCCATTACCGTTGGAAGATGATCGTTGGCAGTAAGCGGAGCATAGCGAGTTTCCACGGCAAAGCTGCGCCCTTCTGATTCAATATAACAAGCTTCCGGCAGTAAAGATTGTAACGCTTCTTGATCCAACGTTGCCGACATCACCACCAGCTTAAGATCGTCTCGCAATGCTTCTTGAACTTCCAAGCTAAGCGCCAAAGCCGTATCGGCATGAATACTGCGTTCATGGAACTCATCAAAAATCAGCAAATCGACACCATCTAGCTCAGGGTCATTTTGGATCATGCGAGTCATGACCCCTTCAGT
>NZ_JAWOTC010000233.1:0-1345 GCF_033338675.1 Vibrio sp. Vb1574
TACTCACTGAGCCAATGATTTTCACGCAAGGTGTTGCACGTATCTTCAACTTGTTCGGCAAAGGGCTTTACCCATAAGCTTAAAACGCCGCGTTTTGTATAGAAAAAAACCACCGTATTGTGCGGTGGTTTATTATTCTTACTTTTGAGCAAATTTGCGGTCGTTAGTGCTTATGCCGCGCTTTTTCCAAAAGATCCGTAAAGTAATGACGCAGTGAATACAACATGATCAAGCTCGGGATCACCATTACGGCCGTGAGAATGAAAAACGTGCTCCAGTCATTTAGGTAGTCAACCAATTCACCGCTGAATGACGCTAGCGTGGTTCGTCCAAAGTTTCCTAGCGACGCAAGCAATGCATATTGAGTGGCAGAGAACGCTTGCCCGGTTAATAGAGTCAGAAACGAGACAAAGGCTACGGTGGAAAATGCCGTCGTAAAGTTATCAACGATGATGGTCGCTAAATACAGATGCTCGTTAGGGCCAACAGACGCTATCCAAGCAAACATCAAGTTACTCGCTGACATAGCAATGCCGCCAATCATCAAACCGCGCACGATACCAAACTTCACATTGAACATACTGCCAACGAGAGTAAAGAAGATGGTGGCTCCCCATCCGATCAACTTCGAGTAGTAGCCAATTTGTTCGTTGCTAAAGCCAATGTCTTTGTAGAAAGCAATCGACATGCGGCCCAGGAATGCTTCGCCAATCTTAAATAAGAAGACAAACAGCAACAGGGTTATCGCGACGCGAACACCATTGCGGTTGAAGAAATCGAGGAAAGGCTCAACAACGGTGACCGTAAACCACGCCACAAGTTTTGAACCGACGACTTCTTTGTGTCTTTGTTCCGCTTCGGATTGGAGCTTTTCACGTTGTGTGACTGGTTCGCCCACTAACAAAGTGAACACCATGAGTACCACGACAACAGCTGCCATACCGTAATACACTCCGTTCCAGCCGATAGTATCGGCGTTAACAAACGCCAAGTATCCCGGCAATGAGTAGCCTGTCCACCATCCGATGACTGCCATAGCCGAAGCTTGTGGCAACTTAGATTCTTCCGATTTTGGAAAAGTATCAATTCGGAAAGCGTCGATGGCGATGTCTTGTGTTGCCGATGCCGTTGCAATACACAAGGCGAGCAGAGAGGCGAAAATGAGATTTTCCGCAGGATTGACCCCTGCAATGAATAATGTGGCAACCAGCACAATGCTTTGACAGAAAAAGATCCAACTGCGTCTTTGTCCAAGCAGAGGATACAACAGCGGTAACTTCACTCGGTCGACCAAGGGAGCCCACAGAAAGTTGATCGCATAGACCGCAAAGACACTACCAAAATA
>NZ_JAWOTC010000234.1:0-1341 GCF_033338675.1 Vibrio sp. Vb1574
AATATCCCCTTGCCAAGGGAGTGTTTTTTGTTAGAACCTTGAATCATTCCTTACTTGGCGACTTTTTGGTCATTCGGATTGTGACTATTCGAGCCGTCGAAGAATTGGGGTAGGGGTATTAAAGTCTATTTCTCCTAATGTTATATGAATTTAATGATTATTTATGTGAATGTTTGGCTGATGGTGACTTATGCATGTATAAACAACTAAAATGTTGTTTTTATGCTGATGGACAACTTTTAAGTTGTATTGGTGGCTTCTGGAAGTTATCGCAAACATCGCACTTGTTGGGCTGGTCAAATCCAGAGCATTGCTGCGTGATTAGTGCGTGAGGTACACGTTTGTCTGTTCTTCACAGCTAAATCAGAACACTTTTGCATTTATATTCATCTTAGATTTAGGTAATTGATGAAACCGCAATAAAAAACTAATGTGCTTGGAGTAATCGTTAGCTGCAGACCTAACTGATTTCTGTCCAAAAATGCGTTTAGAACGCTCTTCTCTTCCCAAATTTATGTGGCTACAGTGTTTTACCGACCAGAAACATTTTTCAGTTTTTTCAAAGAAAATAGTTAGCACCCACTCATTTTCTCACTGTTGCTATCGGTCTATTGCATGCCTTAGATGCTTTCCTTATTGGTAAATTTGTCAGTAGACTTCTATTCTAAGCTAAAAGGTTTGATGGGGGCTGAGTCGTACCCGCTGCTGTTTCATCTGGCAAATGGAGTTCCTCAGTCAAGGAAGGGACTTATCCAACACGGAGTATAGTGCCATGCATCATTCATTATCCTTGCCGATTTTATTGTTGTCGTCTGCGATTGTGCAGGCGGCAGTTCCAGAAAGCCTTGCTATACCGCAGGCTTACCTCGATAGTCATCCTCATCCCGTTCATACAGCTCCACCTTCGGCTTATGCCGTGGATCGTATTCTCGTTAAATTCCGTCCCGGTGCAGCGGCGTCTGACGTAGGGGAGTTGATGCGTGAGAGCAGAGCCAAATCGCTCAAAGTCATTTCCGGCATTGATGTGCATGTCTTGCAAGTGCCTGTTGGAACAGTGGAAGCGCAGTTAGCCCGTTTTAACCAGAACCCGAATGTGTTGTATGCAGAACCTGATATCAACCACATCCTTCAGTATGTTCCAAATGAAGGTCTCGGTGGAAGTATCTATGCTAGTGACTACTTTTCTGAGCAGTGGGCGCTCAATAATACTGGGCAAGTACATTCTACCGTGGTGAATGACCCACTATTTGGTCCGTATCTGGATGAGGCCTCTGGCTTGCCTGGTGCAGATATCAATGCTCCCGAAGCTTGGGATATGACGAAAGGTAGCTCTGCCGTCAA
>NZ_JAWOTC010000235.1:0-1335 GCF_033338675.1 Vibrio sp. Vb1574
TGCGAGCCACACACCTTTCGCATCACTGATCAAACACGCCGGACGAGCATTCGCAACACTCATCTCCAAGACTTGCTTGGCTTCGCCACCAGCCACTGTTTTAAACAACCCATAGGAAGAGGCAAACCACTGAGAGCCATCCGCCGCTGTCACTATATCTAGCGACTCGCCATATTTTTCCGAGAAACGATTGAAACGAATACGTTCATCATCGTATTCGTAAATGCCGTGGTCCGTACCAATAAAAAGCTTATCTTCGGTATCATATAAGCGCGTCACTTTAGCTGGTAAGTACTGACTCACGATCCATTCGCTACCAAAGTTTCTGACGGATTGCTTGTCGATATCAACGTTGTAAAGTTGGTAACCGCTGGATACCCACAAACGGTTTGTGTCGTCTAGAGCAATATGCTCAACAGCATGCCCAGCCATCACTTGTAAATAAGGGAAGCTGACCTTTTGCAGCCCTTCCAATTGGAATATCTCCAAGCCTTTTGAAGTGGCAAGCCATAACATGCCTCGTTGGAACGCAAATTCGTTAATCTGAGAATCTAATTCTAAGACTTTTACAATCCCTTCCGCGCCAGAACGATACAGCTTGCGGTCATCGGCAAACCAAAGCACACCATCTGGCCCTGTTACCGTTTGTCTGATACGACCAGATAAGGTTTGCGAGTCATAACTACTAAAGGTGACTCGCTCAAATTTTTTGCTGAACAAAGAGTAATAACGAATGCCTTGGTTGGTCGCTATCCACATTCCGCCCATGTTGTCGCTAAGTAAGGAATAAATTTTAGTGCTATCGAGCTCTAACTCTAAGAAGCTCGCAGGCTCAACTTCAGTAACTTCACCAGTTAAAAACGAGTAGAGATACAAACCGTGCTCAGTACCAACCCAATACTCTTGATTGGTCTCTGAAAACGTCAGTACGTGGGAGCCGCCAATTTTGACGATCTCTTTGTTCGGCTCGTAAATATTGAAGATCAACGCGCCTTTTAAGGTGCCGACCAATATCTCGCGTCTCGTATGCGAGTAGTACACTTTTTCAATGTAGTTTTGACCGGATGAAATCACATGATCAAATTTATTACCTTCAGAGAGATAGACACCAGATGTTGTAGCCAACGCCCATTTGGTTTCGACCAGAATCGCATCATTGATGTACACATAACTATTATTGCTATGTTGATAAAGTTGAAGCAGTGAAAATGAATCAAGTTCATTGGTTTTGATGTTGTAGGTATAAAAATGTGCGCCATCACTGACCCAAATATAATCACCTGATGAACCTATTTTTCTAATTTGCGACCCGGGGTTAAGGCTAAAGACCAACTG
>NZ_JAWOTC010000236.1:0-1332 GCF_033338675.1 Vibrio sp. Vb1574
AATATAAAACTTAGTACTTTATCTATTGTTTTCTTTTAATTACATGCAGTTATTCCTAGTACTAGAGGTTTCTTTTTGCCCAACTTGTGGCTTGCGTCCTATTTTTCACTTCTAACTTTCTAAAAATATTGTATAGATGCGATTTAATAGTATGTTCGCTGATAAAGAGTGAGTCAGCTATTTCCATATTTGAACCGCCTTCTTTCAACATTTTCAGAACTTGTATTTCACGCCGTGTCAGTTCTACTTCAATCGCAGGCTCTACAACGTTATTCGATTCTTTTCCTTTGTAATAATTTACCAATTGATCCAGCAATTTTCTTGATAGCCAATTATCTCCTTTAACAATGGCCCCTAATCCTCGACAAACCTTTTCCATAGAGTCCAATGGACCAAATATGCCTTTGACATGAGGCCAAGACGCTAGCTCTTCGGTATCTAAGTCATAACCCAGATTAAGCATGATAGTACCTAGCACTTTATTGCTATCCTTTAGATAAACTAAAGTGTCAGAAGGTGTATCAACTGAAAAGTCAACCAATAAAAAGTAACGATCTGGGATGAGTTCATGATAGCTAGGGTTTTTAGCATCGATGATCGTTATCTTTGTTCCTGTATTTCTAGAAAGCATTTCCTTAAAGTTTTCACTCTGTAAACTTTGTTGAGTGAGCATTAGGATTTCAGGCTTTTCCGTGTACTGTTCCATAATGTTTCTCATACTTTCATTAACTTAACATTATTAAATTCGTAGTTAATCGTCAGCACTCAAGTTCATATCTAAGTGCTAGACAACAGAGTAAAGTTATTTGCTACTTTTTTGAATTATTAATTTATTAAAAATAGAAACAAAAAAAGTGTTTCTCATAAAAGAAACACTTTTAACATGATCTATTTTTGACTAAATATGAGTATGCACTAAATTAGTCAGACATCGATTTTTATAAAATCAAACAACTACTATAGATTGTTCTGATATATTTTCTTTCGCCCAAATCAGCGCTTGCACTCTGTTTTTTACATCAATCTTTTTAAAAATATTGTGAAGATGCGTTTTAACCGTATTTTCGCTTACAAATAACTGCTCAGCTATTTGTTGATTAGAGGCCCCCATAGATAAAAACGTAATGATCTGTTGTTCCCGTTTGGTCAATATTGCCGGAACGTTCTTATTAATTGGCCTGCTATGACGACGCAGGTGAGTAATGTACTGTTGTGCGAATTTACGACTGAACCACATATCGCCTTGGAGCACCTTGTCAATGCCCGTTTGTAAGGTTTGTATATCGTCTGAGGTATAGAAAATGCCGGCAAGTGAACGCCAGACAAAGAGCT
>NZ_JAWOTC010000237.1:0-1329 GCF_033338675.1 Vibrio sp. Vb1574
ATCTGGAATTTTGCTTCGATCTTTCATCAAGTCGACCTCACACCAGAGCATCATACCCATCATCACTGCCAACTCTTTGCTGGCGCGCAACATGGTCTCGCTAAAGCACAACCGGCAATCCCTGTGCCGTCATACACACGGGCCCATTATGATGATGTCTCAGAGCGCTCGCATCATGTAGAAGAAGTATTCAGCGCTGCGCGTGCACCGCCTTATTTTGCGTAAACACTCAAACACAACCCAATTACGTTATTTCCAACGTGTATAGACGCGTTTCAATAACAGAACGTCAAATGAGTACTAATCTGAAATCAACCAGATCTCGGATTTATCAGCAAAATTAGGAAAGTAAAATGCCATCTAAACAGGTTTTAGCGATCGTTATCGGTTTGTCTCTATCGACAGTCGCAACAGCAGAAGAATACCGCCAACACAGTGCGCACGTTCATGGTCATGTTGAATTTAATATTGCCCAAGACGGCAGTGACTTGCTGCTCGAAATCACAGCTCCTGGTGCTGATGTGGTCGGCTTTGAACACGCACCAGAAAATGCAGAGCAAGAGAAAACACTGCAACACGCAGTCGCAACGCTAGAAGATAGCAACGCACTGTTTGCGATTAACCCACAAGCACAATGCGAAATTGAAGAAGTTCATGTTGAACACTCGCTTGGGGGGCAACATGAAGAACATGAGCACCATGATCATGAAGGCCATGATCATGATGAACACGCCCATCACGATCACGACGGTCATGAAGGTCACGACCATTCAGAGCACAGCGACCACGGTGAATTTACCGTGCAATATCGCTTTCATTGTGCCCAAGTCGGCGAACTTAGCCGTATTCAAACTGATTGGTTTAACCAATTCCCAAGTACTGAATCGGTAAATGTAAACCTATTCACAGATACGACTCAATCAGCCACTAGCTTAACCAAAAGCAACACTCAAATCGCAATCAAATAACCAAAATAGCGTGTAAGTACCCACTTACACGCTGTGTTTTTTTAATTCGCTTTGGTGATTTACTATGACTGATTCAGCATCAAACGTGGTTGAGCTCAAACAAGCTCAGTTTGTCTGGCCCGGTTCAAGACACGCAACCATTCATATTCCACAGTTACATATTGCCCAAGGTGAGCACGTATTTATCAAAGGTCCCAGTGGCTGCGGTAAATCTACGCTGCTTGCCCTACTAACTGGCATCAACACGTTAACATCAGGCTCTCTATCCGTACTGAATACTGACCTTGTTTGTTTAAGTGCAAGTCAAAGAGACAAATTTCGCGCCGATCACATTGGCTATATCTTTCAGCAGTTCAATTTA
>NZ_JAWOTC010000238.1:0-1328 GCF_033338675.1 Vibrio sp. Vb1574
GAAGACATTGATTTAGACATCGCATCGATAACATCACGGTCAGTTTTCATCGTGCCAACGACTTTACCGTATACAAAGCCAGGGATAGCAAAGAATACGAAGATGAAAGCTACGATACTTTTCAGGAATGGGGATCCTGCAACAGTGCCAGCGTCTGAACGTAGGATGCCGTCTTCTGGAACAATCGTCCAAGCCAACAAAGCAGACACAACCAACACAGCAAGACCAGCAACTTTCAGACCTTTCTTCTCAAGGTCAGTTAGGTTGCCCATTTTGTCGTTAGACAAATCTTCAGCCGCTTCTTCCTCGTTGTACTTGCCAAGTTTCGGCTCAACGATTTTCTCTGTAACGAATGCACCCATACCCGCGATGAAGAACGTCGACACAAACATGAAGTACCAGTTTACTTCTGGTCCAACAGTGTAAGTCGGGTCAATCATTTGAGCTGCTGTCTCAGTAATACCTGAAAGCAGTGGGTCAACCGTACCAATTAGAAGGTTTGCTGAGTAACCGCCCGATACACCAGCAAATGCTGCCGCAAGACCAGCAAGAGGATGACGACCAAGGGAATGGAAAAGCATTGCAGCAAGTGGGATAAGAACCACGTAGCCAAGCTCAGAAGCGGTGTTTGAAATGATACCAGCAAAAACAACCGTAACCGTCACCATACGTTGTGACGCGCCCATTACTAGGCCACGCATTGCTGCTGAAAGTAGGCCCGAGTATTCCGCAATTGCAACACCAAGCATCGCAACCAATACCGTGCCTAACGGTGCGAAACCAACAAAGTTTTTCACTAGATTGGTAACAATAAGCTCTAGACCGTCAGCGTTAAGTAAGCTGACCACTTGAATCATGCCGTCTGCAGCACGACCTTTTGCTCCCTCAGGACGAGGATCGACAACCGATACTTCGAAGTAACCAGCTATACCCGACATCACCAAAATGGCTAAACAGAAAATGGCAAATAGTGTGATCGGGTGGGGCAACAGGTTCCCCAAATATTCGACAGTATCCAAAAAGCGCGTAAACAACGGCTTCTTAGGTGAGTTTTGTTTAATTGAAGCAGATGAACTCATCTGTTCCCTCCTTGTTTTTATTCCTATGCAATTGTGAAAAAAATGTCACAAAGCGAGCGAAGGGTACTTGAGTAAAGAGTCAATTAAAAGCCAAAAACGTTACAAATTGTAAATCAATGGCAAATTTATAACCAGTTATTTGCATAAATGTAGATATTTCATCCATATAAAACAAATTAACCAACATTATAAATTAAACAAAGATATAACCATTAGATATGCAGGAATGCCTAATCCCTATATAAAGTC
>NZ_JAWOTC010000239.1:0-1322 GCF_033338675.1 Vibrio sp. Vb1574
CCTCGCTAAACCCATACATGAAAGTGAGCGATCAGCTGATGGAAGTGTTGATGCTGCATAAAGGCATGGGCAAGTCAGAAGCGTTTGAAGAATCTGTTCGCATGCTTGAAGCGGTAAAAATCCCTGAAGCTCGCAAACGTATCACCATGTATCCGCATGAATTTTCAGGCGGTATGCGTCAGCGTGTAATGATTGCGATGGCGCTATTGTGCCGTCCTAAACTGCTGATTGCGGATGAACCAACCACGGCACTAGACGTAACGGTTCAAGCGCAGATCATGGACTTGTTGAACGAGCTGAAATCCGAGTTCAACACGGCAATCATTATGATCACCCACGACCTAGGTGTTGTTGCTGGTTCATGTGACAAAGTGCTTGTGATGTACGCAGGTCGTACGATGGAGTACGGCAACGTAAACGAAATTTTCTACAACCCAAGCCACCCTTATGCGGAAGGTCTGTTAAAGGCGATCCCTCGTCTGGATACAGAAGGCGAAATTCTGCCAACCATTCCTGGCAATCCACCAAACTTACTGCGTCTACCACCGGGCTGCCCTTACCAAGAGCGTTGTCATCGTGTGATGGACCGCTGTAAGCGTGAAGCACCAATCTTGACGCCATTTGGTGATGGTCGTCAGCGTGCATGTTTTTCTGAATGGGAGGCTTGGAACAAATGAGCGCAGATAAAAAGTTAATTCTGGATGTATCTGATCTGAAAGTTCACTTCAGCATCGCATCAAAATCAGCGTGGCCTTGGTCAAAACCTTCTAGCCTAAAAGCGGTAGATGGCGTAAATGTGCGCCTCTACGAAGGGGAAACGCTTGGCGTAGTAGGTGAGTCAGGTTGTGGTAAATCGACCTTCGCACGTGCCATCATTGGACTTGTTGAAGCGACCGATGGCGAAGTGGTTTGGTTAGGCCAAGACCTCACAAAAATGAAAGATGTACAGCGCCGTGAAACGCGTAAAGAAATCCAGATGATTTTCCAAGATCCTTTGGCTTCTCTTAACCCGCGTATGACCGTCGGTGACATCATCGCTGAGCCGCTAGAAACGTTCTATCCAGAACTGTCTAAGCAAGAAGTGAAAGACCGCGTTAAAGAGATGATGGCGAAAGTTGGTCTATTGCCAAACGTAATCAACCGTTACCCGCATGAATTCTCAGGTGGTCAGTGTCAGCGTATCGGTATCGCACGCGCACTTATCCTTAAGCCAAAAATGATCATCTGTGACGAACCAGTTTCGGCGCTAGACGTATCGATTCAGGCTCAAGTCGTTAACCTTCTGAAAGAGCTGCAAAAAGAGCTAGGACTTTCTTTGGTGT
>NZ_JAWOTC010000240.1:0-1321 GCF_033338675.1 Vibrio sp. Vb1574
AGTACCGCATTGTCCTGCTTGTAGCAGCTTCATTCCTTGTTCGAGTCGTAAACGGGCAAACCACGCATACGGTGTCATGCCAGTTTGCGCTTTGAAATGGCGTTGAAATTGAGTCGGGCTTAGCTGGCAAAGCTCAGAAAGAGACTCCAGCCTTACCGATTGGTCTAGGTTCGCCATTAAGTAATCTTTTAAGGTGTTGAGAGATTGCTTACCTAATGGAATGACTTTTTGCCTTGCCAGCGATCCGTAGCGATCAAAAAGTTGGTTAAATCCCTCAAACGGAAGACAATCTTTGGTCAATTGACTGAGATTTTCGCGCCTCAATAGTCCGTGCAAGTTACTAAGTTGTGAAAATATCTGTGGATCGGAGATGATCAACTCATTAAAGCGGATAATTTGACCGTTTTGTTTAAGATCTGCCAGATCGCTAAGTAAGTGTGGTTCGATCGAAAAAACATTCACTTGATAGCCACTGGCAAGCTTAGATTGGCCGTCGTGCAGTTCATCGGGCGGCATAATAACGATTTGCCCATGACCGACTTGGTGATGAGAGCCTTGATAATGAAACTTCTGCTCACCATGCGTGATCAAGCCGAGGTGAAAATCCAAATGATAGTGCCGTTGAAAGGCAAACTTGTGGTATTTCGCCTCGATCAGACTCAGTTGGTCATGGTCGGTCGCGTAGTATTGAATCTGTTCCATTACATACAAAAAAAGCTTGGTCACATAATGACCAAGCTTATCCATCAATTGTTAGCTTGTCTTGTAAAAAACGATCACTGTGACTGAATGGCGCGGCGTGAACGGCGAGTGTTGCGCAGCCCATCGAAGCTAAATACCACAAGAGCTCCCCAAATAAAGGCGAACGTAATCGCTTTATCCATCGTGAAGGTCTCGCCGTAAATTAACACTGCAAGCAAGAACATCAGGCTAGGGCCGATGTACTGGAAAAAGCCGAGCGTTGATAATTTGAGGCGAGTCGCGGCACCAGTGAAGCACAGCAATGGCAAGGTCGTCACCACACCGGCTGCAATCAACAACGTATTGAGCTGCCATGGATTTTCAATCATGTTTGCCGTTGGTGAGCTGGCAATAAACAGAAGATAAACGGCGGCAGCGGGTAATAGGATTAGCGTTTCGACAAACAAACCCGTTTGAGCATCCACCGCGACTTTCTTACGTAGCAAACCGTAAAAACCAAAGCTCATCGCCAACGCCATCGCTACAATCGGCACCGAACCAAAGACGATCAACTGCACCAAAACGCCGCATCCTGCCAATACCACAGCAAACCATTGCAGCTTACGTAGTCGTTCGCCCA
>NZ_JAWOTC010000241.1:0-1321 GCF_033338675.1 Vibrio sp. Vb1574
CGCGTTATTCCCTCAGATGATTACCTCGATTTGTTAGGTGCCGATATTGTTGTGATAACGGCAGGTGCGCAAATTCAACAAGGACAAACACGTTTAGATATCGCAGAAATCAACGCGAAGATTGGCGTCGAGATCGCTAGAAAAATAGAGCGTGTTGCGCCAAAGGCGGTTTTGATTGTCGTGTCCAACCCTTGTGACATTGTTGCTCATTTTATTACTACCAATACAGGCTTTGAGCCAAACAAAGTGATCAGCAGCGGGTGTGTTATCGATACAGCTCGCTTGATGAGCATTGTTGCTAACCGTGTGGATCTTGACCCTAAAAACATATTTGGTTATGTGCTGGGAGAGCACGGAAGCCACTGTTTCACACCAAAGAGTTTGATCTCTATTGCTGGCCAGCCTGCGGATTATTATTGCGATACGCACAATATCGAGAGAATCGATGCTGATGAGTTGCTCGAAGCGGTTAAGCAAGCGGGTTACGAGATATTTCGTCGCAAACATAATACGGTGCATGGTATTGCAGCCAGCGTATTTCGAATCATTCAAGCCATCAAAATCAATGAGCGCTCTGTGTTGCCAGTTGGCACGATGATGTCGGGTCAATATGGTGTGAGTGGCGTCGTGCTAAGTCTACCGACGGTGGTCGGGAAAAAAGGTGCAGAGTCGGTTCTTACTCACCCGTTTACAGAAGAGGAGCTTGAAACATTACACTCTATCAGTATGAACTTGAGATCCATTGTTGAGAATGTCGCGCAATCGACAGGTTTGAAGTGCTGATTGTAAACAAAGAAATTCTCCGTTTTGCCTTATATAGCCTACTGTTTAGTAGGCTTTTTTGTGTCTTCCAAACAGAGAAAAGCCCCAAAAACTATGGTTGTTTAATTTGCAAATGAGTAATAGAATGCGAACCATTTTTATTTAAGTGGTAATTTGGCATGTCTCGAGTTTTGATTGTTGATGATGACGTTCCTTTGTGTGAGCTTTTAGAAGTAGTTTTGCAAGATGAAGGATATACCGTCTCTTCTGTGCATTGTGGTGAAAGCGCGCTGCAGTACATGGAGAAAACGCCAGTCGATTTAGTGTTGCTCGATGTGATGTTGCCAAACTTAAATGGGATGCAAGTAGCTCGTCGTATTTGCCAACGATTTGCTACGCCAATTCTGATGCTTACAGCATTGAACGATGAAAACTCGATGCTGGATGGCTATCAAGCGGGTGCCGATCAATACATTGGTAAGCCATTCAATATTGCAGAGCTGCTAATGCGCATCAAAGCGATCCTGCCTCGAGTGGGCTTGTAGCGTCAACGCCAAAC
>NZ_JAWOTC010000242.1:0-1318 GCF_033338675.1 Vibrio sp. Vb1574
TTATGCACGACAGAATGGTTTGTGCGAATCATTTATTTGTCATGGCTCCAATGGCTATGGTGGGTTAAACCTCTTTAAGTTTTCTTTATTTCGTTCCTTTGTTTGCCTTAATCGACCGCCTCAGGTCGATTTTTTTTATCCTTCTCCTTTCAAATACCTTTATTAATCGGCTGAAATCACTGCGTTGTTAAGCACATAACTATGAAGCTGGTCACTTTTATTCCACTTTTTTAATCTTAGCGATCACTAATATTAGGCAACTTATCGCCTAACATTCCCCCATTTCTTCCCCAATACATGCAATTGGTAAGTAAATTACAACATAATTTTACTATTGGTATATACCAATTTTAAGGTAAATAAGTATTCACTTCTTCTTTAAGGTAAGGTTTTTGGTTAGCTAAAAGAATGGGAAAAGAAATGCTCAGCTCGAAATGTAGGAAGTTTCAGATCAAGGGATTGGTGATTGTTTGCTCTGGTGAAACTAAAAACGCCTTTAAAAACGAGGCATTGATCGTAAAGTCAGGTATAATTAAGGCCATTTTTTATTAACGAAAGAACACTATGAATCAATATCTCGCGGTAACTTCAAACGGCATGGAAAACCTGCTTGTTGAAGAACTGACTAAACTAGGCATTGAAAACGCGAAACCAGTACAGGCGGGCGTAAAATTTAAAGCCACGAATGAGCAAATCTATCGTTGTTGTTTGTGGAGCCGCTTGGCATCACGATTTGTACGTGTTTTATCTGAATTCACTTGTAACGACGACATGGATCTATACCTATCTACTTCGTCAATTAACTGGGTGAATCAATTCCACAGTTCTAAGCGTTTCGTTGTGGACTTTAACGGTACCAACCGCGAGATCCGCAACAGTCAGTACGGCGCGATGAAAGTAAAAGATGGCATCGTTGATTGCTTTGAGAAGAAAGGCTTACCTCGACCAAACATCAGCAAAGAACGTCCTGATATTCGCGTTCATGTTCGCCTTCACAAAGATAAAGCTATCTTAGGTGTTGATATGGTAGGCAGTGGCCTTCATCAACGTGGCTACCGTCCGGAATCTGGCCGAGCACCACTTCGCGAAACATTAGCAGCGGCGATCATTATGCGTTGTGGTTGGGACGGTCATCAGCCACTTCTCGATCCAATGTGTGGTTCTGGTACGTTACTGATTGAAGCGGCAATGATGGCTGCAAATATGGCTCCTGGTGTAAAACGAAAGCAATGGTGCTTTGAATCACTTGAAGACTTTGAGCCAGATACATGGGCTGAAATCAAATCAGAAGCACACGTTCAGGCTAGACGCGGCGTCA
>NZ_JAWOTC010000243.1:0-1318 GCF_033338675.1 Vibrio sp. Vb1574
CGCGACGCAACCGGTTACGATATCACTAAAGAATTCTCTGCTAGCATCGGTTACTTCTGGAAAGCAAGCCACCAACAAGTTTACCGTGAACTAAATAAAATGGCCGAGAAAGAGCTGGTTACTTGCGTACTAGAACCTCAAGACGGCAAACCAGACCGTAAGGTTTACTCCATCACAGATGCAGGCCGTAGCGCTCTTGGAGAATGGTTTGATCAACCAACTGCACACCCAACCGTTCGTGATGAATTTTCAGCGAAACTTATGGCTTGTGCTGTTCAACCATCAACACCTTTCCGTGATCAACTAGCAGAACTTGTTGAAGAGTCTCGTAAACTGGTTTCTCACTACAAAGAAATTGAAGCTGCTTACTACGCAACGCCTTCAACTTTGGACAAACAAGCTCGTTTAGAGCGCCTAACGCTTCGTCGTAACCTACTGTTACGTGAAACGTGGATCACTTGGGCAGAAGAAGTCCTAACAGAACTTGAAGTAATTGGTTAATTTCCTTTTACTTAGAGACAATGAAAAAGGCTTGCCACTTGGCAAGCCTTTTGTCTTTTTGAAATCGGATTTACGCTTCTACAGCTACACGAGGACGAACACCTAAAGTATGGCATAACGCATAAGTCATCTCCGCACGATTCAGCGTATAGAAGTGGAAATCTTTTACACCTTCGCGACTTAGTACACGAACCATATCAATAGCTTGGCTTGCACCTACAAGTTGGCGAGTCACAGGATCATCATCCAAACCTTCAAACTGTTTGCTCATCCATCCTGGCACTTTAACGTTATTCTGCGCCGCAAAGCGTGAGGCTTGCTTAAAGTTCGAAACTGGCAAAATACCCGGTACGATTTCTACATCGATTCCCGCCGCAACACAGCGGTCACGAAAACGCAGATAAGATTCCACATCAAAGAAGAACTGAGTAATGGCACGGTTTGCACCAGCATCCACTTTACGTTTTAGGTTTAGCAGATCCGATTGAGCACTTTTTGCCTCTGGATGCACTTCTGGAAAAGCCGCCACAGAAATATCAAAATCGTGACGAGATTTTAGTAGCTCAACCAAGTCAGAAGCATACATATCTGGAGCACCGCCACCAGGTGGGATATCACCACGCAGCGCAACGATATTTTCGATGCCGTTATTCCAGTAATCATCAGCAATCTCAATCAACTCTGAACGTGTTGCATCGATACAAGTGAGGTGAGGCGCAGCAACTAAACCGGTCTCTGCTTTGATTTCCTTGATAATGGAGTGAGTTCTATCACGCTCACCAGAGTTTGCTCCGTATGTTACCGAAACAAATTTAGG
>NZ_JAWOTC010000244.1:0-1316 GCF_033338675.1 Vibrio sp. Vb1574
AAATTAAAGCGCGCGGATTCTATGGTTCTTCGACACACTACACAATAAGAACTTTACAAGAATATGTTGGGCGTGCAAAAACACCAAAGGCGAGCTCGGACATTAACATCTACTGATGAAATGAATCCACCCGCCTTTCATAAAGTTTGGATAAACATAACCGTGTATTTACAATACCTTGGACTGCGTATTACCCCCAAAGAGCGGCGATAAGAAAAATAGCCGCAAACAATCCAGCGATAACTAACATTAAGTATGATAGCTTGCCTGTTCCACCTTTTGGCGCTTGATTACAACACCCCATTTGTCTTCTCCTTAACGATTTTCGTTCCCTTTAACTTAACGCTTACCCTTAGGTGAAGGTCAACCTGTGGCAGTTTGTTGTGTGTCTCTTTTACTTTTTGTGCGCCAATACACTAACGCAAACGTTTATATTGCTTACAAATAAATCACTGAGTTTTCGGTTCATTTTTGGGTAAATACATACCATTTTTCGCTATATACCCGCCGTTTATAACAACCCTACAATACGCGCGTCTTACTTGTAGCACGCGGGTTTTCCAACCATGAATTCGTGGCTCGTTTATTAAAGGTATCGAATGAGCAATATCGCCAAGTCCGCTGTTAAACTCAGTGTTTTCTCTGTGATCATGATTACGGTTACATCCGTTGATAGCATCAGAAACATACCGGGTGCCGCCTTATTTGGTAGTCATGCCATCTCTTTCTTTTTACTTGCTGGTTTATGCTTTTTCGTTCCCACAGCTTTAGTGTGTGCCGAGCTAAGCACGACTTACCCTCAACAGGGTGGTGTCTATCTTTGGGGAAAAGAAACGATTGGACCTAACTTCGGCTTTGCGACCGTTTGGTATCAATATGCGGAAAATATCGTTTATTACCCGCCGCTGATCTCTTTCATTGTCGCTACAGGTGCCTACCCATTTTTCCCAGAACTGGCGCAGAATAATATTTTCATGTTAATCATGATTAACGTGATTTTTTGGGCGCTAACATTGGTAAATATATTCGGCTTACGTTTGTCATCGATGATCACAAACGTGTTTGGCACTCTAGGGCTCATTTTCCCAATTTTGCTGATCATTGGCTTGGGTGGTTACTGGGCATATACCAATCCGGGTGCGTCTCATATCTCCCTTAGTCATGTCTCTGACTGGCTACCCGATTTCTCTCAAGATGGAATTGGGGCAGGTTTCACCGCTGTCGTGCTTTCATTGACTGGTTTAGAAATTACCACCTCATATGCAAGTGAAGTAGAAAATCCACAAAAGGCGTATCCAAAAGCACTCTTAGCTTCT